>JAAHHN010000063.1 GCA_010672165.1 Spirulina sp. SIO3F2 | reverse complement strand
GGGCCACAGGTGTAGAGCGCACCGTCTGGGCCGATCGCCAGTCCGGTGACGCCGCGATCGCGGGCCTCGCTATATTGATGTAAACATTCGAAGTCACCATAGGGAATACCCCAGTCCGCCTCAACTGCGGCCATCTCAGGCTCAGGAGTAGGTTCAAGGGGTGCGGGTGCATCAACGGCAACGCGTTCCGGCTCGGGTTCCGGTTCCGGGTCATCCATCACGCTGTCATCCGTCAAACTCATGACCGCCCCACCAAAGGGATCATCCTCGTTATCTGCTTCTGGGGAATCGTCCATAAGAGAATCGATCGCCCCCGCCAGAGGGTCATCTTCCTCAAGCTCCGCCAGGGTTTCCAAAGATGTAACTGAATCGGCTAATGGGTCATCCTCCTCGGCCAAGCCATCCAGCGATTCAATCGCCCCCGCTAAGGGATCAGTCTCATCAGCAGGTTCATTAGTGGTTAATTCTAAGGATTCGCCCCCCGAACTTGGTGGGGGCATCGCGGGGGGCGACTTAAAATTTGCTGACGCAGCAAAAGGGTCTTGATCATCAAGTACTGTCGGTTCTGGGTCAAAGGGATCAGGGACATAGTCCCCCAAGAAGGGATCATTGGGGTCAGCCGCCGCTGTATCTGTTGTAGGAGTAACCCCAGCCGCAAAGGGATCGTTGGGGTCAGAGTCTGAAACAGCCGCTGGAACGGTTGTGCTGGGAGCCGTACCTGCCGCGATCGCTGCTGCAAACGGATCATCCGATTGCCAACCAGGGTCTGGCGTCACAGGCGTGCGATCGCCCACGGCAAAGGGATCACCGCCGCTATACGGCACAGGGTCGAAGACAGGCTTAGTGGTAGGTTTAGCCGCAGGTTTCGCTGGAGCTGCTTGAGCTTTGGGCTGGGCTTTCGCTTGGACAGCCGCAGGTGTGGCTACAGGTTTCGGGGGAGCAGCGGGTTTAGCCTTAGGTGGAGGGGGTGCAGCAGGGCGTTGCTTCGCAGTAGGAGGGGGGGGCGGTGCTGCAACTTTCTTCGCTGCTGGGGGTGGGGGCGGGGCAACAGGGCGTTTCTTGGCGGGTGGTGGTGGCGGCGGGGCTGCAACCTTTTTCGCTGCGGGTGGTGGCGGTGGTGCAGCAGGGCGCTGCTTCGTGGCGGGAGGGGGTGGGGGAGTCGCCACCTTTTTTGCGGCTGGGGGGGGCGGCGGTGCTGTTTTGGCTTTGGGTGGGGGAGCGACAGGCTTGGCTTTGGCCTGAGTTGCACCACTACGGGGACGCTTGGCCTTCGTCATCGCGGCCTTAACCGCGCGTTGCATCTGAGTGCGATCGCAGGGATACTCAACAATCTCAAAAAACTCAGGTGTTTCCGGGAACGCCTTCTGCACCGCATCATCAGCGCTCGTGACCAACACCATCGGAATGGTTTGAACGCGAGGATGCTCCTGGGCCTTTTGGATAATCTTCCAGCCAGGGACTTGGGGCATTTTAAACTTGATCACCATTAGGCGCAGGCTTTCAGCCTCCCGCTTAATAATGCCCAGAGCAGTTTTGCTGTCGCTAACCTCAAGGAGCTTAAACTTCCCCCCTGGCAACATGCCCTTAATCGTCTCCCGCGCGGTGGGGTCATCTTCGAGCAGCAATACTAAATTCTCAGCCATAGCGGTGTTCTCCCCTTCCCAAGCCCTATACCCTCATCATGGGAAAAGTTTAACAGAGCAGCTTGGGCCGATTGAAGTCATGCAAAAAGCCCTGGTGCGTTACCAGGGCTTTTCAAGAATCGTTCACCACAACGCCGTCTTACCTCAGCTTTTGACCTGGAAAATCCAGGGGGGAATTGGTGCATCTCGTTTAAAGTTCCTCGGCTACCAGGGCCGGTCTACTGCCACGAGCGCGATTGGTTCCCACATAAAGCAAACATAGATCAAAAAAACGTTATCGGCAGTCACCAACGCCGCAGTCGAACTGATGTCCATCATAAACAATGACCACTGGGTTTAGGCAAGGGGGAATACCATTAAAAATTCTTAGCACGCGATCGCTCCCCAAGTTGGGTCAATGCTGTTACACTGTAGCTCTGTCAAAATTTTTCTGACCCACTCGGGAGTGTGGCGGAATGGTAGACGCTGCGGACTTAAAATCCGCTGTTGGTAAAACGACGTGGGGGTTCAAGTCCCCCCACTCCCATAGTTTTCAGCGATCGCGCTGCTTATTTTTCAGGGTTGCTCTGCTCGTAGAATCACTGCATTTGATTACTAGTTTTGCAGCAAACTGGGGAACAAGTGGGAAGCGATGTTTTAAGCAAACAACTCAACCCGATCAAGCCGAGACCTGGGCTTGGAGCCATTGCGCATCAGTATCAGCAAAGGCAGGCGGCGGGGGTGGCTGACGATAGTCTAAAGAAAGGTCGTAGGCCGCTTCGTCATAGATCGCCTTGAGGATCGCTTGCAAATCTAGGGGTACATCGGGGTCAGGGTCTTGGAGCGGAATCGGCACAACCGGAAGCGGTTCGGGCAGTTTAACGGGCCAGATTTCAATATGTTTGGTCTGGGCACGGGTCAGCGCAATGCAGTAAGGGACATCTGGCAGACGGGGTTGCGCAAACGGGCGAGTGCCCCGCCGCAGGAGATCGAGTTCCAAGAGATGGACATTTGCTTGGTACAGCCGCTGGCATTTTTGGCGGTAGCTAGTGAGACCGGGTTCGCGTTTGTTGACGGGTGAGAGAATTTCCAGGCTTGTGATCAGTCGATTCTTAGCAGCATCCCGGATTTCAACGGTGGTCAAGCGAACTTGTACGGCTTGGAGTACGGGAAGGGCGAGCGCTGGGGGTGTAATGGTCAGGGTGGTGCTGGCGCTAGTGCTGGGAGAGGAGACAACGGAAGGACGAGGATTGGTTTTGAGCACTTCTACATCAGGGTAGAGGATGCCGATTTCGCCTTCGGGGGTGATATCTTCGGCGAGGTAGACTTCCAAACGCGCGGTGTATTTGGGGCGGAGTAGGGGGACGAGTTGCTGGCGAATTTTACTGGCCAGGGCGCTATGCACGTCTGGCCAAAGGTAGCCTTCGAGGTAGGGGTCCATTCCAGGAAAAGGAGAGGGCATGGGGTTCACCGCGATGTCTGGTTTCATGGTAGAGCACAACCTCTCTGGTGAGCCACTGACCTGTCTGACACAAAATAATGCCCATATTTTTAGGTTGTTTTTAGCTATCCCACGGAAATGGGGTGCTACAATGCTGACACAGCAAGGGTTCTAGAACCCAAGCTTTTTCCTTACGGGGAAAACTAAGCGATCGGAAACTTCTGATGGGCGAGCCCAATGAACCCATTTTCCCCGCTTTTCCTTACGGGGAAAACTAAGCGATCGGAAACAATTCAACCCACGCGTTTGCGGGGAAAATAACACTGCTTTTCCTTACGGGGAAAACTAAGCGATCGGAAACCTTACTCCAGCTTAGAGAACCGTTTCCGATGTCATCTTTTCCTTACGGGGAAAACTAAGCGATCGGAAACCATTGGACGCCGCGCTTGTAAGCCTTTCCTTTCTTTCTTTTCCTTACCGGGAAAACTAAGCGATCGGAAACTGCATACCTTGTTCATAAGCATGCTGAATCACAAAACTTTTCCTTACCGGGAAAACTAAGCGATCGGAAACTTATGTATAATATCGGTGGAATAATGCTAAAAAAAGCTTTTCCTTACCGGGAAAACTAAGCGATCGGAAACTCTGCTGCAGAATTTCCAAAGAGGATTTGCAATAACTTTTCCTTACCGGGAAAACTAAGCGATCGGAAACACTGGTTCACCTCAACTACACCTTTCTTGTCCCAAACTTTTCCTTACGGGGAAAACTAAGCGATCGGAAACATCAAGCTGAGCCACGAGAGCATAAAGCTCCTTAACTTTTCCTTACCGGGAAAACTAAGCGATCGGAAACTTGAGGACTGGTTACATAAGGGTCGGTGTCTGAATTGCTCTTTTCCTTACGGGGAAAACTAAGCGATCGGAAACTATAAGACTTAATGCGTTCGAATTAGCAACAATGCTGCTTTTCCTTACGGGGAAAACTAAGCGATCGGAAACTAGTAACCGCAACGCTGTAAGTACTTTTTATACATGCCTTTTCCTTACGGGGAAAACTAAGCGCTCGGAAACTATGTGACTTTGATGTCAGGTCTTGACAATTTTACACTTTTCCTTACGGGGAAAACTAAGCGATCGGAAACTTGATGGGGGTCACCGCCGTGCCAGCAGGTGAATCCTTTTCCTTACGGGGAAAACTAAGCGATCGGAAACCACGCCGCTTTTTATTCCAGAAACCGAAACCTAGGCTTTTCCTTACGGGGAAAACTAAGCGATCGGAAACTAGGCTTGGTTGGTTGCCTCATCGAGCAACAGTACTTTTCCTTACCGGGAAAACTAAGCGATCGGAAACCAGCACTACAGACTGGAAAATTAGGTAGTACGCTGACTCTTTTCCTTACCGGGAAAACTAAGCGATCGGAAACGTTGATTTGGTCAGAGAGAGCCACTTGCCCTCCGACTTTTCCTTACCGGGAAAACTAAGCGATCGGAAACATGAGATAGGCTGATATCACGATGTCCGCATCCAGAAAATCCTTTTCCTTACGGGGAAAACTAAGCGATCGGAAACGACACCCCCTCTTGGATAGCGGCAATTGCTACCTCCTTTTCCTTCCGGGGAAAACTAAGCGATCGGAAACTTTTAATCCTAAGGTTGCCATTTCAGCAAGTGCACTTTTCCTTACGGGGAAAACTAAGCGATCGGAAACAATGGTGTTCATCTCGTAGCCGATGTCGCCACCGACCCTTTTCCTTACGGGGAAAACTAAGCGATCGGAAACAATGGCTGCCTCTTTCGAGGCAAAGGGTCCAATAAACTTTTCCTTACGGGGAAAACTAAGCGATCGAAAACGATTCTATATGTACCAATCGAACATAATAAAATAACTTTTCCTTACGGGGAAATCTAAGCGATCGGAAACACATTTCGCTCAAAATCACTCTGAAATCCACGAGGGATTTTCTTTCAGATCAAAAAAGCAATCGCCAATAATAGATAAAGGCAGGCTTAAAACCTGCCTTTACCCTTTTAAATGAGCTGATTTGGATTTCCTTGGGATAAGCCGTTCACAAAAATGGCAAACTCTAAATCAGTGGAAAAAGCAAAACTGAACTCCTCAAAGTACAAAATCTCTCGAATAATGAAGAATCACGATAGCAAATAACTCAAGGTTGTAGAACTAAAACAAAGAAACCTTGCTAAAAATTGCGAAAAACGAATAATCATTGCATTGACATGCCAGTTTTCAAAAACTTTCGCCAAGATTGTGAACAGTCAAAACCGTCTTCGTAGCAGGTTCGCTTATGTCCCACAAGTACTGGCAAGCCAAAATCTGGGGTTTGCTGCAAAACCCTGTCCTTCAAGCGCTGTTCTCGCCCCCCAACAACCTTTGTCAACAGCTTGCCTGTATGCACGACTGGCAACCCACCCCTGCCATTCAACAAGCCCCCCATATTGCCGCAGCTAGCGATCGCGCCGCTCTGAGCTATCTGCCCAACACCATTGATGGAGAAGACGGACTCGATATTACCCATCTGCTCTCCGGTGCAAAAATCCCCAAGCTCCAGTTTCAGCACCCCCAAACCCAAGGCGACACCTTTATCCCCGAGCAGATCCGCAATGAAGAGGAAGACCTTCAAAAAGTCTTTTGGTGGCTCTGGCGCTGCCTCCCCAACAAAGTTGAACAGGAATGGGGCCATCAGTTTCACCTGCTCCCTGCGGACAATCGCCTACCGGATGCCTCCATCTGGAGCCATACCAGCATCACCGCTGCCCTGAGTGGCGCACTGGCTGGATATGGAGAAGAAGAAAGCGATCGCCCCTACCTCCTTTCCGTAACATTTAGCCCCGTCCAGGAGGTCATCAAAGCCAGCCGCAAAATGCGCGACTTCTGGGCCGGGTCATGGATTTTGCATTACCTCTCCGCCAAAGTCGCTTGGAAGCTGGCTAAAAAATATGGGCCAGACACCTTGCTCTACCCAAGCCTCTATAGCCAGCCGCTGATTGACCATTGGTTGCAGCAACAATATGCCGCATCAGCCGACTTTACCGAATGGCTCCCTGAAAACACCAACTCTCGCCAAGCCCGTCGCCTCCTCACCGCAGGCTTCCCCAATGTGTTGGTCTTGGTGCTGCCTCAAGGGCGTGTCGAAAAAGCAGCCCAATGCGCTGTGGGCACGCTCAAAGAAGAATGGCTCCTGCTTTCGCGTGAGGTCTTTAAAGAACTCAAGACCTCTAACTGGATGCCAGACCTCCAGCAGTCTGATAGCACCTGGGAAGGCTGGCTCAAAGCCCAATGGCAAACCTATTGGTCAGCAGTTCCCATCGGTGCAACGGGTGAAGCCCTACAAATACAAGGGCAGAGCAAAATTGATGAGGTTTGGGCAAATGCGCAGAATACAGCCTTCAGTCTTTCAAAGGATCGAGCGATGTTCCCCCCAGCAGGAGCTGAGCAGCAATTTATCGAAGCTGTGGCAGGAGAGGTGGGTACAACGGTTAATGTTGGTTCCTGGTGGGCTGGCATCTTTGACCAACTCCGCCTCTCCCTCACCTCCGTCAAAAACGCCCGCAACTGGTCTCTGCCCACTGCCTTTGGCCCCCGCTCTACAATTTCCGGGCTTGGCCCTGTTGTTTTCCCCGATGCTTGCAAACAGAAGAAAATCAACTCCGAAGAACTCAGTAACTGGGTCACAGAAGGGGAAACACGCCAAAAATGGCAGCGCAAAGCAGGTCGCTTTGATGGTTCTGAAGAGCTGAATGCGACAGAAACCGTTAAACGCACCTTGAGCCGCGAACAAACCTTAAAAGCAGTCTTGCAACTCCAGTCCATTAAGATTACAGCCGCTTACCCTGATCTTACATCTGGAGCAGCGGGCTACCTGAAATATCACAAAGACAATCATCCTGACGAATACGCTGCCCATAATCAGCACTTCCAGCAGACCTGTGAAGACCTCTACCAGCAATTCCATTGGGCAGAGGGCGTAATTGAAGATATGCCGAATAAATGGGGCGTCCCTTGGGCCGATAATCGACCCCAGCACTATCATCCTCGATTACTCAATGCAGGTTGGCTGACTGAAGATGTGCCTGATGATGAGATACAAAAAGAATTGCAGGTACAAAAAGAATTGCAGGAGCTTCGTAAGAAAGAGCCAACTGCTACAGAGCTAACTGCAAAGCGGTCGATTCTCAATAGTCTTCAAGGTGAGATCGATACCCGCTATCCCAACAACAACCCCACGGACTGGTACGCGATCGCCGCCGGGGATGGGGACGGTATGAACGAATGGCTCAAGGGCAAGAAGATGCAGCCCTATAGCGAATACCTGGCTCAAAATGCCGCAGAGGGTTTGGATGGGGCGATCGCCGCCGCATTACAAGCCTTGGGCAACGTTCAAAAACGGATGGGCCCCTCCACCCACAGCGCCCTCTCCCGTGCCCTGCTTGACTTTTCTAACCAATTGCTACCCTACCTCACTGAAGAACGCTACGCCGGACGGCTGATCTATGGTGGCGGTGATGATGTGCTGGCTTACACCAACCTCTGGGAATGGGACGCTTGGCTCTGGGATGTGCGGCAATGCTGCCGGGGGGATCAAGACCCCAAGGGTAAGTTTGATAATCAGGGAGATTACTGGCGTTGGGATGAAAACAAAGGCAAACGTCCGCAGCACTTACCGCAGCGACCTCTCTTTACGATGGGTCAACAGGCTAGCATCAGCTTTGGTTTAGTGCTCGCTCATCATTCTGTTCCTTTGGCGATCGCCCTCGAAAACCTCTGGGAGGCTGAAGAGGAAGCCAAAAAGCATCAGTATTTTGGTCTTAAACAGGGGGAACTCTCAGAGCGAACCCATCGCAAAGATGCGGTACAAGTCCGGGTGATCTACGGCAGCGGTAATATCCTCAAAGCCACCTGCAAGTTTGCGGCCTTCGAGATTTGGCGTCACCTTGTCGATGACTACGACCTTGACCCCTCCCTCTTCGAGCAAGCGGCTCAGGTCTTAGAGCAGCATTCCATTCCCAAGGAAGCCGCGATCACATTCTGGG
This sequence comes from Spirulina sp. SIO3F2, assembly GCA_010672165.1. Classification (GTDB taxonomy): domain Bacteria; phylum Cyanobacteriota; class Cyanobacteriia; order Cyanobacteriales; family Spirulinaceae; genus SIO3F2. The sequence goes on along the minus strand of JAAHHN010000063.1, from coordinate 23,952 downwards.
TGAATGGGTTCTGCGATCGCCGGGAACAACTTAACCAACTGGATGAATTAACCGCCCGTGCCTTTCAAACTCAGTTGACGAATTGGATGGGCCAGATGTGGTGTACCAATGCAGATCCTGATTTTGCCCTTCAAAACTGGCTCAAACTTGCTGCCTTTGTTAAACGCAAGCGTAAGATTGCCTTGCCAAAAGCTGAAAGCAATCCAAACACCCCACCAACCCCTCAGTCCGCCGCCGCTTAACCGTCGGTCTTCGACAACCCTGAATCCTGAACTCTAAATCAATGTATTGGTATACCCTCACACCCCTCGATATCCTGCTCTTCCGCGATGCCAAACCCTTTACTCCTGGTGAACGGGCTTGGGCGGGGAGTGTTTTTCCACCCAATGGCCATGCGATTTCGGGGGCAATTTGGAGCTTGTTTAACCAACCCCCAAAAACTCGTTTTGAAATTACTGGGCCATTTCTATGTAAGGAGGGCAACACTCGCCAAGCGGAAAAGACACTATACTTCCCGGCTCCTTTGGGTCATGTTAAGCCATCCCCTTTGGTTCCTCTGCCGTGGGATGAAAAAAATCCCATGTGCCACGTCATCAATGACAGGAACCAACCTCAAATGCTAGTTCGACCATCCTGGCTGCCCCCCCCTGATGAGAACAAGCATCAAGACGTTGACTATCGCAAATATCTCCCTTGGGAGGTCATCAAAAAATACTTAAAAGATGACGTGATTGCAGAAGATGATTGGCTCAGACCCGAGGATGAGCCCGATGAGCCTTGGCAGGTGGAAACGCGATCGCACAATACTCTTGAAAAGGATAAACGTCAGGTCAAGGCAGAGGATGGCTATTTTGTGGAAAACGCCATCCGCATGGCGCAAGGCTGGAGTTTAGCTATTGGTTTAAACCAAGAACTTAAAACGCCAGTTACCATGCGTCTGGGGGGCGAAGGACATCAGGTTGTGGTAGAACGTTGCACAGATTTGGATGGCCAGTGGGCGGAGTTGCAATCCCTCTCAGAAGATAATTTTTCAGCGGGTGGGCGGGCGATCGCTTACCTCGTGACCCCCGGTGTTTTTGAATATCCCCACTGCAAAAATGGCAAGATTCGGCCAGAATGTCGGGCTTGGCCATGGGAATGGAATCTCGCTAAACCCGGTATTCCCAACCAAGTCGCTGGTTCCCTTGTGAGTGTGGCTACAGCCAAGCCCTTATTGATTAATGGTCGAATTCGGGAGTGCGAAGAAAAACGGCAAGAGCAAGTTGGCCAAAGTATCCCTGCGCCCCAGGTCTTTGCTGCTCCAGCCGGGAGCCAATATTACCTCACGCAGCCAGAAGGGTTGTATCAAGATAATCCGGATAAAGGTTCTGAGCGAAGCAAAGCGAAGGCAAAACGTTGGCGAGAGTTGGGGTATTCTGAGCTGCTCTGGCTGCCTTTTGTAGAGCCGAACTCAACCTAAACATTGTCTTGAATTGAGCGTCCACAATTACGTTATCCATTGTCATGAACATTTATTTGCAACATCTGTATCTCATCGCGCCGCTCCACACTGGCGGCACTACCCAAGAAGGTAATTTGCTGGGTATTGCCCGTGAATCCCACACAAATTTCCCCTATATTCCCTCCAGTACCATTCGGGGACGGCTGCGAGCGAGTTTGGGTGAAGCCCAGAAACAAAAGCGCGATCGCCTTTTTGGGAATGAACTGGAAAAGGGTAAGCTTTCTGATGGCAGCGAAAACTTAACCCAAGGCAATATCTGGATTGGCGATGGTTCAATCCTGTGGCTCCCGATTCCTTCCCTAAGTCATGGTGTGATTTGGATTAGTTGTCCGCTGCTACTCAACCGTTATGCCCGCCTAACGGGCAACACTTTGGATATCCAAGAATATCAATGCAGTTTTAAAGATAAAGACACTCAGGTTTATCTCAAAGATGCCATCTTCAAAAGTGATGAGTTGATCGCTTGGGAGAACTGGCAGAAGGCTTTGCCAAAAAGTCCTGAAGCTCGAACCATTCAACGGGTTCTGGTACTACCCGATCAGCATTGTGCCACAGTCGTTCAGATGGGGCTCTGGCGACAGGTGAAGATCAAACTCGACTCTAGCAAGACCGTTGATGGTGGTTTCCGTTATGAAGAGGCGATCCCACCGGATACGTTGATGTATTTCCCCTGGGGGTTAACGGCGGCTCCCGCTAAAGCAGGTGAACCTGAACCCTTAACGGAATTCACTGAACTGTTACAAAAACAAGACATTTTGCAAATTGGGGGTCAAGAGAGCTTGGGTCGTGGTTTTGTCCAGAGTTTCACTTAGGCTTGTGCCTATGAAAGCAATGCTCTAATTACGGCGTAAGCGAGATCCCCCCGGCTACGCCGACCCCCTTATTAAGGGGGTTTCAACAGAAAACCCTCACTGATAAAACCCTCAATAAAATGCCTTCCTTCGACCCTAGAACTCTCAATAAATATGCCTTTAAAGCTCTGCAAAAACTCAGCGATGATCATAAGGGCAAAAAAGCGCGACGCAAAGATCAAAAAAATCAAGCCCAGGAGCTTTATACCTATATTTCAACCTGGGGGTTAATGCGCCTGAAGGCGGAAGAAAAAGTGCTCAAAAGCCAAGAAGGTCGCCAAGAAGTAGTGGAGATCTTTTTCAAGAAGCTTAAAAAACTCTTGGGTATGGAGAAAGACCAAAAGCTGGATCTGAACTATCTCGTGGGTTTGCCCGCTGATCAATATTTAGGCTTAACCGGTTTAGCCATTGAGCTGGCGAATGAATTTGCGTTTTGGGCTAATGCTGTTTATGCCGATTTGGAAGGGGCACAAGCTCCAGACCCACAAGAAACCTCAAAGCCTATTTGATTTAGCTTCTGTACTACTCGTTATTGCCCCACCGTTGAAATTATGAATAACCCTGTCTGGCGACGTGCTCCGAAACTGAATAAGAAACCCAAACCCTCTGGCAAGGCGGGGAAAAAGCCCAGCAAAAAAGGGGGCGATCGCCAGAGCAACAACAGTGGCAACCCGCCGCCTTCCCCCTGGCTCAACCCGGATAACGAACCAGAGCCCAACCCTACCGCCAGTTTTGTGGAATATCTGCGCTGGATGCGGGAGCCGGAGCGAGATAAGTATAAAGATGGCACCAAGGTGCAAATTTTGCAGATGGCTACGGAGGGCGCAAATTACCGCGATCGCCTCAGCACCCTCACTAAACGCACGGAACTGATTGCTGGCAAAGGGAATACGTTCCAAGTTATTTGCCCTTGGCGGATTCGAGTGGGTGGCCATCGCGGGCCAGAAAGTATTCTACTCCCTGCATTTGACTCACTGGGAATGCCTTATATTCCCTCGTCCACATTGCGGGGAGTAGCGCGGACACAGGCGTTGCGGGAAGCATTGGCGAAAAATCCGCAGTGGGACTGGAAAGATGCGGAGCTGGCGATCGCTCCGTACTTTGGGCATCTTGAACCTGAAGGAAAGAATGACCACATGGGCAAGGTCACATTTCTAGATGCCTATCCTGTGCCGAGCAATGCGGGGGGGTTAACAATGGATATGGCAAATAATATTTGGGGCTGGGAGAAGAACCAGCCTACTTATGGACCTAACCCGAATCCGTTTTTATCACTACAGGAACCTGGGTTTCTAATAGGATTATGTCCGAGTAGTACCTGCCCAGTACAAGAGATAGAAGAAATTCTAAAAAAGGTTAAGCAATGGCTAATTGATGGTCTTAAGTCAGGTATTGGTGCACAAGTTAATACAGGATATGGACAGTTGCTGAGGTTAGGTGATCGTGCTGACTTGCAAACATTCTTGCGAATTAATTGGTCACTAGAGGGTCAGCTTATTCACGGGCATCAACGGTTTACCCAGTGGAATTGGAATGAGCGACGCAAGGAATGGCAGATGCGCGGGCAGCCTCAGGCAGAAGTTCGCCCCACGGCGTTTAAGTCAATGCTGCGGTATTGGTTCCGGGCGTTTGCATTGGGGGTTCTAGAAGGGGAGCAAGTCCAGACTTTGGAAGCTAGACTCTTTGGGGGAATTCAACCGCTTTTTGAAGCCTATGGTTATGTGCGGGTAAATATGCTCGATGGCAAGGTTACTCAAAAGGAACCCCGACCCACCCGTGATGGTCAGCGGGATAAATGCGGTGAGCAGGAAGGGACATTAACCCTGGCGCTCTCGACCGAAACACCCAAGAGTAGTGCAAAAGATGTGGAACAGCTTTGCACCACTCTCACCTGGTTGATGTTTAACTTGGGAGGGATTGGACAAGGAGCACGACGGCCCTGTTATTCGCGCAAAAACCGAGAGCGAGCCCCCTGGTGGCGGGGTTCAACCTTCCAATATTTTGAGGGTGAAGGTCAGCATGATTTCTCGGAGCTACCTGAAGACCCCAGCGCGTTTGTACCTGTGTTTCAGCGATGCTTACGGGGGTTTTATCGGCATCTAGCGGCGTTGTCGGGTGAAACGTGTCAGCTTCGGGGCCTGCCGGATGTGACGGCGGGGGATTGGCAGGAGGCGATCGACCAAAATTGTTATATCTTTGCGGTGAGTGGGGAGTCAGATAATGGTAAGCCTTATGCGCTGGCGCAGTTGCACAGTGAGGGGTTAAAGGTAAATGGGGAATATGTGGGCGATTTATGTGGGCAGGTTCAAAAGGGCGTTAAGCCTTCCCCGATTTGGGTTGCAGATATGGGGGATTTTCAGATTGTGACGGTGTTTGGGGCGAAGAAGCTAACGGAGCGGAATATTCGGTTGCGGTATTTGCAGGTGTTGAAGAATAATGCTGATGAGTTTAAGAAGTTGTTTCCGCTGCCTGTCCCAAAGGACTAATTAAATAAGATCTAATCAACGATTGTAGACAAAATGCATAATCAAAAGCCAAATCGTTTACAACGATACAAAATTAGCAACTTCAAGGCATTTGGTGGATTGGCAACTATTCCAATCAAACCAATTACTTTGCTCTATGGAAAAAACTCTTCTGGGAAAAGCTCTATATTACAATCTCTAGTATTGCTCAAGCAAACAGTAGATGAGTCGAAAGCGGGTACTACCGCATTACTCCCAAAAGGTTCATTAATTGATCTGGGTAGTTACTCTGAGTTAATTCACAAGCATCAGAAAGATAGAGTACTTGAATTTGTTCTGGAATTTGGTATTGATATATCGTATCTTGACGAAAAAAAAGTCGGTCTCTTTTTAAGAGAGCTTACAAATACAAGAGGAAAAAATTCAGTTAGTGAGAAAATCCCAATCTCTTTACATATACGAATCAATTTCAATGGCTCCCAAGATATAACGATAGAATCCATAAAAATGTTTTGTGGAGAGAGCGAGGAAAGTCTAACAACATACACCAAGAGAAGTGATTTGGACAAAAAGCTCTGGGTTTCTGAACTGAATTCGAATCATCCTCTATGGAAAAAAATATTTGAGGAAAATGAGTACATTATCCTTAGGAGATTCAATCAAAATCTAGATCAAGAACTAGAGAGGTTTATAAGTGAGAAGAACAAACAATCTAAACTCAGAATATTGGAAGAGGAAGAATATGTTGAATATGGAGATGATGTTTTAGAGTTAACAGAAAATCTGAAATTAAAAAATCAAGAACTCTTAGAAAGTTCAGAAGTAAAAGATAAGCCGAAAGAAAATGAAGAGTTTGAGTTGGCAGAAAAAATAGAGTCAAAAAAAGATATTGTCAAGCAAGTCAAGGCAGAGATATTTAAAAAAATCGATCTAATAGAAGAACTGAAATCCAAAAAAGAGAAGGCTCTTAATCAAAGTAAATCAAGTAAAGAAAAAAGCGAAAAAATCAAAAGACTAGGCTTAGAGAAAAACAAAATAATCAAAAGCCTCAGCAAGAAGTATTCTCTTCAAAAAGAGCATGAAATTTTCATCGAAAGCAAAGAAAATGAACACAAAAGTATTGCCGAAGAAATAAAAGAATTAGAGAAAGAGAAAAAGTTGAAAGAACAGCACATAGCCAAAAGGTTGGAGTTGGAGTTGGAGAGAGATGAAATACTCAAAATTCTCCAAGAGAAATATACTCTCAATAAAGAGCAGAAGCAGATTATTGAAGACAGAAAAAAGGAAAGAATAAGTTTGGATCGTGAAATAAAAGAATTAGAAAAAAAGAAAGAAGCGAAAAACATTGAAATAAAAAGAGCAAAAGAAAAAGAAAGGAAAAGCAAAGAGAGCATCCAGGAATTCATTGATTTGGAAATAGAATTTTTGGAAAAATTATGTAGCTTAGCAAAGTCATTTTCTGGAAAAACAGACTTAAAAAGTATACTCAACTCTCTTGTAGAGCATTACCAAAATTCAGATTCTATCGAAATCAATCATTTCTTGCCAAGGCGATATATCTCTTTACCTTATAATAAGCCGAGCAAGAAAAACGACCTATTAGAAGATCTTTATAGAGGTATTGAGATCTATGAATTCCTTAAAAAGATTACCGAGTCTCTTTACGAGATTTTTTCTGGAGCGATCAAGGAATTAACATATATTGGACCATTAAGAGATTATCCAGAACGCTTGTATATCTCAAAAGAATATTCTGGTGCTCAGGTAGGAAAATCAGGAAAGCTCATGATGAATCTCATCTCTAAAAACAAAGAAAATTTACTAGATCGGGTGAACAAGAAACTCAAATCCTTCAATATTGACTATGAAATAAAGACTGTGAGTCTAACATCAAGTGATCCCGAATTGTCTATGGAAGGTGTTAATACAGTACGGCTAGTTCGTGATGGAATCAGTGTGAGTTTATTAGATGTTGGTTTTGGTGTAAGTCAGGTTTTACCCGTAATCACACAAAGTGTTGTGTCAATGAACAGTGTGATTCTTATTGAACAACCAGAATTGCATTTACATCCAGCTCTACAGACTGAGTTGGGAGATTTATTTATTGAGTCAGCATTAGGAGAATCCAATAATACTTTCATAATAGAAACACATAGTGAACATTTATTATTAAGAATCATGCGAAGAATGAGAGAAACATATGATGGAGATCTTGAGCAGGGAAGGCTGCCAGTTAAGACCAAAGATATTTGTGTACTTTACATTCAGCAAGATGCTAATACTAGCGAAAGTATAGTTAGCGAAATGGAACTTAATGCTAGAGGAGAATTGCTCAAGTCTTGGCCAAATGGCTTTTTTGAAGAAGGATTCAATGAACTATTTCCTCAATGTTAAAACTAAGTCGATTTTTAGAAGGAGATATTTTGAAAACAGATTAAATATTTATTTTTACTAATAAGTCAATTTACAATCAAGCTTAATCATGTTTACTCTGGCTTACTGCATTACTCCATTGGTGTTCGATAAAAATCTTGATGAGATTTTAATCTTAGTCAAGGATAATGCTGTAGTCTACGATCTGTGTGATGGTCAGTGGAGTAGATTTTTAAGTGAGAAATATAGTGGTATGTCAAGGTTAAAGATTCAAAAACTGATCGCTCAATTAAGAAATAAAAAAAGACTTGTTGTTGTGAGAAGGTTTCGAAAAGAAGAGTTCAGATATGATGAAGATTGGTGCGAGGAATCATTGATATTAAGTATAAAGCCATATGCCCTTGATTCTATTGTCACAACAAAAAAAACGAACGAACGTTTCCTGGGATATGAATATGTCACTTCTATCGACAATGCACTCAAAAATATAAAATGCAAACGATTGTCCAATAAGATTGTTTTTGGCAAGAAATCCACAGAATACAGGAAGCATCTAAGATTAACATTCCAGAACTCAAAAAAAATAATAATTATTGACAACAAGCTCTTTGAGAGACTACTCAAAGGAGGTAACTCACTAGCAAAAAATATAACAAATATAATCGATATGTCTACACATGTGCAGAAAAAATCTCCAACGATAGTAAAAATTCACCTATTCATAGGACAAACAGATGGAGAAGGAGCCGAAAATATTATTCGCTCAAAATTCATATCTCTTCAAGAAATAATCTCCAATCAAAATCAAAAAAAAGAGCAGTTGAGAGTAGAATTCATGCTTTGGAAAGAGCTAAAAGAGTGTTGTTTGGTGAGTGACTTACTGAATGTAGAGATGGATAATGGATTTGATTTCGGCTCAAAAGATATTAAAACAGAGTGGCGATTCCTTCCTGAAGAGAGAATAAATTACTTAGACAATATATTTAATCACAGTGTAGAGTGGTTTTGTAAGGAGACTACCTGTAAAAGTTTTTTGTTTTAGAGTATTTTTATAGATAGCTTAATAGATATTCATTCTTTATGCCTAGTATTCTCCTTTCATTCGTTGGACTTCGAGATCCATTAGCAGAAGATAAGTCAGAAGGCTCAATTATTACATTATTGAGAGAACTTGAAAAAAGAGATATTGAGGCTAGTTTGGTTAAACTGTTATATACCGAGGGTGAAGGAAGCACTGAATTGAATGCAATCAAAACTCGGGAGTATATCACTTCGGATGAAGATCTTTCAGATATAACAGTTGAAATCTCTTCGGTCGGTGAGATTCTCTCAAGTGATCCGACAAATACTGATGAAGCTATTAAAGTTGTTCGTCGATACGCCAACGAAATCAAGGATACTTTGAGTCCTGGAGGACGTGTTGAATTGAACATTTCTTCTGGGACTCCTGCGATGAGAAATGCCTTGGTATACTTGCAAGAAAATCAGTATTTTAAGTACTGTAATTTGTGGGAGATTCGTGATCCAAGAAGGCTCAAACAAAATCAAGCAAGAGTTTTTATAAGAGATGTAGCTAAAGCTTTTAGAGGGACTAATCGAGAGAACCTAATTCCCCCCAGCGTTAGTAATGATGCTGCTACAGGCAAAGATTTACTTAATATTGAACTGGAAGTCCATGCCCTCGCTGAGGTTTTGGCCATGCGCAACCTCACCCCGCCTCTCTCAGTCGGTGTTCTCGGCGGCTGGGGCAGTGGTAAATCTTTTGTGATGCATCTGATGCAGCAATACCTCAGCGATCGCGCTCAAAAGCCTATCCCTGCAAAGCAGGCTTGGGGTGATGAACCCTCTCCCTATGTGGGTCATATCTACCAGATTTACTTTAACTCCTGGACTTATGCTAAAGCCGACCTCTGGTCGAGCTTGATGCAAACTATCTTTTATGAACTCAACCAACAGCTCACTATTGAGCAGCATCTGCGCGAGACGATCGCAATCAAGTATGCCATCACCCAACTCTTCGATGGCACAGACCCTCTACCAGCGATCGAAGCCAAACAACAGGAGAGAAAAAACCTTTCTGCTTTTGAACTGTTTTTACCCAAAACCTGGCAGACATTAGCGGATGAAGCATGGGAGCAAAATTATCGCCAGGATTTTCAGGATGCAGCACAGTGCTTTTTCGGCGATCGCCACAAATTACCCTCCCATTCACAGTTGCAAACTATCTGGCAAGCAGCTCAAGACAAAGCCAATGCAGCAGTACTGGCCGGCGGTGAACTCTGGAGAGCAGTGGATAGCCAACTCACAAGCGAAGCGCGAGATCAGCTGATTGAAAGCAATCTCCAACCACTAGGCTTATTGATTTGGCGAGAAATCACGGCCTATTCTCGAAATCAAGGGGTGATTTGGCAAGAACTAAGTGACCTGCGGCAGCGCGATCGTGATGAGTTGGCGGCTATTGAGAAGAACCTTTCTAAGGTTGAGGCAGATTTGGAGCGCCAGATGAAGCAGGCTGAACTGTCGGCCCAGCAACACCGTGAGGGTGAACAAGTCAATATTATTTGGCAGCCTGTCCTTAACCAAGCCTATCGAATCTTAGGGATTGAGCCTGAAAAGGTCGAAAATGTGAGGTCTCTTCTCCAGCTTTGCCGACAATCACCAAAACGGATATTGCTGGGCTTGGGGGCATTGCTTGGTTTGGTTACGATTGGTGCGTCAGCGGTTTGGGCACAACGGGTTCAAGCCTTCGCTGCGATCGCCCGTTTTTACATCCAACATCTATTCGTTTCAGCGCCAATTACGATAGGCTTACTCCCAAAACTGTGGAGTTTGGCCAGGCAGTACCTCACGGGCGTGCAGCAGGCTCAAGCCAAGCTAGAGCAAAATTACCAAGTGAATCTGCAAAAAGCGCAGAACTCCAAAATAATTCTGAAGTTGGTTCAGGATGTTGAACAACTCCAGCTCCAAGCCGAGCAGAAGCGTCGTCAAGTGGGTTTGCTCGCTAGCCAGTCCTCCCTACTCGATTTTGTCAATAATCGCCTCCAAGAGGGCTCCTATGAAAAGCGTCTGGGCTTAATCCATCAGGTTAGTCACGACCTCCAGGGTTTGTCTCAACGGTTAGTTACGCCCCAACAAGGAAAACCCCAAGCGCATATTCAAGACCTTTTCCCTAGAGGGCCAGCTCGGGTTGTACTCTACATCGATGACCTCGATCGCTGCCCCCCAGACCGAGTGGTGGATGTGTTGGAAGCCGTTCAGCTCCTCATCAACACGCCGCTGTTCATTGTGGTGCTAGCGCTGGACGATCGCTACATTGCCCGAGCTTTAGAAACGGCTTACCAGGGTGTGCTTAAACGTCGCGGCAACCCTTCAGGGATTGACTACCTCGAAAAAATTATTCAGATTCCTTATCGCACCCGTCCAATTACAGGCGATGCCTTGAAGGACTATCTCAGAGCAACGATTGGCGATGAAAATATTATTGCTCCAGAGAAGGAAGAAACCATTGCGCAGACAGATATTCAATTGCCGACCAGTGAAGCGCCGGAACAGGAAAGTGAACCGATCTTGTTGGAAGATGAGCCTGAGCGCCCTGACTCAGAACAGCAGTTGCCAGAAGTGGTGAAGTTCACCACTGAAGAACTCGACGAACTCTGGAACTATTGTAGAGAAGTTGATTTATCCCCTCGGACTGCCAAGCGACTGATCAACATCTACAAAATTCTCAAAATTATTTGGTTCCGTTCTCAGCGCGATCGCCACTCTCAAGCTAAAGACATCCAGAAAGTGATTTTAATCATGCTTGTCCTCTCTGGGCGATACCCCATATTTATTCGTGATGTATTTGCCGAGATTGCACGCTTTTACGAAGAACGGGCTTATCTGAGAGACGAAGCCTTAAAAAATCAAACCCTTTCGGAATATTTCAACCCGGCATTAAACCCTTCTTTGCTCTATCTCAACAGTATCAAAGATCCTTATTTACGACGGGAAGCTGAAAAATTCAAAAATGATGTTAACAAACTGATTAAGCCTATGGATTTGAAGTTATTGGATTTGGAAGAGTCGAACTTTAACCTCGCCCTCTCGTTCTGCTTCATCGGCGATATTGGCTATGATCCAGAAGATTATCAATCCTTGGATAACGATTAGACAGCGTGTTGAGGGGAATCAGCCCTGATAGCACAAGAGCATTAGCTTCTCTTTGCGGCACAGTTATTGAGCCCATCTATATTGTGCGAGCACTGACGGCTTAGGCAATCTTCAAGGTCAGTTTGGCCTCGATTGTCGTGATTAAATCGGGGTAGACTACTCAAAATCGTCAAAAGCTAATCAGGGAAAGGGATACAGCGATTCAACTCAATCCACAGTAGCAGAATACAGTCAGAATCGGGGACTAAGTCCTAAATACGGTCACAGTCTTCCAAAAACCCAGTCTTTTCAGCACATAACATAAATTTAAGCCCAATATCTCCAAAAGCCGTGGGAAGTTGAGAATGGCTGAAACCCGCATTCTTTCGTGCTATCCCACGGAGACCGCATGATTTCTAGGTTACAGCTATTGAGCACAGAGCTTATTGAGAAAGATTCCCACATTTTTAGAGTCTTTTTAGCTATCCCACGGAAATGGGGTGCTACAATGCTGACACAGCAAAGGTTTCAAAACCCAAGCCTTTTCCTTACGGGGAAAACTAAGCGATCGGAAACTCTGATCTTGTTCGGTTCACTTGAGCTGGTAAAAAACTTTTCCTTACGGGGAAAACTAAGCGAGCGGAAACTTCGTTTGCAGCAAACTTTGCGGCGTTGTCGCTATAACTTTTCCTTACGGGGAAAACTAAGCGAGCGGAAACTCTTGTCCGCATTCCAGTGTCCAATGCACAATGGCTTTTCCTTACGGGGAAAACTAAGCGAGCGGAAACGGGCCACCGTCTCCTGGGGGATGCATTGCCACAGAGCTTTTCCTTACGGGGAAAACTAAGCGAGCGGAAACGCGCAAGGGCGCTCACATAGGTTTTCACAATCGCGCGACGCTTTTCCTTACGGGGAAAACTAAGCGAGCGGAAACTTAGATGCAGGTGTGGGGAGCGTAGTCGAAAACGCTTTTCCTTACGGGGAAAACTAAGCGAGCGGAAACGGGTCTGCACCAGGTTGTGAGTATGCCACAAAGCTTTTCCTTACGGGGAAAACTAAGCGAGCGGAAACAAATTAATTCCGGTATAGTGGATAACAAATCGTCACTTTTCCTTACGGGGAAAACCAAGCGAGCGGAAACAACGACCTAAACTGGCTTATCGCTTAAGCTTAAGATCTTTTCCTTACGGGGAAAACTAAGCGAGCGGAAACAGAAAAAAGCTTGACTTAAAATGATCGGGAATCTCGCTTTTCCTTACGGGGAAAACTAAGCGAGCGGAAACTCAAGAACCTGCCCGAGAATACGACGCCCATTGTCACTTTTCCTTACGGGGAAATCTAAGCGATCGGAAACTAGCATGTGCTTTTGAAGCTAAGAAACTCACGCTAAGGCTTTTCCTTACGGGGAAATCTAAGCGATCGGAAACTATATGAGGTTCCTCCGAAGAGACCACAACTACACGCTTTTCCTTACGGGGAAATCTAAGCGATCGGAAACCCAAAATCTTCTCCGGTTTTTCTAGCTTGTCAGCTAAACTTTTCCTTACGGGGAAAACTAAGCGATCGGAAACAAAGCCTCCTTCCTAAATTCTAATCTGAGATATGGAAGGCTTTTCCTTACGGGGAAAACTAAGCGATCGGAAACTCCAAAGAGGAACAGACCAGAATACCTTCATCCACCCTTTTCCTTACGGGGAAAACTAAGCGATCGGAAACTATAGTCACCTTCTGGAGCATTTTGCAATTGCTCGACTTTTCCTTACGGGGAAATCTAAGCGATCGGAAACACAAAACCACCATCACCAAGTTCTGATGACTGCCACTTTTCCTTACGGGGAAAACTAAGCGATCGGAAACGGGAGCACCCTGTCCGGGAGGTAACTGCTGAACCCCTTTTCCTTACGGGGAAAACTAAGCGATCGGAAACAGCTAGCTGCTGCACCGTCCGTTTGTTCTTCTCCCCTTTTCCTTACGGGGAAAACTAAGCGATCGGAAACAATTGCTGGGCTATATCCTGTAAGGCCGTTTCGGCTTTTCCTTACGGGGAAAACTAAGCGATCGGAAACTCTGGGTCAGATGACTGTAATATAGCTTTACCGCGCCTTTTCCTTACGGGGAAATCTAAGCGATCGGAAACCACTTTACTTCCGCTGTTGGAAGTTCGTATGTAAACACATTCTTTTCCTTACGGGGAAATCTAAGCGATCGGAAACTCCTTGCTGCGCAATCAGCTGGGTTGCATCTTCAGCTTTTCCTTACGGGGAAAACTAAGCGATCGGAAACTCTGGGTCAGATGACTGTAATATAGCTTTACCGCGCCTTTTCCTTACGGGGAAATCTAAGCGATCGGAAACCACTTTACTTCCGCTGTTGGAAGTTCGTATGTAAACACATTCTTTTCCTTACGGGGAAATCTAAGCGATCGGAAACTATCGCCAGCCTGACTCTTGTACTCAACCCAGTTTTCTCTTTTCCTTACGGGGAAAACTAAGCGATCGGAAACTTCCTAGTCCTGTTGCACAAGTTGCAATTAAAAAAACTTTTCCTTACTGGGAAAACTAAGCGATCGGAAACTAGAGAGGGTTGATTTATTTATCCAATACTCCGGACAAAAATCGACCCTCTATATTGCCTGTAGTCCAGAGCCCGCGTTACCAAAAATATTTAAATCAACATGTATACAGAAAAACCTGCCGCAAAATCTGCTGCTCAAGCCCAAACCCCCTCAACAGCAAATGTTGGCTCTTGAAACGCCTTGGAAAATCAGCGATAGAATAAAGACCCCTTTGCCCACTCCCAACACCTCGGGTCGCCTGAATTTATGTCCAACGCATTTCTCCTCAGCCGAGTTCGTCTGCAATTTAACCAGAGCAATCCTGACTTGCTCCATCAGCTCTCCGCGATCGCCCTTAGCCCAGATGGCTCCCTTTGGGTCGGCTCCGATGAATTCTTAAGCCTAGAGCGCCTCTCGCCGCTGGGGTCAAACCTCTATGGTGACCACCAGACCTTCCATCTGGGTGACTATTTGGAACTGGCGGACAGTGAGGCAGAAATTGATATTGAAGGCCTGAGCTACAGCGCAGGCTATCTCTGGGTGACGGGTTCCTACAGCGCCAAACGCAAAAAGCCCAAGGGGAAAAAAACAGGAGCCAATGCCCACAAAGATATCCAGCGTCTGACCAAAATTAAGCAAGATGCCAATCGCTATCTTTTGGCGCGGATTCCCGTGCACGAGGGTAACTTGGTGCAGTCCTGTAACAAAACCAAAGACCATCCCCGCTTAACAGCCGCCTGTCTTGGCAAAAGTCCCAGTCAAAATGTGCTCTTGGATTGTTTGAAGCAAGATGAGCACCTCGGGCCGTTTCTCAAGGTCGGGCTGCCATCGAAAGATAATGGCTTTGATATTGAAGGTTTAGCGGTGCAAGGTCAACGGGTTCTGCTGGGTCTGCGTGGCCCAGTGCTGGGGGGTTGGGCAATCATTTTGGAGCTAGAGCTAACTGAGGGTGAACCCGGAGAGCTGTGTTTTAAAGAATTCGACAAGAATGTTTTCTACCGGAAACATTTTGTGGATCTCAATGGCTTGGGGATTCGGGATCTTTTTCTCCATCAGAACGAGTTGTTTATCCTGGCTGGCCCCACCATGTTGCTACCGGGCACGCTGCAAATCTTCCGCCTGCGCGATCTGCTCCAGCATCGTCAAGATACCCTCTGGCCCCAGGCAACGTCTGAATTGGAATGGCTCTTTGATCTACCCTACAATCCTGGTCAAGACAATGCTGAAGGGCTGACATTGTTCCCCTGTCTGGGCTACGAAGATAGTTTGATGGTGGTTTATGATGCCCCTGATTTGGCTCGGTGTCCAGATGGGCGATCGATCTTTACAGATGTGTTTCGATTGCCGAGTTGAGCTGAAGGAAAATGATGAAGTAATTCCAGCTCAGATTAAACAAACTGCTCATTACTCCCCGTCTTTAGCACCTGTGCTGCAGTCAAATTTAGATCTGGAAACACGACCGAGACGATCGCTGTTTCCCCTTGAAACAGTCGCACCTCATACTCCCCATCTACTAAGGTACAAACCGAAAGTGTGGGTTGCTTCGGCTTGCCGATATAACGCACACCCCCAAGCCCCGCATAATCAGCAATCCAATATTCTGGAATGCCTAATGTTGCATAATCTTCCAGCTTACGGGCATAGTCATTTTGCCAATTGCTACTAACCACTTCAGCCACAAATTTCAGCGAACGCCCCTGAGTCAAAATTGACTGGGTGGGCCAGAGTGGTTCTTCACCCAGCATTGTGCGATCGACCACCATCACATCTGGCCGAAACGCCGTCATTCCTCCTTGCGCTGGCCGTAATAATCCCCGTTGCAACACCAACCAAGGTAAACTTGCTTGATCAATTTGCACACAAACCTTGGTGGTAATCAAACCTGCCACTTCTTCATGAGGGCCAGTGGGTTCCACATCAAAGACCTCCCCATCAATTAATTCATAGCGATTGTCACTGCCATACTGGGCCAGAAACGCCTCAACGCTTAAAGTTTTTGCTCCTAAGGATTGCTCAATTGTAAGGGTCATTGTGATTACCCCAATCGCTCAATTATTGTACAGTTCTGCTCAAACCGTAGCACAAATATTCTAGCCATCCATTATTCCGAACCTTGTACCAACGCCACCATGAAAAAACCATCCATATGATGCTGATGGGGCAATACTTTGAGCCAACCTTCAGGACAACGGAAGGGAGCAAATTGTTCAGCTTCAGGCGGTGCGATCGCCCAATCGGGATGGGTGGCGAGGAATTGCTTAATCACCGCTTCGTTTTCTTGAGGATTGAGCGTACAGGTGGCATAGACCAAATGACCGCCGGGTTTAAGCCAGGTGCTGGCTTGGTTGAGGAGTTGGGTTTGTAAGGTGGCTAATTCAGCGATCGTCTCGGGGGTTTGTCGCCAGCGAATATCGGGGTGGCGGTGTAGGGTTCCCAACCCCGAACAGGGTACATCCAGCAAAACGCGATCGCCCCGCCAATGGGTTATTTGGGTGCTATCACCGTTGTGGGTGGTGACGATCTCCAATTGCAGGCGTTTAGCATTAGCGGTGACTTTTTTGAGGCGATGGGGGGTGCGATCGCAGGCAATAATCTCACCCTGATTTTGCATCAACTCTGCGATATGGGTGGTTTTGCCGCCGGGTGCTGCACAGGCATCGATGACCGTTTCTCCTGGCTGAGGGTCAAGCAGATGCGTCACCAGTTGGGCACTGCTCTCCTGCACTGTCCAATGACCTGCATTGAATCCGGGCAGTTTGGGGATCGCGCCTGGTGAACTCACCAGACGCAGGGCTTGGGGGGCAGCAGCAACCGGTTGGGCAAGCACACCTGCTGCTTTGAGGTCGGTTTGAAGTTGCGATCGCGTTGTTTGCAACGGGTTCACCCGCAGGTCAATCGTGGCCGGTTGGTTAAACCAATCACAGAATTGCTCCGTTTGCTCTAAACCATAGTCTTGAGACCATTGGGCAATTAGCCAATTTGGGAAGCTGTGCTTAACACCCAGCCAAGCAACTGGATCAGTTGGGAGTTTAAGGATATCTGACTGGCCCTCAGTAGCGCGGAGATATTGACGCAGCATACCATTGACCACACCAGCTAATTTTTTGAGTTGCAGCGCTTTCGCCAGATCAACGCTGGTATTCACTGCCGCTGAAGGAGGCACGTGATCCAGATAGCGCAGTTGGTATAAGCCCAGATGCATCACCAGTCGGAGTTTAGGCGGTTGTTGGGCGGCTGGACGTTTACCCAATTGATCAATCAGCGCATCCAATGTCCGCTGGCGACGAACGCAACCATAAACGAGTTCGGTCACTAAGCCACGATCTTGCGGATTTAGTCGTTGCTCGGTGTTTTTGTTCTGGCTTGCCTGTTGCAAGGCTCGGTTGAGCGCCACATCGGTGTAGGCGTCCTGACGGGTAATTTGCCAAAGGGCTTGGAAGGCGACCCAGCGGGCGGTGGGGAATTGAGGGGAGTTCAAGGATAATGGTAGAGATAGATTATTGCAGGACTGACCACCTAAACAGCTAGCAGCGCTGACGAGATCCCCCTGACTACGCCGCTCCCCTAATCTGCGGGAAGCCGCAAAGCGTCTAAGTAAGGGGGAGAATATCACTCAAACTTATATGCTTAAGTTATCTCAGCCGCTTGCGGCGTCACCCCCCTTATTAAGGGGCTACCGCTTATACATGAATTGTTCTCAAGTCCTAACACTATCGTTTTATCCCCCCTAGCCCCCCTTTGAAAGGGGGGAAGTTCATTGAAGTCCCCCTTGCAAAGAGGGATTTAGGGGGATTCAGGAGGCTGAATCACAAGCTAGCTCAGGATTTTCAGGCTGTGTATAAGCAGTAGTTATTAAGAGGGGAAGGGGGGATCGTTAATTTCTAGAGATCACAAGGTGTGGGGCTATTATGGCCCCACACTCAAAATCGCACCGAAATTCTGCCGCAACTGCGCCAGCTCATCCCGGTGACCTTGCACCCAAAGCTGATTGGCTTGTTCAGCTTGAGGCATAACTTTAATTTGTACCTGCTCAACGCGGCCAGCCTTGCGCCAATAGAATACCCCTGCACCGGGCGCGATCGCCATCACCAGCAACGTCCAGCCGCCCAACGCAGGCAATAAATAGGCCAGCACAAGACCCAAGCAAAACAAACCGCAGGCTGCTAGAAATGAGAGGAAAAACGCTAAGAAGAGGCTGGGTCGCACGAATCCTTCCAAGGTAGCTGCATTTTGACCCGGTTCCAGGGCACTCACCTGATAGGCTCGCCGCTCAAAATATTGAACCACCGCTTGATAGATTTGCTCTGGGGTGCGATCGCTGGTCAACTCCATTTGCTCAATACGCTCCTTGACCGAAGCACGGATGAAAAACCATAACCCCACAAACATCAGTAGGGTCAAGAAAAATGTTGAAGAGAGCACAGGCAGCTCAGTCATAGCCAGCAGAGTTCAGAAATTACAGCCCTCTTATTGTGCCTTGTTTTGTCGCGGGATGAATAGCGCGATCGCATCAGTCTACGGCCCATTTGCAAGTGATGCGGAGTAACCAACGAAACCCGAGATCAATCAAAAAACCAATAATCCCCAGCACAATCAAACAGGCAAAAATTTCATCGGTGCGAATAAATTTACGGGCCAACTCAATGCGTTTACCTAAACCCTCGCTGGCAGCAATCAATTCAGCAACGACTACTAAATTCCAAGAGGCTGCCATATTGACGCGAAACGCATCCAGAATATTCGGAAAAATATAGGGCGTAATGACTTGGAGCAGAATTTGTTTACGATTTCCCCCCAAAGTATAGGTCGTTTCAATCAAGTCCTTGGGCACAAACTTGACCGCATCCATAATCATCAAGGTATTAAAAAAGACTGTACCGATGAAAATAAGCGCAATTTTTGGGGCTTCATCAATACCTAAATAGATAATCAGAAGGGGAATAAAAGCGGGGGCAGGCATGTAGCGCAAAATACCAATAATCGGCTCAAAGAGCGATCGCACCGTGGCAAAAGCGCCCATGCCAATCCCCAAGGGTGTGGCCACAATCGCCGCAAGGGCAAAACCTGCCGTGACCCGAAAAATGCTGGCTTGGGTATCCTTAATTAAAAAACCGCGCTCCCACAGAGACACAAATGCTTCTCCCACCTTCAGGGGAGAGGGCAAAAAACGGGAGGGAATTAGGCCAGAACCGGCCAAAATTGCCCAGACAACAAACGGGACAATCACCGAGAGCGCCATTAATGTCCAGGTCAAAGATGGGGGAATATCGTCCACCAAACGCCAGAACGTGCTGGGCTTGAGTATGCGGGGACGAGTTTTTTGCATAGTGAATGGTGGAGCTTGAGTCCAAAAAGATATCTGTAGAGAAAAAATCAAAAGTGGTTAGGGGCGTGGTTTCCACGCCCCTACAGGTCAAGACAACTCTGTCTTATTCCTTCGCACTCTCTGCATAAGCCTGCACAAACTGATCATCTAAAACTGGCTCTAACGGTGGTGCTTCAGGAATAAAGCCAACCGAAACCATAAAGTCCGCCATTTGTTTAGCGGCAAAAGGCATATGGGTCATGGAATTACCGTCACTGAAGGCTTCAAGATTCTGCTCGATAGTAAAGAGTTGTGTCCCCTCTTTGAGCTGAGCCATTTCTGAAACATCGACCCCAGCACGAGCAGCCATAATCTCATCGGATTCTTCAGGGTTTTCGTCCATAAATGCCAGAATATCAAACCAAGTATTCACCAATGCTTGCACGACTTCCGGCTGCTCATCGATCAAGGTTTGAGTGACCACCAATAAATCTGGAATTGCACCAGGAAATTCCGCAGAAGAAATCAATTCTTTGCTACCTTCCCGTTCTAGAGCAATCAGCCAGTAGGGAGGGAAAGCCCCCACGGCATCCACATCACCACTCACAAAAGCAGCAGCAGCATCCCCCGTATCCATGCCGACAATTTCCACATCATCCCGAGATAAACCCTCTTCTTCTAGGGCTAAACTCAATAGAAAGTCATCCACAACGCCTTCTTCAACGGCAACCTTTTTACCCACAAGATCTTTGACTTCATTAATCTCTTCGGTGACAATAATTTTGTCATTCCCTGCTGAATTATCATTCACCAGAACTGCCACTTCGCCATTGACAGCATCGGCAGCAAACGAGATCGTATCGTTGAGCGTTTGGGAATTGCCGTCGAGTTGACCGGCGGCCAGAGCTTCCATCGAAGCAATGTAGCTATCAAACCATTTCAGCTCAACATTAACCGCGTTTTTCTCAAAAAGGCCTTCTTCTTCCGCGATCGCCCAGGGCCACCACCCTGCCCAGTTGCTATAACCAATTTTAACGGGTTCACTATTAATAAATTCAGTTGCTTCACCAGCATCTGAGGTCTTTTTATCACTGGACTTATCGGGTGTTTGGCTACAACTCACCGTCAGGAAAATTGCAGCGAGAAAAAGCCCTAAAAAAGCAAAAAATGGACGGCGTTTGATCATGATTGCAAATAGAGTTCAGTTGGGTGATTTAATTTAATGTGTTGCACCCACAAGGGATGCGCCCTCCGATCGCACCTTGACTTGGGCTTGAACCCAATCGAGCCAAGCCTTTAGCCCTGTTCCCGTTTGAGCAGACAAGGGAAAAATGGCTGCTTGGGGGTTCATCTGACGCACATTGGCTGCAATTCGCTCAATGTCAACGGTCAGATACGGGGCTAAATCTGTTTTGGTAATCAGGAGACAATCCGCTTCTTGAAACATAACGGGATATTTCAGGGGTTTATCTTCCCCTTCCGTGACACTTAACAGGGCAACTTTGGCATGTTCGCCCACTTCAAACTCCGCAGGACAGACCAAATTTCCGACATTTTCAACCCAGACTAAATCCAGAGATTCAGGATGATGATTTTCCTTGAGAGTATGAATCCCCCCCGCTACCATCTGAGAATCTAAATGACACGATCGTCCGGTATTAATGGCAATCACTGGCACACCGGTTTGACGGAGGCGATCGGCATCCAGCTCAGTGGTCATATCCCCTTCAATCACTGCCATATTGAGCTGACCTTGGAGTGCCGCCAGGGTTTTTTCTAACAACACAGTTTTGCCTGCACCTGGACTACTCATCACATTCAAACAAGTAATCCCCCATTCATCAAAATGGGCTCGATTGTGGTCAGCGCCAGTTTGGTTGGCGTGGAGCAAGTTCATTTCTAAGGCAGCATCGAAAGTTTGGTGCATTTTTGTGAGTTCAGGGTTCAGGGTTCAAAGTTCAGAGTTCATTGGAAATCACGGTTCTATGGTTTCCAGGATTTCAAGCAATGCGAATAGTAATTGATAGGTTGGGTTGACGAGAAGAAACCCAACAGCGGCAAATCCAAAAAGTTTCTTATTTAAATTTCAAGCGGTAATCCCAACTCGTGAAGGAGAATAGTTTGTAGGGTGGGCATCACCCACCAAGTCTAAAGCGCTATGGATGCTAATCGTCTGACCTATGTGGATGTGTAGGAATTGGGGTTTGGGTGTGAGTGTGTAGAGTAAGTATTGTTGATAGAGCTGTGATTTAAATCTCCACGCCTTAAATATGAGCTAAGCAATATAACTTGCTAACAACCGTAAGAGAAGAAAGCTTATTGTGGTGGGCAATGCCCACCCTACCCAATTGAAATTTTTGGTGGATGTACCTAGTCAGCAAACACCTCCCGTACATTCCACAAGTTCTTGTTCAGCACCCGTTGCCAGCGTATATTCAATGCGATCGATTTTGAGTTCTCGACCGGAGCGAATCTCTTCCATCGGCTGCTGGCAGTTGGGACAAGCATAACGCAAACCCATTTCAGGGGTGTATTCCTGTTGGCAAGGATGACAGTAGGCAACCAGGGGAGTTTCACGAATGGCCAGTTTTGCCCCAGAGAGCCACGTGTTTTGGGTTTGGGCGGCAAAGGCAAATTGCAAGCTGGCCGGTTCAACACAGGTAAACTGCCCCACAATCAGGTGAATCGTTTCAATAAGGGGGCGTTCAGGCTGTTCCTCCCACCATTGCCGTACCGTCATAATTAACGCCTTGGTCATATCTGTCTCATGCATTAGTTGTCTCTCCCCTTACTATCTCCAAGCCACCGTTTCCGGTTCAGCTTCCGGGTGAATGTAAGCGGGCTTTTTACGGGGCAGTTGCCCAGAAACAACCAGATGCGCCATTGTGTCGCAGATCACCCGCGTTGCCATCAGGGAGGTAATGTCGCTGATATCGTAGGGGGGGGAAACTTCCACCACCTCTAGGCCGCAAACTGGGGCATTTTGGACAATCTTCTTGAGTAGATAGAGGGCTTCTCGGGGCATCAGACCACCCGGTTCGGGCCAGCCTGTGCCGGGGACAAAGCCTGCATCAATACAATCAATATCAAAGCTGATATAGACACAATCCGTGCCATCCAAGGCTCGCTCCAGAGCAAAGTCTGCTGCCGCATCAAGACCCATTTCGGTAATATCCGTCACTGTGAGAATATTGGTTGCCCGCTCACGGCAGACCTTCACCCCTTGGCGGGGCACTTGCCAACCCCCGATGCCCAGTTGCACCAGGTTGCGGGCGGGGGCATTTTTCATGTTGGTGGCATGGAACCAAGGGCAGGTATGCATCCGCTCATCAAGATCGGTCTCTTGGGTATCGACGTGGCGATCGAAGTGGATAATCCCAACTTTTTTATCTCCCAAATGCCGACAAACCCCTCGCAGGGTGGGGAAACCAATCGAGTGATCGCCTCCCAAGATAATCGGAAAAGCTCCAGAACTAAACACATGGGCGACAGCCTTGGAAATCTGATCAAACGACTTCTCGTTATTGGCCGGAATTGTAAACACATCGCCCACATCACAGAGGGTAATTTGTTCGCGCAGATCAACCCCCAACTCAAAGTTGTAGGGGGTATAGAGCGCCGACACCCGCCGGATGCCTTGGGGACCGAAGCGTGTGCCTGGTCGGTAGGTCGTGCCAGAGTCGTGAGGAACACCGATGATGGCAATGTCATAGTCTCCCACCTGACGCACATCTTCAAGATAAGGCGCTTTAAGAAAGGTATTAATTCCAGCGTAGTGGGGCAGTTCACCTCGGGAGAAAGTAGGGATGGTGCGATCGCGGATGCTAGAGGCAGCTTCTAGGCCATATTCGAGGCCGCGATCGACTTCTTGTTGCCAGCCTGTGAGGGGAAGCTTTTGTTCGAGTTCTAATGCCATTTGAGCTTCGCTGGCATTGGCTTGAAAATCAGAAGTGTCAGTCATAAATTGATCGAAAATATTGCACCATAAAACAGAAAACCTGGAAGATGAGTCTTGCGTAAGAACACCTCCCAGGCTTTTATCCTTCCGTGGAGTTAGTAAAATATCCGGCTGAGCCAACGAATACTTTGACTAACTTGTTTCTCTCGGACCAGGCGTTTCCCCATGCCAGAAACCGGAACCCTAGAAACAATTTAAATTATGGATTTGTGAGTTATTGGGACATTAACAAAGAAACAATCGCTAAATTGTATGCAGGACTACAATCTAGCGATCGCAGTGATGCCATTTCCTTAATGGGAGCGGTAGAGGGAATCATTCACGCCCATTCATCGCCAACACCGAATCAGCGAGCTTGCCGGGTACTTCTTGGAGATGATCATATTCCCAATGGAAAAAGCCCACACCAAGGGTCAGCGATCGTAACTCCACAATAAAGTTTTGCATCTCGGCTTGGGGCAGATAGGCCGTGATGTTGTCCCAGTTCTGCCAACCCTCCAAAGCTTCATAACCGAGAATCTGACCCCGATGGCCACTGACCAATTGCAGCACCTTCGAGGTAAATTCATTCGGTGCCGCTACATTAACCGTCAGCACGGGTTCAAGGAGAACAGGCTGACATTTGGTCATGCCTTCGGTCATGGCGATCCGAGCCGCTTGTTTGAACGCTTGCTCAGAGCTATCCACCGAATGGTAGGAGCCATTGCTTAAGTTCACCGCCACATCCACGACCGGGAAGCCGAGAGGGCCTCCTATATAAAAGTTTGGGTCGTTTTTTCATCAACCCAATCTACGGGAGCAACACGCCTTATAG
>JAAHHN010000062.1 GCA_010672165.1 Spirulina sp. SIO3F2 | reverse complement strand
ACCCAGTTGCTGCAATTTCCCCCCTTACTAAGGGGGGCAGGGGGGATGACAAGGAGCAGTACTGGCAGCAATGGCAAACCCTGGAACACACTTGTCGCCAAACATTAAATGCAACGATCGCCCCCATCTCTTCGCTTTTTGAAGGCAAGGCAGCGTGGCTACTCTCCCAATATCTGCCAGCTCAAACCCCTTTGATGATTGCGAACAGTATGCCTGTGCGAGATGTGGCTTACTTTTGGCAAACAGGCGATCGCCATATTCAGCCTTATTTCAATCGAGGCGCGAATGGGATTGATGGAACATTGTCAACTGCTCTAGGCCTGGCTCACCACAATCAACCCACAGTTCTACTCACAGGCGATCTGGCATTTCTCCATGATACGAATGGCTTATTGAATTGCCCAAAACTCCAAGGACATTTAACAATTATTGTGATTAACAACAAGGGAGGGGGGATTTTTGAAATGCTGCCAATTGCTCAGTTTGAGCCCCCCTTTGAAGAGTTTTTTGCCACACCCCAGCAGGTTGATCTACACCATCTCTGCAATGCTTATGGGGTTGAATATATTGCGATCGCCAATTGGGAACAATTCAGTACATTAATCAGCACGCTCCCCCAGCAAGGTGTCCGCTTGCTAGAACTAAAATGCGATCGCCTTGCTGATCAACAGCAGCGTCAAGTCCTGCTGGGCTAGCCTGAATTTTGAGGGGGAATTATCGAATTTAAGGATATGGTTGACGTAGCGACGCGATCGCTACCTTGAGCAGAGACATAGAGAGTTGCCAGCGCCTGACTCGTCGCTGCTTGCTTTGGGCATATTTTCCTCGGCAGGGTAGGTAGGCTAGTACAGAACGGCAGAAATAAGCCAGCTATTCAAAACTCATAGAATGCCTGTTATACAAGCACTCTGAACTCCGCCTCGCGGTACTAGCCATTGGGTGAGCTTTACTTCCCCACCTTGAATCACGGCGATAACCATCTCTATGCAAATGGTTAGTCAATCAGCACATGCTGATACTCGCTTTTCCTCATTGAATATTTTTATATTCCTCGAATCCTTGCTCTATTGTTCTGGGTATTCCTACTAGCGGTAGCATCTTTCATTTAGGGGGGCTTTTTGCTAGTTCATCTTTCTCTTGTTGACCGTATTTTCAATATATGGTATTGGACTCCTCTTCATCCTCCACGTCGTGACGTTACATAAGTAGCACAAAAAAATTCATCCTGTACAGATACAAAACGCTCGTATTAAAATCTAAAGATGTACATAGTGAAGTCAACAGTATTACAAGTTCACCTGTTCAGTTTCTACTGCACTCATCTTCTCTATCTCAACACGGGGAGCCTTGAATACAATCAAAACAGCGATCGTGAATTGCCGCAAATTCATCGATTCTCAAGGGTTCCAATCCTTTTTCTTGACAATACTGATTCTGTCTGGCGTTTTATTGATTATTCAAGCAGTAACAGAATGGCAAGGCAGCTATCAGTCTTTTGTGGATTATTTGCTATGGCTAATTCTTTTTTTATTGCTGTTTGAAAATATCATTGGTATTTTTGACTACTCTCCTCGGATTTGGCAGTATTTTCTGGATTTTGGTAATCTCTTTTCCTTTAGCTCATTACTACTACTGCTGCTATTCCCGACTCACCAATATGCCGTATTACTGCGTGTACCCCGAACTCTATATCTATTTATTGGTCCGGCACGTTTGGCAACCTTCAAAGGATTAATTGCGATTCAATCAATGCGAGTTAGTAAAACTGCAACGTTTAATAAAACCTTTGGACTGTTCTCTAATCAACTGCAACAGTCATCCAAAACCTTGAGTCAAGCCGAAGCCCGCACCCATGCATTATTAAATGCTGTTCCAGACCTTATTCTAGAAGTTGATCAAGAAGGTATTTGTTTGGATTATGTGGAAGCAGATGGGTTTAGTCCAATTCAAAACCTCGACCCCCAAGATAGTATTGGCAGAAATATCTACACATTTTTGCCCCTTGACCTTGCCACTCAATATCTCAATGCGATTCATCAAGTACTGACTCAACAAAAACCTCAAATATTAGAATATGCGATCGCAAGCAGCGGCAGCACCTATCACTATGAATCACATGTGATGGCCTATAGTGAGCGTTCAGCCTTATTTGTTATTCGGGATATCACCCAACGTAAACAAACAGAGGCTAACTTACAACGGAGTGTCAAAGATAACCGGGTTTTGATCTCAGCAATTCCTGATCTACTTATCCGTATGAAAAGTGATGGCACCTGTTTGAGTGTGGTTCCAGGTGAGCATGTCAGCCAATCCAAAATGGCGCAAGGCTATGCAGAGAATGTCAATATTCGTGCAATTCTTCCGAAAAAGGAAGCAATCAAGCGCCTCTACTATATCCGTAAAGCTTTGGAGTCTGGACGTCTTCAGGTTTATGAGCAAAGGCTCAATATCCAAAATAAATATCACGATGAAGAAGTACGGATTGTTCCCTTAGAAGGAGATATGGTACTTAACATTATTCGAGATGTTACTGCACGCAAAAGAGCAGAGGAAAACTTACAGCAAGCGAATGAGGAACTAGAGCAACGGGTCGCCCAACGAACAGCGGAGTTACAGCGAGAAAAAGACCGCTCTGAGCAATTATTACGGAATATTTTACCCATCTCGATCGCGGAACAATTAAAGCAGTCGGGGGAATCTCCGGCTGAATATTTTGAGGCGGTGACGATTCTCTTTGCCGATATTGTTGGGTTTACAAGCTTTGCTGCCCGTGTAGAACCGTTGGAGCTGATCAGCAAACTCAATCGAATTTTCTCAACATTTGACCAGATGGTGGATGACTATGGCTTAGAGAAAATTAAAACGATCGGTGATGCCTATATGGTTGTCGGTGGCTTACCGCTACCGCGATCTGACCATGCCCTAGCGATCGCGCACCTTGCCCTCGATATGCAACAGCATATGGCTCAGCAAATTGATGATCTGGGTAATCCTTTGCAGATTCGGATTGGGATTAATACCGGGCCAGTGATTGCCGGTGTGATTGGTCTCAAGCGCTTTCGCTATGACCTGTGGGGGGATTCGGTAAATATCGCCTCTCGGATGGAGTCCCAAAGTGAGCCGAGTCGAATTCAGGTGACGGAGGCAACCTATCATTGTTTGCAAGGGCAGTTTGAGCTAGAAAAACGGGGCATAATTGCTGTTAAGGGGCGGGGAGAAATGATAACGTATTGGTTACAGGATAGACAGAGTCAGAATATTCCTAAAATATGACTTTTAAAAATGGGTAAGACGCCCGCGCTACGGTTTTTCTATTTTGATATCCGTAGTGTAGATATCTGCCTGACACCAATGAATATATTTAATAGATTATTTTTTCTTAGCGTACTTTTACGCCGATCGCCAGGGAGTTACTCCCCCCATTTCTTGTAGAGACCAACTCAATAATTGTTGTGTAAGATAAATAATACCCAACCTGGCTTGAGCAAGATGAGGGGGTTGCTCTTTTGCAATACCCCAAATCTGGCTTTGGGCATACCAAATGTGCCAAGCTTGGGCGAGCGATAACAACAGTTTCAAGTTCTGTAATTGAAGAGGGTGAGATGCCATCGCCAAACGATCGCCACAATCAAGCCAAACAGAGAAGAAAGTGCGATCGCCCTCAGCAGCCAAACTCAACCAATCTGGCTGCTCAGTAACAGTCCAACCGTCCCGTTGAGCCAATCTCAGCAGACTGGAACAACGCCCCTGACAATATTGCAATTGCAATTGCTCGGTTGTGAGCTGTAACAAAGGTAAAGCCTGATGTTCAGCGTCTGTCTTCCAGTTGATCGTGCGTAGGGCTTGTAGATAAGGGGCGATCGCCTCCTCACGCCATTGAAATTCAAGACGGCCTTGGGCGGTGAGCTGAATCTGCCAATGGGGATGGGGGGGGAGTTGGTTTAAGAACTGTTCAGCAAACGTCACTATATTATCCACCCTGAGTTGCTGGAGTAACGGCGAACGGTAGACGATTGGATAGGTTTGCTTGACACGATAGAGCACCAGCGGTGTAGAGGGACGAATCACGGCTGACCAAGGCAATTGTTTACTCAGTGGTGCACACAGTTGTTGCAATTGTGTTTGGAGGGATAGTTTCGCCAGCAAACGTCTAGAAGAATCAGATTGCATCAAATTTTGTACAACTGCATCAATATGAAGTATCAACAATACAATAGACCTTAAATTCCTGCATCTGGTGCTTAAATATGCCCTATCTGCGTGACCCTGATGAGCTGGCCGCCGCGATCGCCCAATTAAGCCAAGCCCCTCAACTCTGGCTCGACACTGAAACAGCAGACTATAAAACTAAGAAGCCACGCTTGTCATTAATTCAGGTTTTAGCCGTGGGAGAAATAGTCACACCTGAGCAAGTTTGGGTTTTGGATGTGTTAGAGCAGCCGAAAAGTGTTGAGCAGTTTATTGACATCATTATGGAGAATGGGGCGATCGCCAAAATTTGTCATAATGCGGCCTTTGATCGCCGTTTCTTGGGGAAAGATCGCGTCCAAAATCTGACTTGCACCCTAGAGATGGCTAAGGCGATTCCTCACCATTTGCTCCCGGTTGAAAATCATCAACTCAAAACGCTGACGGAATATTTTGCGATCGCTTCTGCGGTAGATAAAGCTGAACAGAGCAGTGATTGGGGACAGCGCCCACTCACTCCATCTCAATGCCATTACGCTAGCTTAGATGTGATCTATTTAGCCCAAATTTATAACCATCTTCGGCCCCTTTATCAACGTAGCCATCCTGAGCCAGCGACCGAAGATATTGAAGCGCTGATCTTGCGTTACCACCAGCTCAAACCCAAGTGGGACACCCTCAATGCTGAAGTGAAACATATTGAAGAACGACTTAAAAAAGCGATGCCGGCTCAAGGCATTCAGGAGCAACAGGGCGTTTCGATACAGACTTCAAAACGCACAACTCGGAAAGTTGACTTTGGGGCGATTGCAGCCTATGCCCAAGCCCAAGATCTTGACCTAAATTTTGCTGTTAATCTCACGAAAGATACGATGAAGAAGCTGGGGAATGGGGCAACAGAATTGCCTATCGAAGAGCAAGTCAGCACGATCATTAAGCTCAAAACCCAGCCCCTTGCTGAGGAAGATTTGCTGTTTTAAATGGTTTTGACAGGGGGCGATCGCTATAATGTTGTACAAGTATTCTAACTTTCCCTATGGTTGGCCAACTCAATCCCATCACCATCCATCCACTCGCTTCTGAGTTAGATATCAGCCACATTAGGAGATGAGCGGGCAGCAGCTACAAAGATACGGGCAGAGAAGTTGGCTGCCCTGTTGCGAGAACAAGGCATTGATCCGGACGAGGTGATGTGATTTAAACCAATAAACCTTGAGCCTGAGCCTGCTTGACCCAGTCGGGATATTCTGTCATCAACAAATCGTAGAGCTGATCATCGGGGGTTTCTAACGGATCGCCCACCGAGAAGAAATCAGCATTATCAATAAAGCGACCTGCCAGATCGTCCAAATGTTGGAGAAAGGGGAACTCTCCTATACCAATCGCCATAAACTGCCAAAAGATCGGTGCATAAGATGCCAGGGTTAAATCAGTTTGGGCTTTGGCTGCATCGGTTGCTGCGCCATCGGTGACAAACATGACATATACGGGTTCCTGTCCTGCGATCGGCTCGGGGGCAGGGGCATTTGGCTGTCCGCCCACTAGGCGTTGCCAGAATCCAGGTTGAGGGACTTGTTGGCGGGGGAAATAGAAGTTTTGGATCGCTGCGATCGCCTCACCATAATTCGTTGCTCCCTCAAAACGGTAGCGTTGTCGGAGCTGCCCAATGCAGTTGCCAAAATTCTCTAGGGTCATTTCACCTGCATGGTGTGCCTTCTGACCAAATAGAAAAATCTCGATCGCACCATCATCATCAAACCGACAGCCCAGCGCCAAAATCCGTTCAGCAAACTGCTGAATCTTGCCTGACTCGTAGAGGTCATACATGGAGCCAGAAATATCCAAACAGAGCGCCACCTTAGCACGGTGCTTGGTGAGATTGACTTTGCTAATTGATTTGTCTGCCGTTTTCGCCAGGTTGATCAGGCTAGGGGCTTTTTGTTCAATTTTTTCGAGGGAAATAGCCATAAAGAATCGGGTGATGGGGATTTGTGCCCGTGCCTGCATTATTCAGTCGGCAGGCGGGACGCCTGTGCTACGGTGTTTTCTCCATTGCGATCCGTAGGGCGGGCATCTTGCCCGCCCCTTTGCTGAAGCTAGCGTTCAGAGGTTTTGGGTAGAACTCATGAATAATGCAGGTTAGAAACTCGCAGCATCCAAAGAATGGGCACTAGATCCAGCCTAATCGATCATCTTGTTGAGTTGGGGGGAGGGATTGCCGATCGCACCTAAATGACTCTAAGATGCAATAGTTGATTTTAAATTGCTAATTAATTGCAATAATTTTTAATTTTAAGTCTGGATCTGTCTGCGTCTGCCCACCCAACATGCCAAATTTCTCTCGCCGTCATCCTCGAATCCCCTGGAGCCGCCGCCAGCTTTTGCAGGCGGGGGCACTGAGTCTAGGGGGCAGCGCGATCGCGGCGGGGCTGTGGCAGCGCCGCCCCTCTGTGGCAGCACCGCACATTCCTGATATTGAAGTGAGTAAGGAGAGCCTAGAACGCAACGGCTTTGACCCCCTGCAAATCGTACGGGACTTTGACTACGGCACGGTGTATTACGAAAATGGTCGCCGCATTCGGGAATTTCGCGTTGAGGCCGATAGCACTGTGATTCAGCTTAATCGCGCGATCGACTACGTAAGCTGGAACCTGAATGGTCGTGTACCCGGGCCAACCCTACGCGTAACTGAAGGCGATCGCGTTCGGGTGATTTTCCACAACGCCGATGGTCATTCCCACACGCTGCACTTTCACGGTACCCATCCCGAGGAGATGGACGGCGTCAATCCCGTTCGTCACGGTAAAACCCAGGTTTATGAGTTTGATGCCCAGCCCTATGGCATCCATCTTTACCATTGCCATATTGCGCCTGTAACTCGCCATGTAGAGAAGGGCCTCTATGGTTTGTTTATTGTTGATCCGCCCGGTGGGCGTCCCCCTGCTGATGAGCTGGTTTTGGTTATGGGCGGCTATGACCTGGATAACGATAAACACAATGAACTATATGTCTTTAACGGGATTCCCAATGTCTTCCGCGATCGTCCGATCCCGATTGTGCAAAACCAGTTGGTGCGGCTTTATGTGCTTAATATGATTGAGTTTGACCCGGCCGTCACTTTCCATATCCACGCCAATTTCTTTCGAGTCTATCGCACCGGGCGATCGCTCACCCCCGATGAAGAAACCGACGTGATCACAATGGGGACTGCCGAACGCCACATTCTAGAGTTTGCCTATCCCTTCACCGGCAAGTACATGTTCCATCCCCATCAAGACCATATTGCAGAATTGGGCTGCATGGGCTTTTTCGATGTGTTATCTGAAGAGAGCTGGCAAAAAGCAAACTGACTATTGACATTTATTTTTATTTGCATTAACTTATTCATCGGCATTATAGGATTGAGAATCTTTTGCATTAAATATCATGAAACACATTAAACCTGTTGAACTCTTTCTAACCCTTGGCCTCGTCGCAACCCTGGGCGCTTGTGCAACCCCTACACCAGAAGGCGGTGAAGGCGGCGAAGGCGAAAAAACTGAAGAAAGCCATAACCACGGCGGAGAAGGCGGAGAAGGCGAAGAAGATCATAGCCACGGCGGAGAAGGCGGAGAAGGTGGCGAAGGCGAAGAAGATCATAGCCACGGCGGAGAAGGCGGAGAAGGCGGAGAAGGTGGTGAAGGTGGTGAAGGCGGTGAAGGGGGCAACAGTGGCAACGCTGATGTGGATTATGTGACTGCGCTGGCATTGATGCAAGGTCACTTACTGGTTGCGGATGAGCTAATTACCCAAGGCAGCTATGAGGAAGCCGAACCCCATGTTGGCCACCCGGTAGAGGAACTCTACGGTGATGTAGAAGAAGTCCTTCCTGAAAAAGGCGTTGATGACTTCAAGAACACACTCAACGAGTTTCATGACCTGATCAAAACCACACCGGATGCACCAGAAGTTAAGGTCGCTTATAGCGATTCGGTGAAAGCGATTGACGTTGCCCTCGGCGCGATGAGTGAGCAGCTCGACTCCCCTGAGTTCACCATAACGATCGTTAATAATATGCTCCGGGTGGCTGCGGAGGAGTATGAAGCCGCGATCGCAGACGGGAAGTTTGTTGAGGTTGTGGAATACCAAGATTCTCGCGGTTTTGTGCTCTATGCTGAGACGCTTTACGGCAATATTGCGGATCAGATGGATGCAGAAGCAAATGAAGCCATCACTGTAGCCTTTGAAGAACTTAAGACTGCTTGGCCAGAGGTGAATCCTCCGGATGCACCGATCCTGGAACCCAGTGAGGTGTTTGGTCTAGTTGCTGAGATTGAATTGAAGAGTAAATAATTCAGTTTCTGAGTTCTGAATTGAGAAATACTCATTGAGTTTTCCGCAGGTTTGAACAGAAGGGTAGGTAAAACTTGCCCTTTCGTTGTTTTTATGATTCTCTCTCGCGTCATAGCTCTGCCGTGACATGCTGAATTTGTGACTCTGCCACCTACGTATAACCTTATGGCTCTCTAGAGGCAGAGCCTCTACAACCGCATTACCTGGCTCTGCCAGGTAACGCGTAAAAGCCCATTTGTTCAAATATGCAAGAGATCCATGCGTTTTAAAATTCCTCACGTTCTTGCCCCTGAAGACCTCAAGACGATTCGCACCATCCTCAACGAAGCCGATTTTGTGGACGGTAAGCTGACGGCCGGCTGGCACGCCAAGCTGGTTAAAGAAAATCAACAACTGAGCAAGACTTGTCCCCAAGCTACAACCCTCAAACAGATGGTTAAATCCGCACTTAATGGACATCCCCTCTTCCAGAGTGCTGTGCAACCGAAGCAGATCCACACCGTGCTGATGAGTCGCTATGACGTGGGTATGGCTTACGGTCGGCATACTGACAACGCCTTGATGCAAGGCCTGCGTTCCGATGTTTCGTTCACCGTCTTCTTGAATGACCCCACAGACTATAAGGGGGGTGAACTGGTGATTGAAGGTGCGGATGATGAGCAGAGTTATAAATTAGCTGCTGGAGATGCGATCGTCTATCCCTCCACCACTTTGCATCGAGTTGAACCCGTTACGGCTGGGACTCGCTTGGTGGCGGTGGGTTGGGTGCAAAGTCGCATTCGAGATGTTCATAAGCGCGAGATTCTTTTTGACCTCGAAGTGGCACGTCGCAGTTGGTTTGCCCGTGAAGGCAAAACTCCCGAGTTTGACTTACTCTCCAAAAGTAGTGCCAACCTCCTGCGAATGTGGGTAGAGTAAGCTGGGTGATGTGAGCGATCGCTTCCCAAAATGGATATTCTCTGACCGGATCTGGCGAAATCCGAGTGGATAGGATATGGTGATCTGCACTGGATTAATTCTGGGTTAATTTTGGTTTAAGTCCGCACAAACCCAAAAACCTAATTCTTGAGGAGCGAAGAAACAACTATGTCAAACTTACGGAAAGCTGGATGTGCTGTGCTTGGGGCATCACTGCTTTTGGCACAACCTTTAGCTGTAGATGCGCAAACCAATACCCAAGAGGTGCTCAACCAAGTTCGAGATTACAATCGTAGCCGCACGATTGGCCAAGGCGTTGGAGCTGCTCAGTTTAGCGATGTTTCCCCGAGTGACTGGGCATATCAAGCTTTGGATGACTTGGTTCGTCGTTACGACTGTCTCAAGGGTTATCCCAACGGCACGTTTCGGGGCAATCGTGCCCTCTCACGGTATGAATTTGCGGCAGGTTTGAATGCTTGTATGCAGCAAATCGAGCGCCTGATTGCTGAGACGACCGCTGACTTTGTCACCCGTGATGATCTTGAAACCCTGCGTCGCCTCATGCAGGATTTTGAAGCAGAGCTTGCGGCCTTGGGTGCACGGGTTGATGCCTTAGACAGCCGGGTTTCGTTTTTAGAAGATAATCAGTTTTCAACCACGGTTAAGCTCCAGGGGGAAGTGCTCTTTACCCAACAGCAGGCCTTTTATGACGGCAGCTTTGACAACCCCACCGATGGCGATCGCCTCACCGAAGCCACCAGCCAACCTGGGGATGAAATTACTTTTGGCTATCGAACACGCCTTAAGCTCGTCACCTCGTTTAACGGTGAAGACCAATTAGGAATGCGTCTGGGTGCCCGGAATATCCAGGATTTTGATGTCCGCAACTTCACCAATGAAGCCCGCTTAGGTTATCGGGGGATACAAAACATTGACCTTGACCAGGTGTTTTATAAAACACCTGTGGGCGATCGTGCCAAACTGCAAATTTGGGCCAATGGCATCGATCTCGATGACCTGATGAGCCCTCTGAGCCCCTTCGCTTCCACAGGGGGCGGTGCTCTCTCCCGGTTTGGTCAGCGCAATCCATTCATCTACCGGGGTACAGGCACAGATACGGCTGGGATTGCACTCAACTATAAGCTCTCGGATGACCTGAGTTTTGATGTGGGCTATACTGCCGGCGATGCTCCCACAGCCACTAAAGGGGTCTTCAGCGGCGACTATTCAATCCCAGCACGTTTGGTCTTCGACAATGGTGATTTTGCGATCGCGGCTGCTTACGTTCACGGCTATTCGGCTCTGTCCGGTATCGGTCATTCCACCGGGAGTGTTGCCTCGAACGTGGATGTGAATTCTCCCACTACCCACAACAACTACGGCTTAGAAGCTCATTTTGACGTTAGCGACAGTTTCTTCGTTGGCGGTTGGGCTGGCTACAGTGATGCGATTGTCCTTGGCCAGGGCAGTGCTGAGGTGTGGAATTATGCACTGACTCTGGGTTTCCCCGATTTGGGTGGGGATGGCAATGTCTTGGGCTTTATCATCGGTCGTGAACC
The DNA here is from genome assembly GCA_010672165.1 of Spirulina sp. SIO3F2. Taxonomy (GTDB): domain Bacteria; phylum Cyanobacteriota; class Cyanobacteriia; order Cyanobacteriales; family Spirulinaceae; genus SIO3F2. The sequence goes on along the minus strand of JAAHHN010000062.1, from coordinate 21,212 downwards.
CTACTTAGCTTATACCGATGGCCAGTTGGTTTCTAATAATCTCCTTGACCTCAACGGCACGAATGGTCGGGGTGACCCGGACACCAGCTTCCATATTGAAGGCTTCTACAAAATCAAGCTTAGCGATAGCATTGAGATAACGCCTGGTCTTATTTGGCTGACAGCACCGAACAATAACGACAATAACCCAGACATTCTCATGGGCGCGATCCGCACCCGCTTCAAGTTCTAATCAGGCGCAATTGAGTATTTAGACCCTGATTTCTAGATATGCTCATAAGCAGCAGGTGGTTCATCTCCTGCTGCTTTTTGTTGTCTTGAATCACGCTTCATATCTCATCCCACAATCCTACGGCTCACGCTGCTCCTCGAAACTGGCGCTTCCCCCACCCAGTCCGAATTTACTGTTAAACCTCTCCTTATGCTTAAGCTTCTGCTCAAAATCATCCTGGCTTCAGCCAGCATTTCCCTACTGCTCAAATATGTGGGGCCATTGCTGCCCATTCCAGCCAACACTACCAGTGCCCTCATTTTGGTTCTACTGCCGCCGAGCCTGATGGCTTTGGTATTGTGGAAGCAAACACAATCTGAACCGTCACAATGACGTTAGGCAAGCATGAAACTGGGCAAATGGGTGGGTTTGGTCGTGGTGCTGGGGTCGCTATACGTGCTGTGGCAGTTGCGATCGCTGGCGATCGTTGTATTGGCAGCAATCCTATTGGCGAATGCCTTAAGTGGAGTAGTCCGCCGCTTTCGAAAATCGGGTCTGTCGCGGCCGCTCGCGGTGCTCATCACCCTCAGTTTGGCGTTACTGAGTTTGGTAGCGATTATCCGGGTGGTTGTACCCCCTGTGCTCGAACAAATTGAGCAACTTCCCACCGAAGTGCTCCAAGGCATTGATCGCCTCTCCTTTTGGTGGATGCAACTGCAAGAGCGCATTGATTGGCCCGATTCGATCGCTGTGCCCACAGTGGATGACTTTGCGGTGCAACTCCCGGAGCTTGCCAATAACCTTCTCGGTGAGGGGTGGAGTTGGTTTTCGAATACCGTTTCTGGCTTGCTCAACAGCTTGCTGATGATCGTTTTGACCCTAATGTTGTTAGCCAACCCCGATCCCTACCGTCAAGGGGTACTACGCCTATTCCCTGCCTTCTATCGTTCCCGGGCGGATCAAATTTTGGTGCATTGCGACCATGTGTTGCAACGCTGGCTCAAGGGCGTTGCTCTGGATATGGTGGTGACAGCGGTTTTGAGTTTTGTTGTATTGCTTAGTTTGCAGATCCCGCTTGCCCTGTCTCAAGCATTGTTGGCTGGCTTACTGACATTGATCCCGACGTTGGGGGCGGCCTTGAGTATTATTCCACCAATGGCGATCGCTCTGCTCGATCAACCCTGGAAATCTGTGCTTGTACCTGTGTTCTATATTGCCATTTATCAGTTCGAGCACAACATTCTCACCCCCCGCTTGATGCACAAAGCGTCTTTGCCTTTGCCTGCCGTGACACTGTTGGGTCAGCTCTTCTTTACGCTGACATTTGGTCTGCCCGGTTTGTTGCTCTCTCTACCCCTAACCCTTGTCGGACAAGTCTGGCTTGCTCAAGTCGTGCTCCATGATATTCTCAACCCTTGGCAATCTAAATCCTAAGGTCTGTAGCTGAGGCCAAACTATTGCCCTAACTGGCTGACAGACCCCTTTTCTGTTGGCTCGGACTGTTATACCTCATTCCATAGAAATTCCAGAATCAATGAGATAACACGCCCTCAGTTCAATCCAGAAATCTAGCACTACTGGGTGTAATGCATAAAACAACGCTGCCTTACCAGAATAAAGATTGGAGCATTTACGTCTTCTTTACATTGGCAAACCATAATTCTCTTCTTAGAGAGAAATGGTAGAGATTATACTGAATGGATGTGGATGAAACGATTCCCTATAATTGAGTTGCTCCCTGAATTCCCACGCGCTCACCCTGCTCTCCCTCATCATACAATTCAGGGGATTCTGACTTCCTCGGGGTCTGGATCGAGCGATTTTGGGACTTGTGTATTTCTGCTGATTTCTGAACCCCTATTTTGGGCCCTTATTCGTCCCTATGCCTGCTGCTAAAATTCCCTTACTTAATGTTGAGATTGATAACATCTCGTCCAAACAGTTACTCGCTCAACTCAAATCAGGTGGATTCGTTATTACACCCAACGTCGATCATTTGGTCAAACTACAGAACGATCCTGAGTTTTTTTATATCTACCAACATGCGGATTATGTAGTGTGCGACAGCCAAATTTTGATCTGGGTTGCACGCTTTTTAGGGACACCCATTCAAGAAAAAATCTCAGGTTCAGATCTCTTCCCAGCGTTCTGCCAGTATTATGCTGAGGATGAGACCGAGAAGGTCTTTTTACTCGGTGCAGCACCAGGTGTGGCACGTCAAGCCCAACTCAATATCAATGCCAAGGCGGGGCGAGAACTGGTGGTGGACACTTATTCCCCTCCTTTTGGCTTTGAACGTGATCCTCAAGAATGTGAAAAAATCATTACGCTGATTAATCAGAGCGACGCCAATGTCCTGGCAGTGGGTCTGGGGGCACCCAAGCAAGAAAAATGGATCTATCGCTATCGCCAGCAACTACCAGGGATTAAGACTTTTTTGGCAATTGGGGCCACAATTGATTTTGAAGCGGGGAATGTACGGCGATCGCCCCAATGGATGAGCTATTGTGGCTTAGAATGGCTCTATCGCCTCAAAGAAAACCCCAAACGGCTCTGGCGGCGCTATTTGGTTGAGAGTTTACCCTTTTTGGGCTGGGTGGTGTTGCAACGGTTCAATCGCTATCGTTACCACAAACCATTAGCTTTGATTTTGCATGATGCTGGCTTGCTCTCTAAAGACCAAGTGGAGCAACTCCTAACTGAGCAGGTGCGGCTCACGAAGGAAAATGCAGGCAAGCCACCTGACGAAGCGACCTTGCTTAATCAATATCAATGGCTCAAACCTGAAACAATCCGGTTTTTTGCCACCGAATTTGAGCAGCTTCTGAAGCAGTCTGCCCATCCGCCCATTCTGGATTTGCTCCAGCAAGCTCAACTTTTGACGTTAGATCAATGTCAGACCCTTCAACATGAAAGTCAGCTTGCGGCGTTGCCCCCAGAACAACTGGCGATTCAAAAAGAATGGTTCTCTCCCCAAACGGTTCGGTTCTTCCAACAACTCCAAGCACTCGTGGAAAATCCCCAAGATCAACGCCTGGAGCAGCTCTTTTTTGTGAGTCCGACGCCATTGTAGGGCCGTGCTCACACTTTGAGGTAATTTAATAGACTGTATGTTCTATGAGTGTTGGAATACCCCCAAGCGATCGCTCCTTTTGATCCTAGCTGCCTCAATATTTCTAGTACTCGACGGCGGAAGTAAGCCACCTATTCAAAATCCACCCGATATCTGTCATACAGACACTTTGAACTTTGAACTCTGCACTTTGAACTTCCGCCCTGCGGTACTAGTCCGTTGCTAAACAGCAATTTAAAACTGACGTATTGCAAGCGAGCAATACGTCAGTTTTAAAAATACTTTAGGGGCAATTCTCCTCGTTGCTTATCCAGACCCTACTGGGTTAGGCACGAAGGTATTCAATTTCAATACTGTTCGAATACAAGCAAGTTGCTCAATGCTAGCAACGCAGCTACAGGAAGTTCAACGCTGCTTATGTGGCTCATGAAATGCCGAGCTGAACCGAACAGTATTGCGGAGGTATTACCCTACAAAAACGACCTGTCTAACCTAAATGCGGTTTAGCAGTATTGACCAACGTCTTCTCCACATTCATCCGCCAAATAGCACAATGCCCGAAAGCGGAGGAAAACCACCTGCTCATAGAACGGATTGAGTTTGCACATCGGCGGGATATGGAAGAGCACCTTACCGAAGACTTTAATATCACGCTCAAATGGGCATTGGGCAGGAATGAGCTGACAGAGTAGATGAGCCAAATCTGCATCCTGCACTTCAACTTGATCAATCCGAGCTTTTAGAAGCTGGAGCGGGGCTTTGCCGAAATCTTGAAGTTTTTGGAGCAGTCGGCCCCATTGGGGCACTTTAGGAAACTTGGGAGTGATGAGCTGGGGAGACAAATCGCTCAAGTTGATCGATCGCGGAGGGTAGTTTGTGGCATCAACCATTTTTTTGTTCTGTGCGTTGTGTTTGGCACAGTTCCTTAACTTTAAAAGACTACAAAGACCAAGCTAGAGTTTCCGAATGATTCTCGCAAATTGAATGGTTTAAAACATTGACAATTGCCAGAATCACCGTAGGGCTAAAGCAACTTTATTGTTGCTTTACAGTAGCTTTGCAATGGCTTTATATTCTTTACATCTGGGAACAATGCTAATCTGCTTTTGGTTCCCATTTGTATCTTGTCTTGTCTCCACAGAATGTTTTGTAGGGAATGTCACACTTTCAACGTGATTCTTGTCAACAGAGGGATTGATCTTCAGACAGGGGAGGGGGATTTATTCAGCAAAGCAAATCCTATTCAACCCTCTCCTCTTTTTGTCCTGTACTTAGGATGGGGGCATCTGGACAGGGCCGAAGGTAGCGAGATGGATAGAGAAAGTGACTGGACGAGCGAAGAGATCTGGAACCAAAGCTGAATCAATCGTAGCAACGCCCCCGTCCCCACCACACCAAAGCCGACCCCGAAGCCCAAGAAGCCTTTTAAAAAACTGCCTCAGTTGAAGACACAGCTAGAGGAGGACGATCCCGACACCAATGATCCGCACCGTCTTTTCTTCGAGAAAGTTATGAAACACCCCCATCGCGTTGGAGCCACCGCCCACACAAGCCAAAGGAATTGAGAATCGCGCCGATACTGTTCATAGGCAGCTTCGAGTTCGCTCAGGGCGGGCATCAGGGTCTCGGGGACATATTTGCCGCCGAAGCCAAGAGCATTGGGTTGGGGGGTGATAGAGGGAAGTGGTGTGGTGGTCACGGTGGCTCAAGACTTGATTCAATAGCCCTTTATTAGTAGGGAGGATTTCCCGCAAAATCCCTGTATACACGGTGGTTCTGCCAAATCGCTAGATCCGGGTGAGTGGTTATGTCTACTCTACCCTTTAGCTTGTTGCTGGTTCTCGTAAGATGGCTCTGTTGTAATTGGGATTATGCCCCAAAATCAAGACCACGCATGACGATCGCCATGATAGAGAGACAAGGGAAGGTCACTAACCTGGCACGTTTTAAACGTCGGCTCTGGACTGTACATTACATCAGTCCGGAGCACATATTTTCGTCCTGCCGTCACGGGAGACCCCCGGTGCAGCTCAGAATGCCAGAAGAATAGGGCTGAACCTGCTTCTATGGGGATTTCTAAATCCCTGAATTCTGTCAGGCCACCATCAAAGTCAGCGTTGAGGTAGAAAATCACAGTAAACAGGCTCTTCTGTCCATTTTTACGCCGATAGATCCCATCCCGATGCCAATCAAACTGTTGTCCTGAATCGTATCGGTAAAATCGAAATCGCTCATTGAGTCCAACTGCCTTACAAGTTCTCCAATCGCTTACCACCCAAGGCTCGACTAAAGACCAAAACTCCTCAGCTAATTCGATGGAATCTAAAATAACGCGAGTATTGTTGCGAATATTTTGTTTGATTTCAAATCCCCGTTCTGTGGTGATCGGGGCTGAATTGTAGCCCATCTGTTCAGAGAGCGCGATCAGTTCTGCACAGCGTTCTTCTGAGAGCAAGTTGGATACTGTGTAAATACTGTTGGAATATTCAATGTAATCATGGGTCATTGTCTTGGAACTTCCCTTTTAAAACAGTAGTGCCGTGGCACAGCTAAAATAGTACAATAGATTGTAGGTTGTAGATTGGGTCGAGGCACAAAACCCAACAGGGATAACTGTTTTGAGGTTCCATTGACTGGTTAATCGAATGCACTAAATAAGGCGTGCCACGGCAGTAGGCACTGTCACAGGTTCAGGAGCATATTAATTCTGCTGGCCTCGATACTCAACTACATCTTTGACTAATGCTTTAATTCCCGTAAAAGCTAGATCTGAGAATTCATCCAAATGACTTAGTAGCGGAAATTCCTCACACAAACCAATAAATTTCTGATCTTCCTCAGACCAAAACACACCATAAGAATAGCGTCCAAAATCCATTATGCGGAACGCCCTGAACTCGACATACTGACGCCTTGAAGTTTTGCCCTTTCCTCTGGACTAATCAGTTCAAGGAACTCTGGGTACTGTTCATATAACTTATTTTCAAGGATAAATTCTTCTGTTTTCTGAACAATTTCATCCTGATGAGATTGTGGTAGAGCGCTGATAACTTCATCCAATGTTCGTCCCATTCTCATTCTCCAGAATTTCTAAGGTAATTATCAAGTCGTTGATCTGCGGTCTTGATCAAGGTTTTGTAAAACTTTCGTTGCGGTACACCTGACTTATTGGCCGCGACAAGAACGATTGCTTTACGATTTGGATCAAAAGCAAATGCAAGACGCCACGGACACCCATCAAAACTGAGACGTAGTTCCTTCATATTAGCGTGCTTAGAGCCATTGAGTGTATCGACGATTGGTCGCCCTAGGCTAGGCCCACCCACAGCAAGGAGCTTAAGGCGAAGAGCGATCGCAGTTTTCAGACCGCGAGAGAATCCAGCAAACTCTTGGTCAAACTCCTCACAAAATTCGACGCTCCACTTATCCATCGAAAGCACCCATAAAGTTTAGTTCTAGACGATATTCTGTCTTCTTCATTGTCTTGGGGCAACCTGAATCGATCGCCCCAACTTTCTAGATGGTATTTTTACTTCTTCGCCACCACAAAGTTCACCAACTTACCCGGCACCACAATCACCTTCTTCACCTCAGTCCCCTCCAAATAAGGCTGTACCTTCTCCGAGCCTCGCGCCAACGCCTCTAGCTCCGCTTTGCTCGCACTCGCTGGTACTTGAATCACATCCCGCTTCTTGCCCATGATTTGCACCACCAGCGGGATTTCATCCACAACCAACGCTGACTCATCCAGCACCGGCCAAGCAGCCTGATGGATCGAATCAGAGTGACCCAACTGGCTCCAGAGTTCCTCTGCGAGGTGAGGGGCAAAAGGCGCGAGGAGCTTCAGCAGCGTTTCAATCCCCTCCTGATAAACAGGAGAATTGGTGCATTTGGCATCGGTGAGCGCATTATTGAGCTTCATCAACTCCGAAACCGCAGTATTAAATTGATAATCGCCGTCAAGGTCTTCGGTGATTTCTTTGATCGCCGTATGAATTGCCCGTCGCAGATCTTTTTCAGGTTTTGAGAGTTTGTCAGGAGTTTCTCCAGTAATCGGCTGCTCAATCACACCCTGCACCACACGCCAAACCCGATTCAAGAAGCGAAACTGACCTTCCACATCAGCATCATCCCACTCCAGGTCTTTTTCCGGTGGTGCTTTGAAAAGGATAAACATTCGTGCGGTGTCTGCACCGTACTTACCGAGGACAGCTTTGGGGTCAACACCGTTGTACTTAGATTTCGACATCTTCTCGTAAAAGACCTCCAGCGCATCACCCGTTGCGGGATCAACCGGGTTTTCCGGATCAGCCACATCTGCCGGAGCAACGTATTTATTCGTTACTGGGTTTTTGTAGGTAATGCCCTGCACCATCCCTTGAGTCAGCAAGCGGCTGAAAGGCTCATCAAAGTTGAGCAAACCCCGATCGCGCAACACCTTGGTAAAAAAGCGAGAATATAATAGATGCAAGATGGCGTGCTCGATACCCCCTACATATTGATCCACCGCCATCCAATCATTGACGCGATCGCGCTCAAATGCCTGCCCGGTATTCTGGGCATCGGTATAGCGCAAGAAATACCAAGACGAATCGATGAACGTATCCATTGTGTCCGTCTCGCGCTTGGCCGGTTCACCACAACTGGGGCATGGCACATTCACCCAATCGTCCAGCTTTGCCAACGGCGACGGGCCACGACCACTGAATTCTACATTGCTCGGCAGTTCCACTGGCAATTGTTCATCAGGAACCGGAACCGTGCCACAACTGGGGCAATGGATCACCGGAATTGGGCAACCCCAATAGCGTTGGCGGGAAATGAGCCAATCGCGCAAACGATACTGTACCCTGGCTTTACCGTAGTTTTGGGTTTCGGCGTGCTCAATAATCTTTTGTTTGCCTTCGGTGGAAGGGATGCCGTCGAAGTCTCCGGAATTGACCATAATGCCCGGTTCGGTGTATGCCGCCTCTAAGGTTGCGTCGGCATCACCCCCTTCAGGGATAATCACCGTCTTGATTGGCATCTGGTTCTGGGTGGCAAACTTAAAGTCTCGGGCATCATGAGCCGGAACGCCCATCACTGCGCCTGTGCCGTATTCATAGAGAACATAGTCTGCAATTAAGATCGGGACTGCTTCGCCATTAAATGGATTAACCACCATGCCGCCCGTGGGAATGCCGCGCTTAGGCTTGTCTTCGGCAGTGCGCTCCTGCTCGCTGGTTTGGCTCACTTCAGCAATAAAGGCGTCTACTGCTTCGGCGCGATCGCTAGTCGTCACTTTTGGCGTCAACGGGTGCTCTGGTGCCAAGACCACATAAGTGACGCCATAGACCGTATCGGGGCGGGTTGTAAACACGGCGACTTTTTCATCCATGCCCACCACCGGAAATTCCAAATAAGCCCCAACAGACTTGCCAATCCAATTGGCTTGCATGGTTTTGACGCGATCGGGCCAGCCCGAAAGCTTGTCAAGGTCTTGTAACAATTCTTCGGCATAGTCGGTGATCTTCAAAAACCATTGCCGCAGGAGCTTGCGCTCAACGATCGCGCCCGATCGCCAAGACTTCCCTTCACTATCGACCTGTTCATTGGCTAGAACCGTTTGATCAATCGGGTCCCAATTGACCGCCGCTTCTTTTTGATAGGCCAAACCGGCCGCGTAGAACTGCAAAAAGAGCCATTGCGTCCATTTGTAATAGTCTGGGAAGCAAGTAGCCACCTCCCGCTGCCAATCTAAGGACAAGCCCAACTCCTGAAGTTGCTGACGCATCTGGGCAATATTCTGATGTGTCCATTGGGCAGGTGCCACACCCCGGTCAATGGCCGCATTCTCTGCTGGCAACCCAAAGGCATCCCAACCCATGGGATGAAGTACCCGATAGCCTTGCATTCGCTTGAGACGCGCGATTACGTCAGTGATCACATAGTTACGAACATGGCCCATGTGCAGATTCCCAGACGGGTAGGGAAACATGGAGAGGGCATAGAATTTGGGTTGCTCCGTCTGGTCTGGGGTTTGATCTAACCCCGCACTCGCCCAATGTTGCTGCCATTTCGATTCGATTGCGTCAGCTTGATAGCGGGACTCCACCACAGTTCTCCTTGGCGTCTAAAACACATCGCAGGTATTGTAGCCTGTAATATGTCGTGTTACGGAACAAAATTCTCTCTATTTACCCCTGTCTAAACTAAATTATCGAATACAGATCACATTTTTATTTTTGTGCTAGCATCTCAGAGATTAATCAGAGATTAAGGTAAAACTTCAGTCTGATTAATCTAGATGGTGTTATACAAAAATCCTGCCTAACCTAATTGATTTGTGAGGAGCAGATTCCAGATGGTATTTAAAAACAAAGCCTTACAGATTTCCACTGTGGCCCTGGCCACAGTGGGTCTGAGTGCAACCGCAGCGACGGCTCAATCTCTAAACGAGGTTGAAGCACTCTTTGGTCAGATGGACGCCTATGAGTCCGAGTTTAGCTTTGATCAAGGTGGCGTTGGTGCAGCGCAGTTTAGCGATGTGTCCCCTTCTGACTGGGCGTATCAAGCGTTGGACGACTTAGTGCGTCGCTACGACTGCCTCAAGGGGTATCCCAACGGCACCTTCCGAGGCAACCGGGCCCTCTCCCGTTACGAATTCGCTGCGGGCTTAAATGCTTGTATGCAGCAAATTGAGCGCCTGATTGCTGAAACGACGGCTGACTTTGTCACCCGTGAAGATCTGGATGCGATTCAGCGCCTGATGGAAGATTTCGAAGCTGAGCTGGCTGCTCTCGGTGCCCGTGTGGATGCCCTAGAAAGCCGCGTTTCTTTCTTGGAAGACAACAGCTTCTCCACCACCACCAAGCTCACGGGTGAGGTGATCATGGCTGCAACTAGCTTGATCGGTGGTAATGAGACCTTCACCAGTAGCCAAGGTACAACAACTGGTGCAGTGGTCAATAACACGGATGACGAAATCACCTTCGGTTATCGCGCTCGTCTTACCCTCAACACCAGCTTCACGGGTGAAGACCTCTTGGCAACCCGCTTGAACACTGGAAACTTGGCCAAGCCTGGACTTAACATCAACAATGGCGTAGGTCTCTTCGCTGGTCAAGACACCAAAGAAAATACCCAGACTTTTAATGATGGCAATGCAAACGGTGTAGTCATTGACTGGTTGGCTTACTACCTACCCATTGGTGATAAAGCTCAGGGCTTTATCGCTGCCAATGGCGGCATCTGGGATGACTTTGTTCCCACCCTCAGCCCCTACTTCCAGGACTACACCAATGGTAAGGGCGCTCTCTCTCAATTTGCCTCTGAGAACCCCATCTACGCGATCGGTGCTGGTGCTGGTGCTGGTTTGAACTATCCTCTCGGTGACAAATTCACCCTTTCCGTGGGTTATCTCTCCTCCACCGCCAACAATGCAACTCAAGGTCTCTTCTCGGGTGACTATGGCATTTTGGGTCAAATTGCTGGTGATATCACCGAAGACATTTCCTTGGGCTTCACCTACGTCCACGGCTACCACCCCAGCGGCAACGATCTCTTTGATCTCGGTGTTGGGACTGCGTCAGCTAATTTGAATGGTGTTGGCAAATCAAGTAATTCCTACGGTGCAGAACTGGCTTGGGCAATCAGCGATGATATTTCCCTCAACGGTTTCTTCACCTACACCGATGTCATTGCCACCAGTGTTGCCACAGGTAACGCTGAAGTCTGGACTTACGGTTTAGGACTTGCCTTCCCCGACTTGGGTGGTGAGGGTAACCTCTTAGGTCTCTTTGCCGGTGCTCAACCCTATGCAGGGAACGTTAATCTTTCTTCAGGTTCCTTCTACACAGACGAAACCCCTTATCACATTGAGCTGTTCTACAAGTACCAGCTCACCGATCAAATCTCGATCACCCCGGGTGTTATTTGGCTAACCGCCCCCAACCAGATCGATAACGATGCGTTGGTTGGCACCATCCGAACCACCTTCTCTTTCTAAATGACCAACTTGGTGATTAGCTCGAAGGTTTAATTTAGAGAAGGAGCAAGTTTTAAACTTGCTCCTTCTCTTTAGGTATTGATTTGAGACTCAAAACGTTCAATTCCAACGTACTCAGGATATTTTTTATGAGCCTCTGATGACTTAACTTAATAGGGAACCTCAAAAAATTCAGATTCTGAGCTAGATTAGAACGAATTCTCGTTGTTTCAGCTCTCGAAAATCATAAAAATAGCAATTAATTGAGGTTCCCTTAACGCCGTTTGTCATTATGACCGTTATAATTACAGCTTTAGTGAGTGAGGAGTAAATTCCATATGGTATTCAAGAACAAAGCCCTACAGATTTCCAGCGCGGCCCTGGCCACAGTGGGTCTGAGTGCAACCGCAGCGACGGCTCAATCTCTAAGTGAGGTTGAAGCACTCTTTGGTCAGATGGACGCCTATGAGTCCGAGTTTAGCTTTGATCAAGGTGGCGTTGGTGCAGCGCAGTTTAGCGATGTGTCCCCTTCCGACTGGGCGTATCAAGCCTTGGATGACTTAGTGCGTCGCTACGACTGCCTCAAGGGGTATCCCAACGGCACCTTCCGCGGCAACCGGGCCCTCTCCCGTTACGAGTTTGCGGCGGGCTTAAATGCTTGTATGCAGCAAATTGAGCGCCTGATTGCTGAAACGACGGCTGACTTTGTCACCCGTGAGGACCTGGATGCGATTCAGCGCCTGATGGAAGATTTCGAAGCTGAGCTGGCTGCCCTCGGCGCTCGTGTGGATGCCCTGGAAAGCCGCGTTTCTTTCTTGGAAGACAACAGCTTCTCCACCACCACCAAGTTGACGGGTGAGGTGATCATGGCTGCAACTAGCTTGATCGGTGGTAATGAGACCTTCACCGCGACTCAAGGCGCCAGTAACGCTGCAACCGTCAATAACACGGATGACGAAATCACCTTCGGTTATCGTGCGCGTTTGGCCCTCAATACCAGCTTCAGCGGTAAGGATCTTTTGATCACGCGTCTGGCAACCGGAAACCTGGCAACACCTGGTTTGAACACCGCTAATGGTGCTGGCTTCTTGCCAGGGAATGTCACGGGTGAGAACACTCAGACCTTCAACTTGGGTGCAAACAATAACGCCGTTGCTATCGACTGGATCGCCTATTACTTCCCCTTGGGTGATGAGGCTCAGGGCTTTATCTCTCCCAACGGCGGGATCTGGAGTGACTTTGTCCCCACCCTCAACCCCTACTTTGAAGACTACGACGGTGGTAATGGTGCCCTCTCGACCTTTGCTTCTGAGAGCCCCATTTACCGCATTGGCGGTGGTGCCGGTGCCGGGATCAATTATCCCCTCGGTGACAAGTTCAACCTATCTGCGGGTTATCTCTCTGGTACAGCCAATAATGCAACCCAAGGTCTCTTCTCGGGTGACTACGCCATCTTGGGTCAGATCGCTGGTGATCTGACTGAGGATATTTCTCTCGGCTTGACCTACGTCCACGGCTATCATCCCGGTGGCACCAGTGCCCTCTTTGACCTGGGTGGTGGTTCTCGGGTTGTGGGTACCGGCCCTGCCAACCTGGAAGGGGTTGCTAAATCCTCTAACTCCTACGGTGCAGAGCTGGCTTGGGCCATCAACGATGATATTTCCTTCAGCGGTTTCTTTGCCTACACCGATGTCGTGGGTACTGGTGTTACCGGTGATGCTGAAGTTTGGACGTACGGTTTAGGCTTAGCCTTCCCCGACTTGGGTGGCGAGGGTAACCTCTTGGGTCTGTTTGCCGGTGCTCAACCCTACCTGGGTTCTGCGAACCTCTCCAATGGCGGCTACCGCGTTGATGATACGCCTTACCACGTTGAGTTGTTCTACAAGTACCAGCTCACCGACCAAATCTCGATCACACCTGGCTTTATTTGGTTGACCACCCCCAACTCAATTGATAACGATGCGTTGGTCGGAACCATCCGTACCACCTTCACGTTCTAAGCTATCAGCTTGGTGATTGGCTCAAGGGGTTAGACCCTAGAGCTTAGAGGAAGGAGCAAGTCTGAGACTTGCTCCTTCTTGTTGTATTGGTGCTGAGGAAACTTAAAGCCAATGCTCTCAGGAAATTATCATCAAATCTTTATGGTTAAATTAAGCACTGTGATCGATTAATTGCACTGTTACTTATTCAATTTACTTTGTGAGGAGCAGATACCAGATGGTGTTCAAAAACAAAGCTCTACAGATTTCTAGCGCAGTATTAGCCACAGTGGGTCTGAGTGCAACCGCAGCGACAGCTCAATCTCTAAATGAGGTTGAAGCACTCCTGGGTCAAATGGATACTTATGAGTCCCAGTTCAGCTTTGATCAAGGTCTGGGTCAGGGTGTTGGTGCTGCGCAGTTTAGTGATGTCTCTCCCTCTGACTGGGCGTATCAAGCCCTGGATGACTTGGTGCGTCGCTACGACTGCCTTAAGGGATATCCCAACGGCACGTTCCGCGGCAACCGAGCCCTCTCTCGTTACGAATTCGCGGCAGGCTTAAATGCTTGTATGCAGCAAATTGAGCGCCTGATTGCTGAAACGACGGCTGACTTTGTCACCCGCGATGACCTGGCAACAATTCAGCGCCTGATGGAAGATTTCGAGGCTGAGCTGGCTGCCCTCGGCGCTCGTGTGGATGCCCTGGAGAGCCGTGTTTCTTTCTTAGAAGACAACAGCTTCTCTACCACCACCAAGCTCACAGGTGAGGTTATCGTTGCGGCAACCGGACTGTTTAGTGGCCAAGATGTGTTTACCAGCAACCAAGGGGTTGCCAATGGCGGTAACTACCGCGCAGTGGTCAACAACACTGATGAAGAGCTGACTCTTGGCTATCGGGCTCGCCTCACCCTCAACACCAGCTTTAGCGGTAAAGACCTTTTGATTACTCGTTTGGCGACGGGGAACCTGGCAGCACCTGCATTCAACACGAATACGGTGGTGAACTTTGCAGGGATTCAAACGGGTGAAACCACCCAGACCTTCAACCTTGGCAACAACAACAACAATGTTGCAATCGACTGGGTAGCTTATTATTTCCCTGTAGGCGATTCTCAAGGTTATATTGCTGCCAATGGCGGGATTTGGAGTGACTTTGTCCCCACTCTCAACCCCTACTTTGAGGACTACGACGGGGGTAATGGTGCCCTTTCCACCTTTGCATCCGAAAGCCCCATCTATCGGATTGGTGGGGGTGCAGGTGCAGGCTTTAGCTTCAACTTTGACCTCCTCGATAGCATCCTCGGCCCCTCCACAATTACGGTTGGTTATCTCGCTGGCCAAGCCAACGATGCCACTCGGGGTCTCTTCTCTGGGGACTATGCCTTCTTGGGTCAAGCCAACGTCAACATCAGTGATGATATTGCCCTCGGTCTGACCTATGTGCATGGTTACCACCCCGATAACACCTCAGTTTTTGACCTCGGAGGTGTGGGTACACCTGGCGTTGTGGGTACAGCTTTGGCGAACTTGGTCGGTGGTGGCGGCGTTTCCACCGATACGCCCAATGCCACCAATTCTTATGGTGCGGAGCTGGCTTGGCGCATTAGCGATGACATCTCCTTTAGTGGTTTCTTCGCCTATACAGATGCTACGCTCGTGGGAAGTCGCAAGGGCGATGCAGAGATTTGGACTTATGGTGCAGGTTTGGCTTTCCCGGATTTGGGTGGCGAGGGTAATGTACTGGGTCTATTTGCAGGTGCTCAACCCTATGCCGGTAGCATTGATATTCCGGGTCTAGCCTTCGATACAGATGAGACGCCTTATCACGTTGAGTTGTTCTATAAGTATCAACTCAGTGACAACATCTCGATCACACCCGGTTTTATCTGGCTCACTGCGCCCAACCAAATCGACAACGATACGATTGTGGGAACCCTCCGCACCACGTTCACGTTCTAGGCCGATTAGGTTAATCGCTTGATTTTCTAGCGCTTAAACTCCAAAGAGAATAGTTGGGACAAGTCCTTTGGCTTGTCCCTTTTTGTCACAAGACTTTCTGGGTTTCCTGGTATTGCAAGCAAGCGATCGCCAACTCACGTCTATCTCACCCAACAGAATTTGTTAATATTCTTTCAGCCATAGGATTTACTGAAACAAGATTAACTCTGGCAGTCACACTCTACAGGTCATCATCAAATTATGGGGAGTATTAACGCGCTGCGCGGCACTAAAGATATTTTGCCCGCTGAGGTTGGCTATTGGCAGCAGCTTGAGACGATTGCCTACCAGACCTTTGCCCGTGCCGCCTACCAAGAAATTCGTACCCCTATTTTTGAACAAACGGAACTGTTTGCTCGGGGCATTGGTGAAGCCACTGATGTGGTGGGCAAAGAAATGTATACGTTCACCGATCGCGGCGATCGCTCCATCACGCTGCGACCCGAGTTTACCGCTGGGGTAGTGCGGGCTTTTATCCAGCATAGCCTCGGCTCGCAAGGCAGTGTCCAACGGCTCTGGTACGCGGGGCCAGTATTTCGTTACGAACGTCCTCAAGCAGGTCGGCAACGGCAGTTTCATCAAATTGGAGCTGAGCTGATTGGCAATGGCTCCCCTGCCGCAGATGTGGAAGTGATTGCGATCGCTACCGATATTTTGCAACAGTTAGGGCTCAAATCCTTAAAACTAGATATCAACTCAGTTGGTAATCAGGAGGATCGCAGCAACTATCGTGAAGCATTGATTAACTATCTCACCCCCTATAAAGCTGAACTTGACTCCGATTCCCAAGATCGCCTTACGCGCAACCCGCTTCGCATTCTCGATAGTAAGAATGAAAACACCCAAACAATTGTTCAGAACGCACCGCAACTGTTGGATTATTTGAGCGAAACTTCACGTATACACTTTGAGCAGGTGCAAGGAATGCTCAACGCTCTAGAAATCCCTTTTACTATCAATCCTCGTTTGGTGCGTGGTCTTGACTATTACACCCATACTGCTTTTGAAATCCAATCGGATGACTTGGGAGCACAGGCGACAGTGTGTGGCGGTGGGCGCTATGACACTTTAGTTGAGCAGTTGGGTGGGAAACCAACCCCTGCTGTAGGTTGGGCGATGGGAGTTGAGCGCCTTATCTTGCTTTTAGAGAAGTTGCAAACCCGCTCACCGGAAACACCAGCGGTATATGTTGTCTCGCGAGGCGATCAGGCCACATCCCAAGCGATGGTACTAACGCAAAAGCTCCGTAGCCAAAACATCGCCGTCGAATTTGATCTCACCGGCGCAAACTTTAAAAAACAGTTTAAACGAGCCGATAATAGTGGTGCACAAGTTTGCCTGGTTATCGGTGATGCTGAAGCGGAAGCCACAACCTTAAATGTGAAATGGTTAGCAACCCAGGCCCAAACCACCGTTACACAAGCCGAATTTTTGAATACCATTGAAACATTTAGGGCACAATTGCAGGATCATTTGGGGCAAGGCTAAACTTCATCATTACGTATGGAAACTTGGGAATTTCTACTACAAAAACAGGGAACACGCTCCTGGCTGCCGCTCCAGACTCGTAAGGTGAGTTTGGGGGCCGGTACGTATCGTCTGATTGCCCAAGGCTGCCCACCCAAAATTGATGTCGAAATTCAGGTTTTCTATCAAACCTTAGATAAAACCAATCTAGAGCGGCGATCGCAAAAGCGGGTTGGACGGACGAGCGAAGAAGGCTTGATGGTCATTGTGCCCTTTACCGACCTCCGGCCAGGTTTCTGGGAGTTACATATCAGTTCACCCCAAATTCGAGCGCTTTGGGGTGACGATTGGCAAGATGTCATCCACATGAAGGTAAAGTCGCCCAACACTAACTCGTTAGGAACAGAGCCGATCAAAGTGGATATCAGTTCTGATGCAAAGCCAGCGATTCAGTACCACTCAGATGCTGACTCTGTCGTTCTCCCACCACAACGGGCAGCAGCCTATCAACCCACTTTCTCTCTCACCCAGCCTAAGCCCACTCAACTCGAACCTGTTACGACGGCATTTGCTTCCCTTGAATCAGAACCTGATTCGGCTTCCTGGTTCGCTTCGCTGCCTCCCTTGGCTTTGGTTAACCCACAGCAACTCCCCGACTCCATACCCACTGAAGAAGCACCAGCCGCCTGGCTCACACCCCTTGAGCTTGAGTCTGAACGTATCTCCGAGCGGATTGCCCCAAATGAGCCCCCAGCTGAATCTTCCACAGCCGCTCTGACCCCTGAGATTTTAACTGGTGATGACGTCGAATTTGAAGTCTCATCTGTTCCTGAATTGACAACTCAGAACAATCAACCCCCCCCTGAATTCGGCGACAATCCCCATGCACTCCTTGAGCAATCAATCCAAAGCCTCGAGCAAATACTGCAACAGGTGAGTGAGCCAGGTGAGAATCTGATCCCGCCACCGACCGTATCGACTCCCCCTGAGCTAATCACAGAACGGACGGCAGCTTCTCCTACTCCAACGGAATTGCCAGCAGATGCTTTTTTGACCACGCCTACGCTTGCAACAGTGCCGTTGCCTGGATCTTCTGTACCTGAGCCTTTCTCTGGGGTTAATCCACCCTGTCTGAGCATTACCTTAGCTCAAGATACATTTATTCGCCATCAGGACGAACCGATTCTCATCTCTGGCCAAGTTGAGCTGCGAGATACGTTAGAGTCAAGCATTCTGGATCAAGGATTTGCGGGTTTCTTGCATTATGAGTTACGCGATCCCCAAACACAAGAATTACTTCTAGCCGTCGAACAGCCCCTCCACGACGCCACGATTCCCTTGGTGTTCAACTATCTTTTAGATGTCCCCACTGCTTATGCAACCCGGCTGGTCTTGGGAGAAGTACGTTTAACGATTACCCAGCCTGCGCTCACCACAGGTGAAGGTGACGAGCAGTCACTCGCCCAACAGACGTTCTCCATTACGGCAGGTCTAGCTGATCTGCTTCAGACCGTTCATCAAACACCCACGTCACAGTTGCAACCCGAGCCGCCCCCTGCTTTGAAAATGCCTACGGCTCAAGAAAACTATCCACACCTAGTTCAACCCCTAGCAAAAGCCCAACCGACAGTCCTGCCTCCCAAATTGCCTCAAACCAGTGGTACAGATCGAAAAATGCCAGAACTTCCTAGTTTTGGTAATCCACCCCCCTCTGCCCACGCTGCTGTAAACGCGTTCTCGACGTCAATGGTGCTTGGACAGAAGGGTGTTGAGTCAGACGCCTTGGACTTGGGCTCAGACTCATTCCCTGTTGAGCCCTCAAATGTTGACCGAGATGAGTTGATGGCCACTCTTGCGGCCAGGGTCGATGACACATCAGAGCAAGGGATGACCCACAAGCAGGCTGTGGGCACAACATTCTCGTTAAACAAAAATGATTCTAACCAGAACTTGAATCCCCAGAGGCAGAGGGAAGACTTGCAACAGATTAGCGCACCCCAATCGCGCACTGAATACAGCTCAGAGCAATCGCTAATCCCAGAGCTCAATCTGTTTGAAATTGATGGTTCTGAACTTGCTGTAACCCAATTGGAGGCTGAGTTGACTCCATCGTCTCTAGAACAGCCTGATTCTGAGCTGGAAACGGCTAGTTCGACTGCGCAGTCCCTGCATTTTGACAATCGCTTCTCACAACAGCTCAGTCGTCTAGCAGAGGGGAAAACCTTGGCAAAACCCGCTGATACCACTGCCCCCCCCAAACAACCAGAGCCTCTAGCCCCTATGCCAGAACATTCCAGTGATTGGCCCTTGCAGGAGTTTGTTGTTGACGAAGACCTCTCTGAGTTGCGCGAAGATTCAGTGCCGTCGATTGCGCCACCTTTACCGACATATGATGCTTCGGGTCTGCCTTATCCCAGCCAACTTCAAGACACGACCGCCTGGCTCTCACCAACGAATCCCCCTCAGCATTCTGCCTTAGCCAAGACCTCAACGCCATCTTCCATGTCATCCTCCCCACTGACAACACCACCAACACCTGAGCTGATGCTGCCCGCCGGAGAACTGGTGGCAGGTGATTTAGTACTGGTTAAAGTTAAGATTCCTGAACGATCGGGCTTGATCTATGTCAAGCTTTGGGTTAAAGACTGTGAAACTCGTCAGCTTTTGGATGGACCGAGAGCTTTTGTGGACTTTGAAACGTTGCCAACCGGTCATTTAGAGACCATGACCCAAATTATTGTGCCGTTAGGGAGTTTAGCGATTCGTTTTGAAGCGATTACAATTGATGTCAGTACAGGGCAAGAGAGCCGCAAGGTTAGCTGCGATCGCCCAGTTGTGCCCCCAGACTTTACCCAACTCAATATAGATGGGTTCGCAGAAGGTGTCTCAGTCTTACCCCTTTCAGAGCATTAGATTCCTAGTCAGTCATGGTTAATCTTGGTCTTCATTAATGAGCGATCGCACCCTTGCCCTAGCCCGTTTCACCCAGCTTGTAAGCCAACCCGAGACAGCGATCGATCTGACCACCGCTGCCTTAAATATTGCTCAAATCGCAGCACCGGGTTTAGATATAACCCCTTACCAAACTCGACTTCAAGAGTTGGGGCGAACGCTTCAAGCGAACCGACCCAATCCCCCTTATCCCCTTAAAGTGATTCAGATGATCAATCGCTTTCTATATGAAGAATGGGGGTTTCAGGGGAATCAAGATCAGTATTATGATCCGCGTAATAGTTTTCTCAATGAAGTTCTTGATCGTCGTCTCGGCATTCCCATTAGCCTTGCGGTGCTGTATCTTGATTTGGCTCGTCGAGTTGAGCTGCCAATGGTAGGGATTGGCATGCCAGGGCATTTTTTAGTACGACCAGACTTTGAAGATGCAGAAATTTTTGTGGATGTATTTAATCAGGGTGAGATTCTGTTTCCCCAAGATTGTATGGCGCTACTTGCCCAAATCTATAAGCATCCTGTGCCTTTTCATTCTGAATATTTTGCGCCCGTGAGTACCAAATCAATCTTGGCTCGTTTATTGTCCAATCTCAAGCAAATTTATCTGAATCAGGGCAAACTAGAGCAAATGCTTTGGACTGTAGACGGAATTTTAGCTCTGTTTCCCGATCATGCGCCCGAGCGCAAGGTGCGGGGCTTAGTCCATTTTGAATTGGGCCATTGGATTGCCGCCCAGACCGATCTTCAGCTCTATCTCGAAACAATACCTCAGCTTGAAGAGGCTCGTTTTATTGAGCATCTTCTGAGTCAGATTGCTGAACGCTTAGACTAGGACAAAATAACTTAGGTTATGTTACCCTATTCTTCTAGAATTCTGATGAGAAAAGCGATAACACACCCAACCCTAAAGTAAAAATGGGAGTTTGGCATGCCAACTCCCATAACGCTCAAACAATTTTAATGTTCGTGATCTGGTGACGATAACAACTTTTGCTACACGCTTGACCTGTAACAATACAGCAAAAATCTTGAATACAGTTCGAAGCTTCGGCTTACCGCTTCATTCCCTTGGCCATCTTCCGGAACATATCCATCCCCGTATCAGTGTTGCTTGAACGACGGGGCGTAAATGTTGGCTGATTGGTGGAGGTAGAACTTGCAGAACTGGGGGAGGAAGAAGCCGCAGCAGCAGGCCCGCTCATCGTCCGTTCTTCCGTAGAGTTAACTTCCTTGACGATCGCAAAGCTACCGCCATTGTTTTTGTTGCCAGGGAAGGTGTGCTTCACGGTATTAGACTCGCGCATGTAGTCGATGTCGCCTAAGGTCTTCGCTTCATCGGGCTCTAGGAAAAAGTCATTGCTTGCCATGGTGATTTATGAAAATAAGTATTGCTAATATTGCATTTAAATACAATTTATCAAGAAAATTCACAAAATGGGCAAAAAAATTATTCTTTATGTCACTTATCATCAGACTTCGTCATCAAATGAACGGTGAAAGCCTTGAAGGGTAAGTGATTGACGTGATGAGCTGAACCTCATCAAGGAAAATGGATTTTCTAGTAATGA
>JAAHHN010000061.1 GCA_010672165.1 Spirulina sp. SIO3F2 | reverse complement strand
TTGATAGTCAAAAATAGTCAAAACGGCTAAAATTAACCCGTGAGAGTAAATCGCTACAACTCTCACGGGTTAAGGGTTTTAGGAGTGCCGGGAGGCGGAATCGAACCGCCGACACGAGGATTTTCAGTCCTCTGCTCTACCGACTGAGCTATCCTGGCATTGCGCTCTCAAATTTGAGCACGGATACCAATATAACAAAATGTTGCAACCAGAGCAAGGCTAAATCTACCCTCGAATTTTATGGCTGGCACAACCCGCTCAAAAAAAATACCCAAGAGCACAGACTCCGGGCAATTTTGGTTCGTCGTTTGTCGTTTAGTTAAAAAAAACATCCAAAGCCATCGCCACCAAGACGGTGCTCGTTACATTTCTTAACCACATCCAATTGTAACAGAGATTACTAAACGTTACATCTTCTTTACCTTGGGTTTGCCGCTTGACCGTGTAAAAAATCCGCTGCCTGCTGCGATCGCCCCCAAATAATCTGCTCCCGCTTATAAATCGCCACCCCCGGCTTTGCCCCCTTGGGCTTATAGACAAACTTCGGACGGGTATAAACCACAGGCACTTGGTCACTTTGGCGTCCCCGGCTGTAATAAGCGGCAAAATTCGCTGCAAACTGGAGATCTTGGGCATCGGGCACTGCACCAGGCTCAAGGCGTAGCAGCACATGGCTACCCGCAATTTCCTGGGTATGGAACCAAAGATCATATTCGTTCGCGGTGCGGAAGGTGAGGCGATCGTTTTGGCGATTGTTGCGCCCGACCCACAACTCAAAACCAGAAGGGGTTTGGTAACAACGGGGTTGGGTTTCGGTTTTGAGATCCGAGCGACGAGCGCGATCGCTTTTGCCGTACCCTTGTTGAATCAACTCTTCTCGTATTTCTTCGAGTGTGCTCAAATCGTCTGGTTGTTCATAGGTCGCTGCTTGCAATAAATCCGACTCCACCTGTTCGAGATAATCAATCTCCGCTTGGGTCGCATCGAGCAGCGGTTGAATTGCTGCCCGCGATCGCTTTAGCTTCTGGTGCTTTTTGTAGAGCACTTGGGCATTTTGTACTGCATTCTTTTCTGGGTTGAGGGGAATCGTGCAAGGTGCTCCGGTCTCAAAGTCTGCCAAGACCATTTGTTGCAGACCCGGTTGCCATTGGTGCAGATATGCCATCAACAGGTCAGCTTGGGCGCGATAGGTCTCTGCTTCCTCTGACTGAGCCAGACGCTTATGAAACCCCTTGGCTTTTTGCCGGAGTTTCTTGAGCTGGTTGCGGACTTGTTGGCTCAGTTGATGGTGCAGTTGACCAAACTGTTGCTGGTTCCATTGCTGGGTGTAATACCGATTCAGCAGTTCTTGCATTGTTGGTGAAGTGTTATTAGTCACATCTGACAGAACGCTGTAGCCCGAGGGGGTAAAACCTGCAGTGAATGTTGCTGTTTCCAGGCGATTGAGCCAGCCCTGCCACTGTTGCCAAAGCTGCTGCCAATCCTCTGGTGTGAGGGTATCGGTGGTTTGGCGGGGTTGCAATTGAGCCAATTGACTCAGAGTGCGAGCCACAACCGGACTGACGCCGCGATAGGTCTGATAAAGTTGCTTATCCAGTTGTCCCGGAATTAAGGCCAGGCGATCGCGCCAGCTCTCGAAAGCTTCATCCACACGGGGCAGATAACCAGGAGGCGAAGGGGGTGGGCTATAAGGCTGTCCGGTTTCGATTGTGCGAACTGTGGATTGATGGGAACGCACTTGATGGGCGGTCGTGACAATCTGTTGATTCGCATCCGTCAAAATCAGATTGCTGTACTTGCCCATAATCTCCATATAGAGATGCCACAGCGGTGCTTCTCCTGGCCTGCGGGCAAACTTCAAATCCACCACTCGCTCCCAGGGCTGGGTTAGGATGACCGTAGTTAACGCCAAGCCTTTGAGCTGATGCCGGAGTTGATCGCTGAGGGTAAACGTATCCGGAATGCGGGGGGGCGGTGAGCCAATATGCAGACGGGCGGCTTGGGGATGCCAGCTCAGGGTGAGCCAGTCCCGACCTTGGAGCGTTCGCAGCGCGATGAAGAGGGTGTGGCGATCGCGTTGATAGACCTGTTCAACCCGAGCCGGGATGAATTGGTCTTGCAACTCGGCACAAATGGCCACTAAGGTCGTGTAATCAACAGATTGCATCGTAGGCAACAAAAGCCCCAATTTAAAGCATGTAGGATTGTAAAGCCTTTTTTTTGTGGATACCATAGGCGGGGGACAGCGTTTTAGCCCCAATGCCAAACACCTCACCCCCGAATTAATGGATATCAAACTGATCAATATTGGGTTTGGCAACATTGTGTCGGCCAATCGTGTGATTGCGATTGTCAGCCCAGAATCCGCCCCAATTAAACGTATTATTACAGAAGCCCGCGATCGCGGCTTTTTAGTGGATGCGACCTACGGCCGACGCACGCGTGCGGTGATTATCACCGATTCTCAGCATGTAGTGCTCTCGGCGATTCAACCGGAAACGGTGGCCAATCGGTTTATGTTACCCAAAGAAGCAGGGACGATGACGGCTTGAGGGTTCAAAGTTCAAGGTTCAGAGTTCAGAGTTCGTCAAGGATGAACAAATGAAAAATTTTTTTCCTTAGACTCCTCCAAGATAGAGATTCAGAGCGAAGAATCCCCTCTTGGGAGGGGTGGTCAAGCGTAGCGCCGACCGGAGTGGGTTGGGTTTTGGCAACTAATGCGTCAGTTTGATGCTTAGATTATTGCTATTAAGCGCTCGTAGCGACGATTTACTGGTTAATATTCTTTTTCATCATGCCGACTGTCACCCCTGCTCCTTCCATCTCCCCTAACGCCGAGCCTAACCCTCAAGCTGGACAGCTCATCGTTTTCACTGGCCCCAGCGGTGTGGGGAAAGGCACATTGGTGAAAGAACTGCTCAAGCGCAATTCTGAACTGTGCCTTTCAGTTTCAGCAACCACACGATCGCCCCGTCCTGGCGAAGTGCATGGCCAGCATTATTGGTTTCTAGAGCGGGCTGAATTTGCAGCGCAAGTGGAGCAGGGTAAGTTTTTGGAATGGGCTGAATATGCGGGCAATTGCTATGGGACGTTAAGCACCACCGTTGATGAGCAGGTGGCTCAAGGCCGGACGGTCATTTTAGAAATTGAACTGGTAGGTGCTCGGGCGATTAAAGCGGTTTTGCCTCACGCCAAACGAATTTTCATTCTGCCGCCTTCCCTCGCCGAGTTGGAGCGCCGCCTGCGCGATCGCGCCACCGACAATGAAGAAGCGATCACTAAACGACTCGACCATGCTCAGATCGAAATCGCGGCAGCGTCCGAATTTGATTTCCAGATTGTTAATGACGATCTGGAAACGGCATTGGCAGAGATTGAAGCCGTCATCACAGGGAATTGAGCACAACGCATCTTGACACCTTTGGCAACCTATGCAAAACGCAGGTTGTAGAATAGAGTAGAGTAATTTTTATTGTTAGCTTCCCGTCGAAAAAATCTATGACATCGTATTCTGCTGCTTCCGCCCGCGCTGAAATGAGTGAGCTGCGACGCTTAAAAACCCTCTTGCCCCCCGAGTTGCAAAGCTGGGTGATGGTGGAAGCGAGTGCTGAAGTCAACCCGCCCCTAGTACGGAGTGAAGAACTCGGACGCGATGAAATCGAGATTCAAATTGATTTAGCTAAATGGGATAACTTGGCGATCGACCAGCGCAACTTGCTCTTCTGGCATGAAGTAGGTCGCATCCAAAATGACACCGTGCCCAAAGAAGGTTGGGAAATGGCCGCCTTGGCGATCGGTCTCGGCGGTGCCGTGGGTGAGCTATGGGTTCAAGATGGTTTGCTATTGCTACTGGCACTTGGTCTGTGTGGGGTTTCCGGCTTCCGACTCTGGCAGAAAAACAATGGCGAAAAGCGTCTGGCTGAGAGCCTCGAAGCCGATAAACGAGCGATCGCCCTGGCCACCCGCTTTGGCTACAGTACCCCCAATGCTTACAAGAGCCTGGGTAGTGCCCTGAAGACCCTGATTGAGCAGACCCCCAACCGTAAGCAGCGAAAAAAGTATGAAACCCGTTTGCAATCTTTGCGCCGGAGTGCAGCGAAGGCTAAAGCGAAAATGGAAGCTCAGGGTAGCGGTGACAGTCGGCCCTCGTTTATTTAAGAAATAGGGTATTTGCCATTCCCTTCAGCAAGGTAGGGACAATCCTTTAGAGAAAGGAACTAGTAGATCTTCCGTAGGGGCGTCGGTTTCCGCGCCCCAACCCACTCGTATACTCAACCAACACCTTGATACCAAAATAGTTTGCAGGGTCGGGAGACCCGTCCCCTACAGGAAAATTCAAGTCAACGGATGCAGGGCAGGGAAAACTTGTCCCTACAGTTGAATCAAGTTACTGATTCGGGATCACCTGCTCAGGCGATTCCTCAGCCGTTGTCTCCTCTGGTGTTGTGGCGGGAGTTTGATTGCGGAGTTCAGGATGATTCTGCAAGACGCGAGCGCGGTTACGGCGGGCCAGGGAATAGTTGGGGTCAATTTCTAGGGCACGCTCGTAGGCTGCCAGCGCTTCAGCGGGGCGTTGCAAGTTTTCCAGGGCGATCGCCTTATTATTCCAAACCCCCACATGTTCCGGGTCTTCAGCGAGTGCCGCTTCATAAGCGTCGAGGGCTGCACCATAGTTCCCTAGCTCATCCTGGGCATAGCCCAAATTGTTCCAGGCACGGGCAATAGTGGCATTACCCCAGTCTTGGTCACCGTTGATGGCGCGATCGCAAGTGGCCGCAACCGCTTTGTAGAGTAGGGTCGCGCTGGGGGTCGCTAAATCTGTGGCTGAGGTGGACGTCTCTTCAGCTAACACCTCTAATTCAATCAGGATCGGCTGTAGTTGGGCTGGATCAGCAACACTAGGCTTACGCGCAATCTTGAGCAGCAGCGCACATTGATTAAACCAAGCCAGCGAGAAATCTTGGTTAATATCTAGCTGAGCGGCTTGGTAATAGGAATTCAGGGCAGCATTGGGGTCAGCCAAATCACGGTCGAGCTTAATGCCGCGATTAATCCAGACGGCAGTATCCTGTCCATTGAGTTCGAGAGCGCGATCGCAGGCCGCTAAACCCACTTCACCCGTACGGGTACGGCATTGTTCAGCCAGTTTATCAAAATCTTCGATCTGGGGTGGTTCCAACTCAGTTTCTGTGGGTTCAGCCTCTACGGTTTCCGTAGGTTGCTCTTCTACGGTTTCCACGGTTTGCTCTTCTGAGGGGGTCTCGGTTTGCGCTAGCACAGCACGGATTGGACTCCACCCCAGCCAACTACTGAGGACAATTAAGGTAATAAAAGCCGATCGTTTCATGGGTGCCCATCCTTCAAAAACTCAAACGTGTGCCGAACTTAACCACGCCTATTCTAGCCTGCGATTTAAAATGCAAAGTCCGCAGTCGCTGAATGACGATCGCTTAACTTTTTGTACTGGAGAGACACCCCAATCAACCAGAGCTCAATTATGATTGGGATGGCCCAGCGTTAGGATGACGTCTATTTTGGAATTGCGCTTAATCAACAACACCCTATAGATTTGATTGGTGAAGGGCCAGGCGATGTTGATTATGACTACACCTTCGTTTTTGTTGCAAACTCACCATGAACTCTCTTTCCTCTAAAATTCGTCTGCTAGCGA
The DNA here is from genome assembly GCA_010672165.1 of Spirulina sp. SIO3F2. Lineage (GTDB taxonomy): Bacteria > Cyanobacteriota > Cyanobacteriia > Cyanobacteriales > Spirulinaceae > SIO3F2. The sequence continues at coordinate 26,608 of JAAHHN010000061.1, read as the reverse complement.
CGACCGTTGCCAGCCTGGCGATCGCACTCCCAACTGCCCCCGCCCAGGCCTATCGCATCTTCTTTGGCGAAGACCTCAACCTGGGCTCCACCAATGCGCTCTCGGCATCGCCCCAGTCTAGAGCCGCCGAAACCAACTTCTTGAATGGTTTAACTAATGTGGGCACAGAAACCTTTGAAGGGTTTGGGGCTGGCACAGCGGGTTCTCTCAATCTGAATTTTGGTTCAGCCGGGATTGCTACACTCCAAGGTGGTGGAGTGGTGAGGAGCAATTCCCAACAGAACACCAACTTTGGTCGTTATGCTGTATCAGGCTCGAAGTTTTGGCAAGCTGATGCCTCAGGCCATGACTTTGGGGTTGGCTTTTCCCAGTCAGTTGCAGCGTTTGGTTTTTATGGTGTTGATATTGGTGATTTTGGTGGTGTGCTTAATCTCACCCTCACCCTAGCCCAAGGGGGAACACGGCAAATGCTGGTTCCCAATACGCCGGGCTGGCAAGGGTATACCAACGGTTCGATTTTGTATTTTGGGGTAATTGCTGAGAATGCTAGCGAAGTTTTCAATAGTGTGTCATTTAACCTCAATGCACCGGGAGAAGTAGATATCTTTGCCTTCGATAATATGACCATCGGCAGCCTGGCCCAGGTGAAAGGGGCAATACCACCGCCAACAGTCGAGGCCAACATACCTCAAGGGAATGGTGTACCCCCCACCCAGAATGTGCCTGAACCCGGAACGCTCTTAGCTGGGTTGGCCTGTTTAGGGCTAGGTGGGGCAGCTAAGCGGTGGCGAAAACGGCAGCGTTAGGGGTGAGTTATTCATCCCACAGATTCGCCAAGGTATAGGCACTGCCTTCCCGCGCCCAAAATGTCCCGTCAACGTAGCGGCGGTGGCGATCGAGCTTTGCGATCGCCTCAATATCTGCATCTGTCAGGGTGACATCCGCGGCGGCCAGATTTTGAGCCTGCCGCTCCAGGTTAACAGATTTGGGAATCACAACTGTGCCGCGATGGAGCGCCCAAGCAATCAAGACTTGGGCAGGCGAAATATTGTGCTCGGTGGCGATCGCCACCACAGCGGGGTCTTCGAGCAACGTTGGCTCGTCAGCAGCCTTGAGCCCTTCAGGGCGATCGCGGGAACCGAGGGGAGAATAGGCAGTTAGCGGCACACCCTGCGCTTGGCAGTAGTCCAGCATGGCGGGCTGTTGCAAATAGGGATGCAGCTCAATTTGGTTCATCTCGGGTTTGAGCCGCGCATGATCAACCAGATTGCTGAGTTTTTTAATGCTGAAATTGGAGACACCAATATGACGACACAAACCCTGATCAACCAAAGCTTCCATTGCGCCCCAGGTATCCAGCAGGGGTAAGTCAGCCAGAGAAACCAAGTCCGCTCCCGATTCGGGTAAAAAGACCCCTTTCTTCAGGGCTACCGGCCAATGGATCAGATACAAATCTAGATAATCCAGTTGCAGGTCAGAGAGCGTCTGCTGAAGTCCGGAAGCCACATCCGCAGGAGCATGACAATCATTCCAGAGCTTGGAAGTAATCCAGAGATCTTCTCGTTGAACCACACCTTCCGCAAAAGCCTCACTGAGCGCTTTGCCGATTTCGGCTTCATTGCCATAGATAAAGGCACAGTCGATGTGGCGATAGCCCAGGCTGAGGGCTGTCTTAACCGCAGTATAAACTTCACCCGGTGCAGACTTCCAGGTGCCTAAGCCCAGCATGGGGAGTCGATCACCATTAGCAAATTCGAGAGTTTTCATAGATAGATGTTGAGGATGTTAAGGAGTGCGATTGTGCTTTGCGCACAGCCAAAGGCAAGCGCTGTAGTGGCGGATTCATTCTATTAGACCAGGATTTTTGGGTATTGTGGTGTTGCACGGGCTGAAGCACACGGTATGCACCCCCTAAAGCCTTGGGTTTGAGATGGCAAAATAGCAGAAATGCTCGGCGACATACATAGCGATGACTCAGGATGAATCGACCCCACTCAATACTGAACAGCCCTCGGAACCGGATCAACCTCAAAATGAGTTGACTGAGGAGCCGAATGCAACGCTGCAATCGACAAATGCTGCGATCGCGGCTCGCCATGAGTTGGATCTCACCCAGAAAGAAATCTTGATACCTTTGGCGCTGGCAGGAGCACTTGGTGGGTTCTGCAATACGGGAATTCAGTTTGTGGTGCCGAGCAATCAAGATAGAATTGATTTTCTGCCTGGAGAAGTTAAATTCTTACCTGGAAATAGTCAGTTCATTTCCGAATTTTTTATTTATCTTATTTTTTCCATCTCAGTTGGCGCTGTACTCGGCCCGGTTGTCGCCATGCTCAGTATTGGGATGCCGAACAAACAGAACAAAAACCGACTGTTGGTGGCGTCTGTGATTTTTGGTACATTTCTGACGGTTACGATCGGTATCGCCCAAAAGAGTATTTCCACAACTGAGAGAATTCAAATCCTGGAAAAGCAGGTCATTGCCAAAGAAGAAAAGGTCGAGGATCTAGAAGCTGAGGTTGATCTTCAGAAAAACCAAGTCGAACGCCAAAGAACCCAAGTTGAAACCATTAATGAAGCAGCTCATGAAGTTTTAGGAACAAAGCTGCCTGCGGTGTCACAAGACAGCACCACTGTTAATCCAACGAACACAAGGTTGAGAGTCGAAACGCTCCGAGAAACAGGCTGTGCTTCTCAGAATATTGATGTAATCAATGAAAATATTGTTAGTCTCAAGACATTGAGATCTGAAATCAATATAACCACAAGCAATACGAATATTCGAGATGAATTGCTCCAGCAAATTGATACATCTCTGGCAGATCTCATCCAATGCTTAAATACCTCGCCTCCAGAGGATTTTCTGCCAGCAGAATGATCTGCATAAATCAAAATCGATCAATTCGTCTTAGTCAAGATTCCCGAGATAATTAACTTTTTTGTTGTTTAAGTCAAGGCCAATCTTGAAGTTAATCTTAAGTTCAAGGTGGAGATCATCCTGTCTGAGATGGGTTAGAAACATTCATTCAGACGACTTTCTTAAGCTGAGTTTCCACTGATCGAGGGCATTACGATGCTCTACATACATTTTACTCTTTTTGATCAGAGGCCGACCTAAATGAAAGTTGCTATTTTCAATGCCCGCGGCTACGATCGCCAATTCCTCAATGCTGCCAACACCCACAGCAACCATGAATTTATTTATTTTGAAACTGGCCTAGAAGCCAAAACTGCACCCTTGGCAGCGGGCTGTGGTGCAGTTTGTGTCTTTGTGAATGATGATCTCGGGGCCGAAACTCTCCACAAGCTCTCTGCTTTGGGCGTGAAGTTTGTCACCCTACGCTGCACAGGCTTTAACAATGTGGATCTGCCAGTGGCGGCTGAACTGGGGATTCAAGTGGCCCGTGTCACGGCCTATTCGCCCTATTCGGTGGCAGAACATACCGTAGCGCTGATGCTGATGCTCAATCGTAAGCTCTATCGGGCGTATAACCGCGTGCGGGATGATAATTTTGCCCTGGATGGCTTAATGGGTTTTGACCTTCATGGTCGCACCGCAGGAATTATTGGCACGGGTAAAATCGGCCGCATTGTGGCGAAGATTCTCCACGGCTTTGGCTGTCGTATCCTGGGCTACGACCCTTATCCCCATCCAGATTTTGAATCCCTAGGAGACACCCAATATGTGGGGCTGCCGCAGCTTTTGGCTGAAGCAGATATTGTTTCACTGCATTGCCCCATGACGCCGGAAAATCATCATCTGATCAATCCTGAGACGATCGCACAGATGAAGCCAGGCACCATGTTAATCAACACCAGTCGGGGCGGTTTAATTGACACTCCGGCCGTGATCACAGGGATCAAATCCGGTCAAATTGGCTACTTGGGTATTGATGTCTATGAAGATGAGCGCGGCATCTTTTTCCAGGATTTATCTGATACCGTGATTCAAGACGATACCTTCCAGCTTTTGCAATCGTTCCCTAATGTCATCATTACCGGGCATCAGGCTTTTCTGACTGCTGATGCCGTTTCCCAAATTTGTGCGACGACGATCGCCAACCTAGATGATTTTGCTGCGGGTCGGCCCTGTAAAAATGCGATCGCAGCACCTTAGGAGGAAATAAAGACAGTTGATATGGCATTAGTACAGTGCAAAGTCTGTGGCTCCCAGACCAGTGATCAAACCGAAATTTGCATGATTTGTGAATATCCTTGGCGGGGTCGGAGTGGCGATCGCTCCCGACGGCTTCTGGCGTTGGTGTTGGCGATCGTTTTGGTGGGTGGGTTGTTGATCGCGGTGTTTTAGCTACCGTCATGTTGACTGTCTGAATTAACTCGCCATTTGCTCCAGCGTAGTCAGCTCATAATCTAGCAATGCTTCTACTTGGGCACGAGAGACCCCTGGAAACCATTCTAGAAACTGGTCAATCGAAGCACCATCTTTGAGGTTTTCAAACAAAGCTGAAACTGGAATTCGGGTTCCTTTAAACACCCATGCACCGCTGACTTTTTCGGGGTGACGCTCTAATATATCTAAGGCATTGACATTTTTTATTAATTTTACAATTTATCTTTAATTTTTTTATCGTGTTCCAAGCCTGACGGTAGACATACGAATAAACCGATAAATGCGTTTACCGCTCTATCGTAATACGCCAAACTACGAGACAGAATCTGCCTCACTTCACCGCCAAACTCCGCAACCGATTCAACGCCGCTGCCAACTCCAAACCTCGAAACATCGCCATATCCCCGTGGGGCGAAGAATGCAAAATATCTAATCCCTCTTCTGCCAAATCCACCATCACTGCGTTGAGGATTGCAGGTAAATCCCGCCGACCATTAATAATCTGGTGCTGCTTGGCATAGACCAAGGTTGCCGCGATCGCTCGTAACTGATCTGGACTCACCAACTGCTCCACCGCGCTGAGGTCAATCTCCTCATTACCAAACCCCATCCCATCCACATTCCGCACCTTTAGCTTCACATCCCGTTTGCCGCGGCTGGGGTCAATGCTCTGGGGCAGGGGAATACGGGGCGTGATTGTGCCGAAGGTTTTGCCTCCCTCTGGCTGGCGATCGCTAGCATAATCCTGAGCAATTTGGTGCGCCTCCGCCGTCACATCCGCTGGCACAAACTGCGCTAGGGTAATCACCGTATCCGCCACTTCAAAATAATCACCGCTGCCCCCCATCACCAGAATCGTCGAGACCGCGTAATCTTGCTTAAGCTGTTGAATCTTATCGATAAAGGGCGTAATCGGCTCCTGGGACTTGTGGATGAGTTGCTGCATCCGGCGATCGCGGATCATAAAGTTCGTCGCTGTCGTGTCTTCATCTACCAAGAGCACCGTCGCACCAGCTTCGAGCGCTTCGATGATGTTCGCCGCTTGGGACGTACTACCGCTGGCGTTGGGTGTGGAAAATGATGTGGTGGTGCGGCCTTGGGGCAATTGGTTAATAAAGGGCGAAATATCTACACCCGTCACCGCCCGGCCGTCTTCGGCACGGATTTTCATTGCTGCCGGATCTGTTACCACAAACTCCCGGCCATCCCCCGGAATATGGTTATAAACACCCCGCTCCAACGCCCGCAGCAGCGTTGATTTACCGTGGTAGCCCCCGCCAACGATCAGGGTAATCCCTTGGCGAATCCCCATACCACGTACCGAGCCACGATTAGGGCAGGTTAGCTCGACTTCCAGTTCTGGCGGCGATTGAAAGGCGATCGCTTGGTCTTGGAGAGGGCGATCGTCTACGCCACTGCGACGGGGCAAGATTGCACCATTGGCCACAAAGGCAATTAATCCTTGCTCAGCAACTTGATCACGCAGAGTATCGGCATCTTCCGCCGTTTCCACCTGCTGCACCAATGGCTCAGGGTTGAGGTTGTTATAAATCAGGGCTTGCTCCACCAACTTAGTTACATCTTCACAGAGTAGCCCAGCTGCCTGACGCCCCAAAATACGTCGCCCCCGCGCAGGTAAACCCACTACAAACCGCAGTTCTAGCCAGTCTTGATTAACCAGAGCAGCGGAGCGATCGAGAATTTCTTGACCCAGGCGGGTCACTTCAATCAAGCCGCTCTTACCAGAGCCGCGATAGCTACTCAGCTCGGCAGCAGCTTGGTCAAACTGGCGGGTGAGATAGTCCCGCAGCGCGATCGCCCGGCTGGGAGAGCAAAACAGCGTAGGGGGAAACTGAGCAACGGATTGAGAAACACGCACCCGCACACGGCTGGGGGCGGCGAAGGGATCGCCCTGAACATAGTCGATATAGAGCGTGAAGTTGGGAAATTGATAGGCTCCTTTGATGTCTTTATAGGCTTTGTAGCTGCCGCCATCAAGGCGGTGAAGAGTTTGGCGCAAGTGTTGGTGAGAAGGCATGGTTGCAGGTCACAGTTCCTGTTTTTTTCTCTGGGCACAGTACCACGAAGCTTGAGGTTAAGGCCGCTTGACAGCGTAGCCCGAATCCATAACGATTGGCTACGAATACACCCTATGGTGGCAGTTGTTCGAGGTGTTTTTGAACCGATGTTTACACTTAAATATGCATTGCGACAAGGTGGGCCCAAGCGGCTCTATTTAACCCATGAGGGGAAATGGCAAAACACCGTTTTAACAATTGACGATACAACAGTTGGTACCTTTGCGAATCAAAAAGCCCTCAAAAAAGGCGATCGCTTCATACTACAGGATGACTTGGTGCTTGATGTCAAACTACTGAAGTCGGGTCTCCGAATTCGTCGTAATGGCAAGCCAATTCCTGGCTCATCAGATTATTCCAAAGGAAATGCCCATATCGCAATTATTGCCGTTGCCGCTGCTGGGATCATTAATCTCTTCTTTACTTTAGTGGCGCTGATCTTAATCATATTAGATGTTATTTTTGGCATTAATGTTTTTGCGAATTTGGGGGTGGTTCCCCCTAACTTAGTCGCCCTTGCCTTCAGTACAACTGTTGAAGGTCTTATCTTTCTGGGTCTGAGTTATTGGCTCTCAAAGTATGTATCGATGCTTGTATTAATTGTTGCGATCGCGCTCCAAACCGCCAATATTGGTCTTAATATCATGGATGTTGTCCAAAGCAACAGCAGTGGCGGCACTTCGATTATTTCCTTTAAAATCCTGATCCTACTTGGGATGCTTTGGGGTGTATCTCCATTACAGAAATTCAAAGCTCAGAAGGCAGCATTGGAGGCAGAAGACACGATATAACCATTCATTATCAACGCTGAAGCCTAGGATTGAATCAAATAAAATTCACCCCACACATCTAGAATCCAAAAATATCATCTTGAATCCAATCTATGATCCGTGTCCAGACTGTAGTCTCATCACCCACACATCTTGGATCAATGCGTTCTAGTTCACTCTTGAGCGGTGACATATCAATCAATGTATACTCTTCATGATCCTGATCTAGGAAATGCTGACAAGCAATCAAAGAGTCAACAAGCTGGCGCAGACTGGAGTTGAAAAACTGAAAAGTCCGTAAATTTTTAAGCCCTCGGAAACCAGCATCAAGCATTATGATTTGACCTTGACCATTTAAGTCAATCAATATCCGACTAGCATCAAGAATTTCCTCTTTTGCTGCTTGTGTAAAAATGACTCGCATCCGTTTCTGCTCATCCTCATTTAACTGATTCAACTCAGCATTGCTCAAATCATCCCAATCTCTTACGCTGAAGTCTAGCTCACCTCCTAAGAGGTCCATCGCATGATTACCTAATTCATACAAGCTAGCATTACTCGGGAAACCCCCATCAAACCAATGAATATCATTAAACTCTCTCGCTATACCAAGAGGAAGACCATGCAATGGATTAAAGGGCAGATGTCCAATAACATAAATACCCTGCTCCCTAGCTAATCCTGGGAAAGATTTAAAGAGATAATCTTCAGATAATGGTGTAAAGTCCATCGTGAAACAGAAATGTCTGAAGTTGTAGGGAAAGCAGAGATCAGGTAGCAATGTTTGAACTTCATCAAGTAAACCTAACTCTTGCAAACGAGTCGATGAAATCTCAACGAAGTTATCGCTTTCACCATAGCCAAATAATTCAATGATTTTTGCTTTGGTCAGCATGGTCTAGCTTCCAGTTGAAAATCGCCTGCGACTCCACAGCCGAGCGATGAGACAAATTATCAACAAAATTGTGGCAGGAATAGGTGGATAGGGTAGAAAACCACTGAGGGCGATGATCGTAGCGAAGAAGAGCAAAACTGCTCCATGCGGTTGATGCAGCGCATAGCGATCGCGCACAATCCATAACCCCACAATATAGAGCGCGATCGCAATGGCAACAGTCAAACTCGCCACCTGCACCGTGCCATGCTGCTCGGCGATCGCCTCCACCATTGCATCCAAACCAGCCCCCACAGCCGCCCCCGCACCAAACACAAAAAAGTGACCATACCCCCAGATAAACGCCCGCTTGACTTCAATGTTTTCCAAATGTTCTTCTTCACAGAAATAGAGCCACCACATTGAGAACGCGATCGCTGCTGCACAGATCGCAATACTCAATAATGCCCCCTCGAACCCCTCCTCAAACTCCACCTGTAGAGCGTTGGCACTACCTAAAATCACTTCCCCCAAAACAATAATATTGAGCAAGCCGAACCGTTCAATCACATGATGACGATGCCACGGCGTATTGGCGGCTTGCTCGGCATACCAAGGTAGCCAGAGTTCTGCCAAGATTGCAATGGCATAGGCGGCAAAAAACAGCGGTGTTCCAGACGCCAGGATAAAAATAACCAACGCCCAAACCCCTTGCAACACAATTTGTCCCAAGGCATAGCGGGCGGCGGTGATGCGATAGTCTACATTCGCCATGCCCACCCGCAGCCAGAGCACCGCAAAGGCTAGACGCATAATGACGTAGCCCACAAATGTATATGTGAGCGTATCCTCCTTAAAGAAGATCGGAAGATTCGCCGCCACAAACAACGCCCCAAACATCATCACCATCACATTGATGCGATAGATGGCATCGTCATTATCAAAGCTGGTGGCAAACCAGGTAAACAAGTTCCACGGCCACCAAACCGCCAGAAATGCCATCAGGAATTTCACAATGCCGCTCCCCAAATGTCCCGCAGAAATCTCATGGGCAAAACCATGCGCCGCCGCCGCGATCGCAATCACGATCGCTAAATCAAACAGCAGTTCAAGTTGGGTTGCAGCTCGGTGGGGCTCGTAGCGATCGCGGGCAATGAGCGGGCGGATATGTTGTTTAAGCTTTTTGGTCATGGGGCTGGCGGGGCTGAGCAATACTCAACTGTCTTGCTCAAGAAAACCAAGGCAGATGCTGCTCTGAGTCAAAGTTGATCAGGGTTTGGACACTGGAGCAAGCGTCCGTTTCGTTCACGCCGCTTCCCAACAAACTGGCTATTACCGCAGACTCGGGCGCGTCTATCTGTGAACACCAGAAACCTGATTGGACAAGCAATTGAGCGCCCGAACCAAAAACAAAAAAAGGAACTGTAAGTCAGTCACAGCGAGAGTTTGAAGTCTAACTGATGATAGCACCTAGCATTATTTTTTACTGCCAGAGCGCAAATAGAAGAAGAGCATTCGCTCTCAGTAAATTCACTGAAATTTTACAGAAAAAAACGATTTCTTTACAGTAGCTTCACCATCGTACTTCTCGCAAGAAGTAAAATACGGAGGCAATTTGTGATGTATGATACAAAAAAATATAATGGCTTGACTAAGTGGGTTAGCCTTGGAATGGTCAACTATGTTTCTGTTTGTAAAAGAGCCGAAAACCCTTGCCGCACAAGGGATGCAGTTACATTTATGTTTTGCAATCTACCTAAGCTGTTCTACCCTGGTCTACTTATTCAGTGACCCAAGATTCGAGCTATTTGTTATGTAACTAACCTGTTCAGTGGTGTTATCTAAACTCGACAGCAGCAGTCATGCTCTGTCGTAACCATAACTGATTGTCTAACCCGTTCAACGGGTTGGGCATTGGCCAATATCTACGGAGTTTGGAACAGGAATGAGCGATTCACCAGATGTTCAAGCAGTATCGAAGAAAGCAAGTACTGATGAACGCGGGCTCAGTTATTCGGATTCAGGGCAATGCATTCATCAATTGATTGAAGCACAATCCAAGAAAACGCCAGATCGCTGCGCGGTCATTTTTGGTACGCAACAGTTGACGTACCGCCAACTCAATAAGAAAGCCAATCAGTTGGCCCATTACTTGCAACAGTTAGGGGTGGGCCCAGAAGTTTTTGTCGGTATTGGCTTAGATCGGTCACTCAATATGCCGATTGCCTTGCTTGCAACCCTCAAAGCTGGCGGGGCTTATGTGCCTCTCGATCCTAGCTACCCTGCAGAGCGCCTCGGCTTCATTATCGAGGATACGCAATTGAATGTCGTTTTAACAGAGCGACAAGGGGATGAGCATCAGAAGGGTAATTTAGCCAGCGCGATCGCTCAGGCCGCCTCTATCCAACCGTTCTATATGGATGTGAACTGGTTCGAAGCAACAGCATCGCCCATGACTAATCCGGGCAGTCCCGTCACCTGCAACAATCTAGCCTACGTCATCTACACCTCTGGCTCAACAGGTAAACCCAAAGGGGTGGCGATCGAGCATCGTAATACCGTCGCCTTTATTGAATGGGCGCGAAGCTTCTTTTCACCTGAGCAACTGCAGGGCGTTTTAGCCTCCACTTCCCTGTGTTTTGACCTCTCGGTTTTTGAATTCTTTGTGACCTTAAGCTGTGGTGGGACAATTATTCTTGCTCAAAATGCGTTGGAGTTGCCAGAGCTACCGGCTGCGGGGCAAGTGACCTTAATTAATACAGTGCCTTCGGCGATCGCTGCCTTACTCCGTACCCAAGGAATTCCCGACTCCGCTCATACGATTAACCTCGCCGGGGAGCCTCTCCAGAACAATCTTGTTCAGGCACTCTATGCTCTCGACTTTGTGGATCATGTTTTCAACTTGTACGGACCCAGTGAGGATACCACTTACTCCACCGTTGCCCGTATTCCCAAAGGCTCAACGACAATTCCCCCTATCGGTCGTCCCATCTCAAATACTCAGATCTATCTGTTAGACGATCATCTGAATCCTGTCGCGGATAGCTCCGTGGGCGAAATCTATATCAGTGGCGCAGGTCTAGCACGCGGCTATTTAAATCGTCCTGAGCTAACGGCTGAAAAGTTTCTCCCCAGCCCCTTTTGCAATACAGCAAATGCACGGATTTATAAGACTGGTGATCTCGCAGTTTATCTACCAGACGGAAATCTCAAATGTTTGGGACGTATCGATCATCAAGTGAAGATTCGAGGTTTTCGCATTGAATTGGGTGAAATTGAAGCTGTATTAAATCAGGAAGCGCAAGTGCGTCAGAGTGTTGTGCTGGCACGTAAAGACAACCCCGATCGCGAAACTCTACTAGTTGCTTATGTTGTCCCAAAGCTTAAGCCCATTAACTCTACCTCTCAGCTCACCGTCCGCACCTTGCGAGACACGCTCAAACAGCAATTACCGAACTATATGATCCCGACGGAATTTGTCATTCTGGACGAACTTCCTTTGACCCTCAATGGCAAGATTGACCGGCGAGCCTTACCCGTTCCTCAATGGCTGCGCTCAGATGATCAGACCTATCAGCCAGCAACGACAGAAATTGAGGAAGCACTGGTTAAAATCTGGAGTGAGTTACTGGAGATGGATGCTGCTCAAATCAGCGTCTACGACAGTTTTGAAGAATTGGGAGGCACGTCCCTGCTGGTGCTGCCGATGCTAGCCCAGGTGGGGGAATCTCTCCAGGTTGAAGTGCCCCTCGAAGCCTTTCTCGAAAACTCAACTTTAGTGGGTCTGGCCACAACCATCGAGATTGTGCGTCAGGGTCAAGTGGACATCTATCCTCGAATCGACCTTAGTACCCGACTCGATCCGGTCATTTATCCTGAGACCCATTTGCAAGGTGTGATTCCTTCCATTTTCCTAACTGGAGCATCCGGTTTTTTAGGGGGGGGCATCCTCTATGAACTGTTGCAGCAGACGCGGGCAGATATCTACTGTCTGGTTCGGGCGACCAGTAAAGCCGAGGCTCGAGCTAAAATTCAACGTCAGCTCAATCGCTATTCTGCCTGGGAGCAAGCGTTTGAGGACCGCATTTTTATTATCCTCGGTGACTTAAGTCAGCCCCTTATAGGGATTCAACCCCAACAGTTCGAGCGGCTGAGTGAAAAAATTGATCTAATTTATCACTGTGGCGCTTGGGTAAATTTTATTTATCCCTATTCCAGATTAGAAGCCATCAACGTTAAGGGAACCCAAGAAGTGATTCGTTTAGCCAGCCGAACCAAGGTTAAACCGTTACATTTTGTTTCTACGATTGATGTATTTGGTGTTGACGCCGATAAGGTACTCAATCCCATTTGTGCAGATGATCCCATTGGGCCGAGTCAACAATTGCTCACTGGCTATGCTCGGAGCAAGTATGTGGCCGAACAGTTGCTCAAAGAAGCACAATCGCGGGGTTTACCGATGGCTATTTATCGTCCCGGTAATATTGTCGGTCATAGCAAAACTGGGATTAGCCAAACCAGCGATTTTGTCGCCAAAATGTTGCAAGGTTGTCTACAAATGGGTCTAGCCCCGGATCTCCCCATGAACCTGAATATTGTACCGGTAGATTATGTCAGCCGTGCGATCGTTTCGCTCTCCTCGCCTGCTCCAGCCGTGGGTCAAGCCTTTAATTTGGTCAACCCTAATGCCATCTCTTGGTCAGAATTAGTTGCTCGATTGCAACAGCTGGGCTATGACATTCAACTCACCTCCTATGAAGCTTGGTATGAGCAGTTAGCTCAAACGGTCTCTGAGTCTGGCGCACAGACAGAAAATACGCTGGCTTCATTGACCCCCATCCTAAAAAATCCCATCCTGATTCAGGGCTTGCTGGGGCCATTTACCTGGGATACCCATAAGGTTGAGCAGACCTTGGCGACCAAGCCATCCTGTCAGCTTCCCGATGGCGATCATGTATTCGGAACCTACTTTGATTACCTCAAAACGATCGCCTTTCTGCCTCCTCCTGTTAAACCCCAAAAATCAAAAGTTACTAAATTAAATCGAGAATCTAAAACTGTTGTATGTTAGCGGCTAATATGGCTCATTACACAGCGTTTGAAGCGCGAACTAGCGCGACAAATATATTCATGACGCCAACTTTTTTCCATCAACCAAGAGCTTTCAACTGTAATACTCGTGACACAAAGCCAATCATCATGACATAAACGCTCCCCTGATCATCCACCGTATCAATTTATATCGGTATTCACCGTCATTAAGTACATTCAGATGAACTGTTTCTCCTAGGTATTGCTCCGTCTGAATAAAAAGGTTAAAAAGGTTAGTAGTATTCTTGATTGTGGTTATCTGCACTGCATACCACTATGGGTTATTTGACCAATCATCTTCCAATTTAGGTATTGATTCCATGTAAACTGTTGCACCTTCTACTTTTATTTTTTGTTCTGGTTCTCTTGGGTAAGGATTTATGCTGAAAAAATGGCTTGGCGTCTCAAATTTGTCTTCGTCTGATAGTGAGTATCAGGCCTCCCTAACCCGGCAAACCCTAATGCCTATTGCATTGAGCATTGCGGCTATTATTGTGGCTTCGACGGGGATTGGTTACTTCCAGGTGATTGCACGAATTACCCATGAGAAACTCGACCAAGCGGAAAAATATACTGTCTTACGAGCGCAACGGGAGCGTGCCATCTTTACCCTAGCTGAGGATAACCACGAACTCTTGAAACCAGTAATTCTAGAGCGCCTCAAGAATCGCCAAACTGAGGAACTAACAGCCGAATTCGAGCAGCTCGTGACCCAGATGCCCGATGGCACCTTTCGCAATCAGCCAGCCGTATTTGACTATACCGAGTTTCCTGGCATCTTTCTGGGCGCGAATGTGGATGTCAATGCTGAGATGCAGAGTCGTGTAGCAACGTATCTTGACACACTCGATGCTTATGGCTCGGCTTGGCAAAATCGTTTTGTCAACACCTACATTCAGATTCCGGAAAATGGCATTGCCATTCACATGCCTACCTATGCCTGGACGGAAAGTGCACCTTCAGATTCTACTTTTCGGGTCACGGATGATGAATCGTTTTACATTACCGATCGCGAAAACAATCCTCAGCGGGAAACGGTTTGGACTGGCATTTATTATGATCAAGTCGCCCAAGCTTGGATGGTCTCCTGCGTAACCCCCCTGGATCTTAATGGACAGCATGTGGGAACCCTGGGGCATGACATCCTCATTGATGAATTAAGGGAGCGTATTGCGCGAGATAACCTAGAAGGCATGGACTCGATGATTTTTCGGGCGGATGGACGCTTGGTTGCCCATTCCAGCACAGAACTCATTGATCGGATTCAAGAGACGAGTGGAACTTACTCTATTGCAGACGCTGAAGATGACAATCTTCGTGAAATCTTTACCCTTGCGACAACCAAATCAGCCAGTCAGGTGACTGTCGAGAATGAGGCGGGTCAAGAATATTTAGCCGTTACCACGATTGATGAGCCAGGATGGTACCTGGTGACTGTGGTGCCGAAATCGCTCGTTCAAAAAGAGGCCTTTGCCACCGCTCGCTTGATTCTCTTGATTGGCGTTGCGTCCCTCTTTGTGGAAGTGGGGATGATCTTCTTTATCCTGAGCCGCAAAATTAAAGATCCCCTCAATAAGTTGATGGTGGCGACCGAGAGTATTGCCTCCGGCAATTTGGAAGTCGATCTGGATGCAAAACGGCAGGACGAATTGGGCCGACTGGCGTCTCTGTTCAATACCATGGCCCAGCAATTACGCGAGTCCTTTGCCGCTCTGGCCAGAACGAATCAGGATCTGGAAGTTCGGGTTCAAGAACGGACGGCCGAGCTAGAACAAGCCAAAGAAGTTGCCGATACCGCCAATAAAGCCAAAAGTGAATTCTTGGCGAATATGAGCCATGAACTCCGCACCCCCCTCAATGGCATCCTGGGGTATGCCCAGGTTTTACAACGGCAGTCATCTGGAAATGAAAAACAAGGCCATGGGTTACAGATCATTTATCAATGTGGGTCGCACCTTCTGACCTTAATCAACGATATTCTTGATATCTCCAAGATTGAGGCCCAGAAGTTAGAACTTCATCCCCATGATGTCTATTTACCCTCTTTTCTGCAAAATATTGTTGAGATCTGCCGTATTCGTGCTGATAAGAAGGGAATTGACTTTCACTATCAACCGCCGGAAAACCTACCCGACGGGATTACTTGCGACGAAAAGCGGTTACGTCAGGTGCTGATCAATTTACTGGGCAATGCGGTCAAGTTTACAGATGCAGGATATGTGAGGTTAGACATTACTGTCGAGTCTGCTGCCGCTCCAAACCTCACTCGTTTAACGTTTGCGGTGAAAGATACAGGGGTTGGAATGGATGCTGAACAACTTCAGCACATTTTTAAACCTTTTGAACAGGTTGGTGAGAACCAACGCAAATCTGAGGGAACAGGTTTGGGACTGACGATTAGCCGTAAGATTGTTGATCTTATGGGGGGAGCAATCGAAGTATCAAGTGAGATGAATCAGGGCAGTATTTTCTCGTTCACGATGGAATGTCCTTTGTCGCAAGATTGGCGTACAGAGAGTCGTCTAACCCGTCAGGGTAAAGTGACAGGTTATGTCGGTGACCGACAAACTATTTTAATAATTGATGATCGTTGGGAAAATCGCTCGGTTCTCTTTAATTTGCTCGAACCGCTCGGTTTCACTGTTATTGAAGCGGAAGATGGCAAGGAGGGATTGGAGAAACTGACAACCCATGCTGTGGACATCACCATCACCGACTTACAAATGCCGGTGATGGATGGTTGGGCCTTTCTTAAACAGGTACGGACGACTGAACGTCTCAAACACCACCGGATTTTGGTCTCCTCTGCTAGTGTGTTTGACACGGACGTGCAACGAAGTCTTGATGAAGGGGGCGACGATTTTCTAGCCAAGCCGGTTGAAGCGGAAGGACTCTATCAGATGTTGGCAAAGCATCTTGAACTCACTTGGCTCTATGAAGAATTGTCAGAAACTCAGGCTGCTCCAGGTGCTGAGACCGAGTCAGAACTGATTGTCCCCCCTCAGGATGTGCTGGCTGATTTACGGGCTCATGCGAAGCAGGGCAGTATTAATGCAATCAAAAGTGAACTGAGTAAAATTGCCCAACTGGATTCGAGTTATCAACCCTTTGTCGAGGAGCTCAATAAATTGGTTAAAACGTTCAATATCAAAAAGATTCGGCAGTTTTTGGCTTGAAGTTTCTGTTTGAGAATAAGCCTTGGGATGAAGTGACGCTACTTCAATATTTTTGTATATATCCAACAATCACATCAACATCAGATTTATGTCTAGCACAGCATCAACTTCCAAAATCCTAGTGATTGACGACAATCCCACCAACTTAGAGGTCTTATGTGGTGCTCTAGATGGTCAGGGCTATGAACTTTTAGTTGAGATGGATGGCCATGGTGGCATTGAGCAGGCTCAGACCAATAAGCCAAATTTGATTCTTTTAGATGTCATGATGCCAGGAATTAATGGGTTTGAAACCTGCCAGATTCTCAAAGAGAATCCCACAACCCGAGAGATTCCGGTTATTTTTATGACCGCCCTCACCGAGACCGAAAATAAAGTTAGAGGATTAAAATTGGGGGCAGTGGATTATATTACCAAACCCTTTCAGCAGGAAGAGGTTATCGCACGCATCCAAGTTCATCTGCAACTGCACCAAGTCACCCAAGAACTAGCCGCTCAGAAAGCTCAGCTTGAGGAACGCGTTCAAGTGAGAACTGCGGATTTGACTCAGGCCTTGGAAGAGTTGAAAGCAGCACATTTGAGTATTGTTCAAAGCGAAAAAATGTCAAGCTTGGGACAACTTGTTGCTGGGATAGCCCATGAGATCAACAATCCAGTTAACTTCATCAATGGCAACATGGCACATTTAGAAGACTATGCTGAGGGTGCGCTCAAACTCTTGGAGCTCTACCGAACCCATTATCCTAACGGCGACGCGGAAATCGAAGAACTTGCTGAGGACATAGAACTGGATTTCCTCCAAGAAGATTTCCCCAAAGTTATGTCCTCAATGCGCTTGGGTATCCAGCGGATTAGCGAAATTGTGACCGGTTTGCGTAACTTCTCTCGCCACGATGAAGCTGAGATGAAACCAGTCAATATTCATGAGGGAATTGATAGCACATTGTTGATTCTACAGCATCGTTTTAAGCCGCATCCCGATCGGCCCAAAATTGAAATCATTCAAGATTATGGCAAGTTACCCAACGTGGAATGCTATGCGGGAGCGCTGAATCAAGTGATTATGAACCTTGTGGGTAATGCAATTGATTCAATTGAAGAGACCAATCAACCGGGTCAGATCATAATTCAGACCTGTCCAGTTCAGGAGACTCATGTTCAAATTCGCATCAAAGACACAGGTACAGGCATTAAAGATGAAATTCGTGACAAAATTTTTGATCCCTTCTTTACCACGAAACCGATTGGGAAGGGAACGGGGTTAGGATTGTCTATTAGTTATAAGATTGTCACTGAAAAACATGGAGGAACGCTGACCTGTTCTTCTCAAGTTGGAGAAGGTACAGAATTTTTGATTGAGATTCCTGTTCATCAATCTTCACATGCAGAGTCATGCTCCCCCAACTCTCTTAGAGATTCACTCCGAGAAGCGTTCACGGCGTAAAACAAGGGAGTCAGTAATCCTATCAGCCGATTCAGATTTTTGTGGTAGTCCATCGTTATAGTTGTCAACACAACATCCCTCAGTCTTCCCCAATAACACATAACGCTGATTAATCATAGGGATTTGGATATTATCACGTCTTCAACATTGTTGTCTGCAACGCCTGGGCTTTATCTCTCAACGTCTGCCATAATCGACAAAATTTCGTCAGTTAACACCAGAAGTATAATGGGACAAGGGAGAGAGTGCCGACTCCAAAAACAAGAAAAGGGGCTGTAAGTCATTCATCACAAGAATTTGAAGTTTAAATGACAACAGCCCCTAGTTCAAAGATTAAAACTTTAAGCTAAATCTTAATCGTTAAACCACCATCCACAACAAGATTGTGCCCTGTAATATATGAGGCTTCATCTGATGCTAAGAATAAAACGGCGGGAGCAATTTCTTCTGGAGTGCCTTGACGTGCTAGAGGAATAGTGGCATCGAGCGATGATTCATCTAATGGCGTCATTTCGTAAACAGGATCATTGAATGGTGTATCGATCCAACCGGGTGAAACACTATTCACGCGAATGCCATCTTTGGCATAATCAACAGCAAGTTGACGTGTTAGATTAATTAATCCGCCTTTACTGGTATCGTAAGCCATTAAATCAGGATCTCCCATCATTCCTGAAATCGAAGTCGTAATCACGATCGCACCACCGCCAGCTTCCTTGAGTTTAGGGATGCCATATTTAACACAATAATATTGTCCCGTTAGGTTGACGGCTAGCGTTTTATGCCAGCTATCATCATCTGATATATCAGCAGAACCCACCACTAAAACACCAGCGTTACAATGTAGGATATTTAACTTGCCAAATGCTGTAATTGTTTGTTCATACAGCGCTTTAACTTGTTCACAATCGGAAATATCCACAGGAATGGCGATCGCTTCTCCACCACGATCGCAAATTTCAGCAGCCTGTTTGTTCGCATCATCTGCTTTGATATCAGCAATAACAACTTTAGCTCCTTCTTGAGCAAATAGTTTTGCGGTTGCCGCGCCAATTCCTGAAGCCGAGCCTGTAACGATAGCAACCTTATCCTTTAATCGTCCCATAAAAAGTCTACTTTGATATTTCAATAACAGTCTTGCTCTCTATCTTAATCGAGCTTTTTTGTGATCGCAAATCCTTGTTAAAATAAGAATAATCAATCCTGCAACTTGTCAAAATAATGCATTACGGAATCACTCGAGATCAAAAGATTTTTTTTTACAATCATAGCTTTCAAACAGCGTACTCCTAATCGTAAGGTGGGCAAATTTCTATGACTTAGTATTGAATAACACATCACAAAATCATGCTCACTTCACTACTCGACGATACAAGTGAATATAATTAAGATTGATCGAGCTTCAGAGGCTATGCGTCAGGTGCGAATAAGCGATGGATGATTTGTGTTTTCTGCCTGCCTATCAGCTTGCTCAACTGATCCAAGAGCGTCAAGTCTCTGCGGTGGATGTTCTCACGACTCATCTAGAACGGATTGAGCAATATAATCCACAGCTCAATGCCATCTGCACATTAGATGCAGAGAACGCCTATAAGCAGGCAGCTCAAGCGGATGCCGCATTAGCCAGAGGGGAAAATTGGGGTGTTTTGCATGGTGTTCCTATTACGCTCAAAGATGTTTTTGAAACCGCTGGGCTGCGTACCACTGCGGGATCAATATCGCTGCAAAACTATCAACCCCAAACCGATGCGATTGCGGTCAGCCGACTACGTACTGCCGGGGCAATTCTCCTCGGTAAGACTAATGTTGGTGATTTAGCGGGTGGGTATCAGGGGCTAAATGATATCTTCCCACGGGTGAATAATCCTTGGCATATGGACTATACCCCTGGCGGCACCTCAAGTGGCAGTGCCGCAGCGATCGCGGCAGGACTCTCACCCCTTGATCTCTGCTCTGATTTTGGCGGGTCAATCCGTCAGCCTGCTCACTTCTGCGGGATTTATGGCATCAAGCCAACCGATCGCCGCGTGCCTACAATCGGGCATATTCCTGAAGCTCCCAGCTTACCCCGCTGTATGCGCCAGATGTTAACAGTGGGGGGGCTAGCGCGATCGATTCAGGATTTAGTTATTTGTCTGCAAACAATCGCGGGTGCGGATGCTGCTCAGCCCGATATTACGGCTGCCCCACTTGATCAGCCTAGCCATCGCCCACTGCAAACGCAACGGATTGCTTGGAGCGATCAATGGTCAGCCTATCCGGTTGCCGCAGATATTAAATCTGCAATGCAGTCGGTGGCAACGAGCTTGATTGAAGCTGGCGTTACGGTTGAAAGCTGGATTCCCGATTTTGATTTTCAAGTGGCTTGGCGAGCCTATTACAAACTGGCTGCTTACAATCTACTGTATGCACGGTCTTTGACGCTGGGTGAGGTGTGGAAGAATCTGGCTTTTCTTTTTCGGGATGCGACCCAAGGCGATCGCGCTTTCCGTCAGCTTGGTAATATGGCGAGCATTGGAATGCCTATTTCTTTAAATCCCACTTTAAAGGGCTATTTTGAAACGTTAACGGAGCGGGATCGGTTAACGGCTCAACTGGATCAAGCGCTGGCGGGGTGGGATGCTTGGCTCTGTCCAGTAGCGATGACACCCGCCTTTCCCCATTGTCAGCGAGGGGCTGCGATTGAGGTAGATGACTCCCACGTACCCTACTCACTCGCATCAGGAGCCTATGTTGTGCCGTTTAATCTGACAGGACATCCGGTAGTGGTGATCCCGATTGGCCAGACTCAAGATGGGCTGCCCATTGGGATGCAGATTGTTGGTCAGCGCTGGCGAGAGCTGGAGTTGCTGGCGATCGCTCAGGACATTGACGCGGTAATGGGGGCTTTCCGTCGCCCTATAGATTAATTGAGACAGTAAAGTGGACATTGCTCACCCTTCTCGACTCAAGCCGATTCACAACGGCTTGGCTATTATTGATAAAGCTTCGTTCCGGGATATTTTATAAGAACGGGTGTGAGATGTTCAGGAATACCTTGTAGACTTATTTGAACACAGCCAAGTTTATAAGCATCTTCTATGGATTTACCAGCTCCAAGTGCTTGATAAAAGCCAATCGAAAATGAGATGGCAGCCTTATCCCCGATCGCATCATTCATTCCGATGACATAGCTAATATGATGCGCAATGGCTTGTGCCTGGATCTCTGAATAACACGCATTCAGCAACACACAGTCGACTTGATCTTTCACTAACTCAAACAAAGATGACAAAGCGTTAGTCGAGACATGTTTCGATTCTCCTATCTCATCCTCAAAACATAAAGCTCCTGAATTTGTTCCATGACCAGAAAAGTGAACAATTTTAGGCTCCTCATCTAAAAGTGCTTGACTAATATCTACAGGGAGAACTGACATGCGCTGCACCAGTCTACATTGACAACGCATTTTTGATAGCTGTAATCTTTCCTGAATTTCTCGTAGTTCTTGCCCCAGTCTCAATCGTGAAATATTAGTTGGATCGGCTGCCAAAAACAAGATGGTTTTTCGGGCGTTTTGTTCGAGTTGTGATATTCCTATCTGCTGTTGTATTTGCTGATTGTTCTCTCCTACATTGATTTGCCCTGGAATATCACGGGCTGTAATATTCAAAGAGATTGATCTTGAAGATTGCTCTTGTTTGTTCATAGTTTCTGCAGCTTACTTACTTAAATTAAATTGGAACCCGCTAAATCGACTACTTTGGGATTACTAGAAGAATTATTCGGAATTAAAAGTTGAGCTTCTATTCGCGTTGTAGGGTAACCCGCTATATACTGCACTTGGATAACACAAGAATTCTGCTGAGACCTTAAAGTTTTACCAGAACATTGGTCATCTATGATTTTGAAGGCTTTGGGATATTCCCCTACAACATCAACTTTGCCTATTGTTGACTCTCCTCGCCCATCAAGCCTAATAGTTATTGTTCTAGGTGTTTTAGTGTCATCTTCAAAGTCTATGTTGGTTGGACTCACATTGGGTGGAAGTATGGTGGTAGGCTCAGGGCTTGGAGATGGACTAGGCTCAGGGTTGGGAAATGGACTAGGTTCAGGGCTTGGAGACGGGGTAGGCTTAGGATTGGGAGATGGACTAGGTTCAGGGCTTGGAGATGGACTAGGCTCAGGGCTTGGAGACGGGGTAGGTTTAGGGCTTGGAGACGGGGTAGGTTTAGGACTTGGAGACGGAGTAGGCTTAGGATTGGGAGATGGACTAGGTTCAGGGCTTGGAGACGGAGTAGGCTTAGGATTGGGAGATGGACTAAGTTCAGGGCTTGGAGATGGACTAGGCTCAGGATTGGGAGACCCATTAGACGTCGGTGTACTAATATTAATGTTCTGTAATGTGACATAACCACCAACTATTGCCCCGATTAAAATCGGCATGGCAACCAGTGCAAGACGCGGCCAAGGTGATGGGCTAGGGGGGGTTGGCGTTATTACATCTGACACGCTTTCAGCTATTGGTTCAATGTCGCCAAGCAGCAATCCCAGATTATGGCGTGTGATGCTTGCACCAACGTTATCGCCAATCGCTTCACGAAGCTCTAATGCCTGATGCAAATAAGCATTCGCTGAGAGTGAATCATCAAGACAGAGTGAACGAGTTCCCAATTGATGTAGGGCTAGTGCTGTCGCAGTTGGGTTGCCTATAACCTGAGCCGCTTGTAGTTGCCATTGCAGAACCTGTTCCCACATGCCCCATTGACGACTTAACCATAGTGGCTTGTCGAATAGTTGGCTCAGGTACAACACTTCAGACCATTGCCCTGCTTCTGCTGCAAGTTTTAGCGTTTGGAGAACGGCATCAGCACACTCTAAGATTTCTGTAGAGTTTTGTGCATAACGTTCACTCCATCTTGTTATATGGTTAACCAATCGAGGTAAGCACCCACTCCAATCCCAAATCTGTTTTAGTGGTGTGACTAAATTTTCGGCTAAACAATATTGCGTACCATTGGTAGAAAGCCAACTCAAATCCTCTAACAAAGCCAAGGTGGCATTGATATTAGTGGTGCCAGAAATCTCAGCCAGAGCATTAGCTGGCAAAGGTACTCCAGCTAAGAGCCCTAGCACTGGAAGTGCTTGCTGGGCTGAATCAAGAAGCTCTTTAGCCGTTTCCACAGTGACCTGCTCAGGTGATTGGGTCGCTAAAACGTGCTTGACTTTATCCAGTACTGCAATCTTTTGATGCCGGATTAGACTGGCTATCTGCTTAATCTGCAACGGATGTCCTTTTAAGTGAGCACACAATTCTCTGACCGCTTTTTGCTCAATGGGTTGCAGCGATCGCTCCAACGATCGCTCAAATAAAGCGATCGCATCGGGCATGGGTAATCCGCTGAGAGGCAATGCAGTTGCATCAGATTCTGAAAGATTTTGCTGCTGGGATGCTAATAAGAACTTGATGTCAGGAGCACAACTCAAGAGGTACTCGATATCGATCTGGCTACCATTTATATTGTCAAGCAGAACCAATGACTTTTTATTCCGCAACATACGGCGAAAATGCATTTCTGTTGCAGGCTTAAACGGAATATCAGTTTCGTAAAACGCCTCAAATAGCGATTGCAATAGATCGTCAACAGATTTGTTGCGTGCAGACAGATAGATAATGCCATCTGGGAACAAAGGCGTAATATCATCTCGATGGGCAGAAAATCGAAGTAGCGCAGTTTTACCCAACCCTTGAGAGCCATAACATTCGACGTTCTGAGATGCCTGTAGGATTTCCTTAATCTGCTGTGATGCATTAAGGCGATCTAATAAGTGAGGGAATTTTGGAGGCTTAAAGTCATCTCCAACAGCGATGGGTGTGATCGTGGGCTTTTGATTGGCCGGAAGCTGATTTATAACTAAACTTCCATTTTCACCAACGATAGTATTGTTGTGGCCAACAGTAACCTGTCCGGGAACATCTCTTGCTTGAATATTGGCCTCAATTCTGCACGGTGTTTGAGGGGGTACACCATTCTCAGGAGAATGTTTCGGGTCAGTGGATATAGGCTTTCCCGCTCGAGTCGTGATCTCCTGAGTCCATACTGGTAATTTTGCATGAGTTTGCCACCCTATAATCTGCACTTGTTGGAGTGATGGAATCTTGAGGGCAGACAAGTTTCGCTCTAACCAAGGAACCAATTTGGCAGGAGCAGGCAACACATCTGCACGTAGCATGAGTACTAAGCAGTCTGCATTTCGGCTCACCTGCACGTTTATCTTCTTCGTGCGCAAGGACCGGTTAATCAGGGCTGCGATCGCGTCTGGATGCCCTTGCTTAGCTAACTTAAGTTGATTTGTTGTAGCGGCTTGAACTGCTTGGGCCATCACTACCTCTAGGCATTTTCAGGGAACTGATTGGAATCACTACAATCTTCGTCCAAGTGTTCTGCATAAAAGAGATAAATTGATGCATAGAACTTCTGTATATTCACAACTTATCTCCTGGAGACGGAATTGGCGAAACTGATCGTAAGATAGGCAAACTTCTACAATTAAATGTTGCATGGCGCATCACAGGGATTCACCTAACTTATCTACTAATTCTAAGTTCAGAGCGATAGCTCATGCCTGCACAATAGTGAGGATTTAGTTTAAAGAGTATACACATTTGTGCATACTCTCTAAATCAGGATATACGCATTACCCGCAACCTCAGAATCGAGGCAATTTCAGAATTTATATTTATTATTTATTCATCAGGACTGAATGTAAACCACCGCCCATTCCGGCACGCTCTACCAAATCTGATCCATCAGATTCGGTGCATCGGCAGGGATTGGAGCATTGGCATCGCCTCAAGCCGCCTGCAATGCCAAAGCCGCAATCTGAGCTTTAAACACTTCAGTGCTTTGTGCTCCTGAGAGCAGATCTTGCTCATTGAAGATAAACGCAGGCACAGCATGAATTCCCTGCTGCAGCCATTGGGACTGAGCCGTTCTGACCGCCTGAACCTGAGAACCTTTTTCTAGAACAGTTCGAGCTGCATTTACATCTAAGCCCACAGCTTGCACTGCATTTAACAACACCTCGACCTGGTCTACGGCTTGTTGCTCAGAAAAATAGGTGGTAAATAATTGCAGCTTCAACTCCGTTTGCTTACCTTGTCCACCTGCCCAATGCAACAACTGATGGGCCTTGAAAGTGTTATACATCCGCATCTCGTCATAATAGTTAAAGGTAAAACCTAAAGCCGCCCCCATCTCGGTTAAACGTTTGCGAGCAGCAATACTACCTTCTAGGGTTGTGCCATATTTCTGAGCCAGGTGCTCCCGTAAATTTTGCCCACCCTCTGGCATTTTAGGGTTGAGTTCAAAGGGATGCCAATGGAGATCAAAACTGACGTGATCGGTGAATTCTTGCATCGCTTTTTCTAAGCGTTTATAACCAATAATGCACCAGGGACAAACGATATCAGAAACAATATCAATGCGAATTGTTGGGGGTGTCATGATAGTTTCCTCACGATTTAACATCACTTTTGAAGCGTTCAGCATTTTCCGCTTCTTGGGCGGCAATATCCCTCTTGCCGAAAAAGGCCCAATAGGGTTTCGGGATTTCTAAGGCTCGTTGGGTTGCGGGTCGGGCATCGATGCGATTGAACCAAGCTTGCAAGTTATCGAGACCTGCAACAGAGACCTTGGCCCAGTAGTACGATCGCGCCCAGGGATAGGTCGCGATATCTGCAATAGTGAATTTGTCACCCACAAGATAATCTTGTCCTTTGAGTTGAGTGTTTAAAACTTCTAATAAACGACGAGACTCAGTCACGTAGCGATTAATTGAGAATGCTTCTTCATGACCTTGGGGAGCAGCGATCCGCTGGAAATACATTGCTTGGCCCATCATGGGGCCAATCCCCGCCATTTGAAACATCAGCCATTGCAAAGTCTGCGATCGCGCCTTCTCTCCCTGAGGCAAGAACTTATTGTATTTTTCCGCGAGATACCAAAGAATTGCGCCCGATTCAAAGACCACAAAGTCATCATTGCCGCGATCGACGATCGTCGGGATGCGTCCGTTGGGATTGAGTTTAAGATACCAGTCGGATTTTTGAGTTTTCTTGCCCAGATCGATAGCAGTGAGTTCATAGTCAATCTTGGCTTCTTCCAGGAAGATCGTAGGCTTCCAGCCATTCATAGTAGAAGCAGTGTAGAGATGAATGTCAGGTTGGGTGGCCATGGGTGAAATGAGAGGTGTTGCTATTGCTACGGTACAAATCTCAAGTTACGATAGTCAACCAGTATACTTTTTGTAACCTAGGATAATGAGCACCATTGTTGAAATCCAAACCGATCCCGCAGGCCGTAAAAGCGCAGTAGAACCCTGCCTTGGCCCCTGCCCCATTGAACGGGGAATGCGGATTATTGGTGGTAAGTGGAAAGGCTCAATTCTCTGGCATCTCAAGGATGGCCCTGTGCGTTTTAATGACCTAACACGGCAGTTAGGGGGGGCGAGCAAAAAGATGGTGACCCAGCGCCTTAAGGAGATGGAGACAGCCGGGTTAGTTCAACGGCAGGTGTTGAGCACACGGCCGATCGCTGTAACCTATGAAATTACGGAGTTTGGACGCACAGCGTTAGGGGTGTTAGAGCAGATGAAGACTTGGGCAGAGGAGCATGATCTCTAGGAGCTCTAAGTCAGTCATCGCAAGAGTTCAAAGCCTAACTGACGACAGTCCCTAGCAATGTCACTTCCTTCTCATCTTTCTAAACAATCCCTCAACCGCCCATAAAACCCTGCCACCTGCTTCCAGCCCTGCGTCCCCCCCATCCATTTCCGTGACGGC
>JAAHHN010000060.1 GCA_010672165.1 Spirulina sp. SIO3F2 | reverse complement strand
ATTCAGAGCAAAGAAATAAAACTAAATACTCACACCAATTTTATTTGGTATTTTAGTTGTAGGCAATGACTCAAATTAAAAACTCTATGTGCTCAAATGCGATACAACAATCGGCGTGCAGAGACTGACACGGTATCGATACCCGAGACTGTCCCCATGGTTGAGATGAAGACCGCACAAGCGCTAGAGGAATGGCAAATCAGTCCTCTATGAATGAAGGTGTAGGCCCCTCCCCACCCAATGCCCACTAATGTCATACTATGCATAAATTAAGATTAACCTTACGTCCCTAACGGCTGTTTTTCTGTGGCCATGAAGAACTTTAAGCGTGATGCGTCCCTTAACGCCCTGTTTCAGCTTCCCCAAAGCAACACCCCTCTCCACCTAAAATTCACTCTGCTCCAGAACGATGCAGGTCAAGCCAATGAGGTTGGCATCTTTGCGGTGGATGACGATCGCGGCACGATCAACGGTATTGCACCCGGTAGCTCTGACTATGCCCAAGCCGCCTTGCAGCGATCGCAGGTTATTTTTTCCGCAGCGCCCCAGGCTCGATTTAACAACATCGCCATCCAACGCCACCTTAGCTTTGACCCGGAAACCCGCCTCAACCTTTACCTAATCAGCAACAGCACCAAACAAGTTGCGCTCCAGCGCTTTGCCCTCGGGCAAGCCCCACCCCCCATTCGCTTTGCCCACCTAGCCGCTAACCCCGATGGCCGAGACTTTGGCCGGTTGTTAGAAGTGACCAATGAACGGCTGCGTCTGGCTTGGGATGACAACCCAGACGGGGGCGATCGCGATTTTAATGATGTGGTCTTACAAGCCGAGGTCACTCTCACTGCACCCCCCGTAGGCACAGGCTTGCAAGGTCAGCAAGAACTACTAGACCTCCGTGACTACCAAGGGCCGATTGAATTCCAAATGGCGCTTAACGGCAATGCCAGTTATCGCAATAGCTTTGGGCTCTATGTTATTGACGATGAACAAGGGCGTGTGGGGGGCTTGCGACCCGGTGATGCAGGCTACGCCCAAGCGGCGCTACTGAATCGGGTGGATCTAAGTCAGCCCCTGATGGGGGGTCAGCTCCTGGCCCCCTTCTTTATTGCCCAGGGAACCGCCGAGCAGTTTTTGCGCCAAAACCCCAGCAATAGCGTCCAGGCGGATATTCTGGCCTATTTCCCCTTTCTACGAGCCAACCCCGATGGGTTGGATCATATTCTGCTCCTGGGTGATAACACCTTTGCCTTTGAAGACCTGCTTGGGGGCGGCGATTTGGACTTCAACGATTTGGTGGTGCAGTTGCGCTTACCCCCGGCTCCCACTGCCCCCCCGCCGATTAGTAATACGCCACCTGTGCTGCGCGATCGCGCCAAAACTGGCCAAGTCAACCAAGCGATCGCCTTTGCCGCATCTGACTTTACCCAAGCCTTTGAGGATGTTGACGGCGACCCCCTCGCAGAACTGGAAATTGTCAGTCTGCCTCAAGATGGCCTGCTGAGCTTTCAGGGTCAACCCGTTACGCCGCAACAACGCTTTGATGTTGATGATTTAGATGAATTGGTATTTTCGCCCGATCAAGGCTGGACGGGGATCACCGACTTTACCTGGCAAGCCTCAGATGGTACTGCCTTTGCTTCAGAACCCGCACGGATGAGTCTGGCGGTGGCGGCTCCGCCCCCTCAACATCGCTACAACTTTAACGCACCGCAATACAGCACCCCAGAAGGCAATAGCATCCAACTGAACAATCTGGTGATTGTGACCCGCACCGGCCCACTAGATGTTTCTTCAACGGTCGAAGTGGTGTTGAGTAGCGGTACAGCTACCGTGGGGAGTGATGTGGTTGCAGGGCCAATTCGGGTTGAATTTGCTTTAGGCGAGGCGAGCAAAACCGTACCGCTAGAAATTTTGGGCGATCGCCAGGTGGAACCCGCTGAAACCTTCACCCTCTCGTTTGCTCAGCATGCTGGCACAACCCAACCCACAACCACATTCACCATCGAAAATGACGATCAGCCTATTGCTGCGACACCGACCTATGACTTTAGCAGCGCTCGTTTTAGCACGCCCGAAGGCGATGTAACCAACACCACAAATGTGGTTACGGTCTTGCGCTCCGGGGATCTGAGCCAAGCGAGTTCGGTTGATATTGTGTTGCAACCGGGGAATTCTAACCCAGCCACTGCAGGTCAGGACTTTACGGTGGGCCCGGTGACAGTGAATTTTGCACCAGGAGAAACGAGCCAGGTGGTGGCCATTGAGCGCCGGGGCGATCGCCTCCCCGAGCCTAACGAGACGATCGCCCTCTCCTTTGCTCAACATGCTGGCACAACCCAACCCACTGCCACCCTGACCCTGGCGAACGACGATGTACTAACGGTCTATGACTTTGCCAGTGCCCGTTTTAGTAACCCCGAAGGCGACAATACCAATGTAACGACGGTGGTTACAGTGCTCCGTTCGGGGGATATTAGCGCGGCTTCGACAGTGGATGTGGTCTTGAGTGGTGGCAATCCCAACCCAGCCACTGCAGGTCAGGACTTTACGGCGGGCCCAGTGACGGTAAACTTTGCGCCGGGTGAAGCCAGTCAAACGGTGGCGATCGAGATTTTGGGCGATCGCTTGCCTGAAACCAGCGAGACGATCGCCTTGACCCTGGCCAACTTCAGCGTAGGAACCCAGGCGGGAACCACCCAACCCACGGCAACCTTAACTGTGGTCAATGAAGATGCACCGCCGCTCTATGACTTTGAGCAGGCCAGCTATACGGTGGCTGAAGGGGATGTGGCCAGTACGGTGACTGTGGTCACGGTGGTGCGATCGCAAAACACAGATATCACCTCAACGGTGGATGTTAATCTCACCAGCACGGGCACCAATGGGGCGGCGATCGGCACTGACATTATCGCCGGGCCGATTACACTGACGTTCAATCCCGGTGAAACCCGCCAGACGGTTCCCCTCGCCTTACTCGGTGAGACGCTGTTTGAGACGGATGAAACGGTAGAGCTGAGCCTCAGTAATTTTAGTCAGGGCGGCGGGCCGGGTTTGACTCAACCTCGGTCAACGGTGACGATTACCAACGACGATGCACCACCCACCTACGACTTTACGGCGGCGAGTTACAACGTGACTGAGGGCGATGCCACCAATACGGTGACGGCGGTGGAGCTAAGCCGTTCTGGGGATACCTCTATTGCGTCGAGTGTGGATGTGGTGCTGAATGCGGGCTCGACTGATCCAGCAACACCGGGTGATGATGTAACGGCAGGGCCGATTACGGTCAATTTTGCACCGGGCGAGACGAGCAAGACGGTGCCGATTGAGGTCTTGGGGGATGCAGATTTTGAGGCGGATGAGACGCTGGATTTGATTTTAGCAGCGTTTACCAACGGGAGTGTTGCGGGAGCCACGCAGCCGACCGCGTCGTTGGCGATCGCCAACGATGATGTGAGGCCAGTACCGATCTATGATTTCACGGCGGCAACCTATGCAACACCGGAAGGTCGCTTTAGTAGTACTTTACGCATGGTTGAGGTCGAGCGTTCAGGGGATACCTCCATCACCTCCAGTGTTGATGTGGTTCTGAGCCCTGGTGCAACTGACCCCGCAACCCCAGGAACCGATTTCACCACTAGCAGAGTGACGCTGACCTTTGCACCAGGTGAAACCAGCAAAACTGTGTCGATCTTGGTTCGTGGCGATCGCACTTATGAGCGGGATGAAACCATCGACCTCTCATTGGATAATTTCACCGCAGGAGGTGTGGCAGGCAATACGAGCCCCAGTGCGGTACTGACCTTAGAAAATGATGATGCCGCGCCAACGCTCTCAATTGATGATATTTCTGTTCAGCAACCTACGTCAGGAACGGCTAATGCTGAATTTACTGTGGAATTGTCTGCGGCCAGTGGTTTGCCTGTGACAGTCGATTTTTCCACACAGGATGATACTGCAACTGCGCCAGATGACTACGTTGCCCAATCCGGTACGCTCACATTTGCGCCTGGCGAAACCAGCAAAACGATTACTGTGCAAGTGCAATCACCACCGCCTCCACCGACTCCACAACCTGGCACGATTCAGGGTGTGATCTGGCGTGACATTATTCAGAATGGTGTGCAAGATGCAGGGGAACCGGGTATTAGTAACCAAACTGTTTTTCTCGACACCAATCAGAACGGTAGATTGGATAGCGGTGAGGTTAGGACTCAAACCAATAGTCGCGGCGAATATACCTTTGGGCCATTGAATCCGGGAACCTATACAGTGGCGCAGTTACTCAAGAGTGGACAAACACAAGTCACCCCGAGTACTTCGCCGAATTCTTCCAGCACATTATTGAGCCATCCTGCTGCCCATGACCCCATCTATGATCCGGTACGCAATCGGCTCTATTTAACAACAAACTTCGGTAAAGTTGAACGTTATGACATCACCACGCAACAGTGGCTAACACCATTTGAAATTGGGAATAATCTCAATCATGGTGATATCACACCGGATGGCAAATATTTATACGTTGCTGAAAATCAAACCTCCAATAACCAAGGATTTGTTTATAAAGTTGATCTTGATACTGGAGCACAAACAACCCTAACCTACGATTTGGATTTTGGTGAAGGGGGAGCTTGGGATGTCGTGATTGATTCTCAAGGGAAAGGCTTTGTCACAACTCGATATAACGGTTCCGGTTGGACTCCCCTGCGGGAACTTGATACGGTTAACGACACCTTAACGATTCGGCGGGATGCACCAGGTTCAGGCTTTGGAGGGGAAGTCCGAGGAGCCAGTAAACTCTTACGCAGTAATGATAGAAATACAGTACTCTTTGGTGAAGTCAATAGCTCACGGGGTCGAGCCTTTACTTATGATGCCCTAGCGGATGGTGGTGGTACCTTTAACCTTGCACTTTCAGGGATTGCTGGAGCGACGTTGGTTGATAGCTTGGGCGTTGGGACGATTATTAGCGATAGCTTCCCTGCACTGCGGGACACAAGTAATTTTTTGAGTAATGCGGTTATGTCTGTAAGCCATGACGGTGAACTTATTGCAATCGAAGAATGGTTCGGGAAAGTTAATATCTTTGATCGTGACTTTGATCCAGTCACAACTTTGACAGGTTTTAATGGTGGATTAGGGTTTGATATAAAGCGAGATATTCTATATGTTGCCGATGAGAACACTGATGAAATAGTGGCCTATGAGACTAATGGTTGGACTGAGCGTTATCGTGTGCCCATTGGAGAGAATATTAGCTTCTCATTTGGTTCATCTGGCACGATGACGATGAGTCAGGATGGTGATTTACTCTTCTTCAAAACCGACAGTGGAACTCGAATGATTGATTTACCCGATCTTGGTAATCATTCAGTGACAGTTGATTCAGGGCAAGCAGTCACAGATATTAATTTTGGTGTAATTGTCTGAGTTCTCTAAAACAGTTTCAGGTGTTGATATAGCATCAGCCAATGCACTGACTCATCGCCTGGATTTGTTTGCTATGAGCGTAGATGTATGCTGTGCGATCGCTCACCTCAAACCCCAAAAAACTGTGAGGTGCTGCCCACTGCTCAAAAATATTGGATAGCAGGACTATTGTGGCAAAGGTAGTGTCCTTTCACCCCGCCTGGGTTTGGAGCAATCCCTGAGCACTCTCCCCTGAATGTAAAGAAAGCTTTACAATAATGCCCAAACAATAGCTCTCATAAATCCAACCAATCACCATCCCTATGACTGCATCCTCCCCCTCACCTCTCCAACGCCTAATCGCCTCAAATCGCTCAGAAGATGCCCTGTTCCAAATCTTGTGGCTGGGGGTTAGATTGGCGGCTGGGGGTTTAATGATCCACAACGGTCTAGACAAACTGGCTGATATTCAGGGATTTGCCGACAATGTTGTCACCTTTATTGGACTGCCGTACCCCGTCTTTTTCACCTACTGTGCCGCCTACGTTGAAATCGTTTGTGCAGTCTGTGTAATCTTGGGTTTGCTAACACGCTTCAATGCCCTGCTGCTGCTGGGGACGATGGGAGTTGCGATCTTCTTCCACCTCAAAGCCGATGGTCTGGAGATCCCCCCCCTAGAGACAGCCTCGCTCTACGCCACCATCTATGCATTCTTACTCATCAATGGATCAGGGCGCTGGTCACTGGATGCTCTGATTGCGCAGAAGCTGGAGAGTTAAACTCAGACCAATTGCGATCGGTCGTTTTCAAGATACAGTAGGGGCAATCCCCCCGTGGTTGCCCCGAAATCCGCTCATGTCTGTTCCCCTCAAACCCGAAAATGTGCTCGCGGTTCGTGCTCGCCTGGGCGAGGGGCCAACTTGGAATCATGCGCAACAGGTGCTGCACTGGGTCGATATTTACAATCGTCGAGTGCATACTTTTGACCCTAGCTCGGGTGAAGATACCTTTATTGAAGTTGACACAATTGTTAGCGGTCTGTTTCTTGAAGATCAACAGCACCTGGTTATCGCCCAAGAGAATGGCTTGACCCGCCTCAATTTGCAGAGTGGTGAGACGACTCCACTAGTTGCGATCGAAGCCGATCGCCCTAACAATCGCCTTAATGATGTCCGGGCAGACTGTCATGGTCGCTGCTGGGTCGGCACGATGAACAATGACGAAGAGCCGCAAGCAAATTTGTATCGTTGCGACCCAGATAATTCATTGCATCGGATGGAAACGGGTTTATCGATCTCTAACGGGCTGGGCTGGAGTCCAGACTGGCGCACGTTTTATCTAACCGATTCACCCCGACAGGTGATCTATGCCTACGATTTTGATGCGGAGTCGGGCACAATCAGCGATCGCCGTCCTCTGATTGACCTCAGCCATGAATCCTTCTATCCCGATGGTCTCACAATTGACGCTGAAGGCTGCATCTGGTCAGCAATGTGGGAAGGCTGGTGTGTGATTCGCTTCGATCCAGCAGGTCAAGAGATGCTGCGTGTCCCCATGCCTGTGCCACTGGTTACGTCTTGCACATTTGGCGGCAAGGATTTAACTGATTTGTTTATTACCACTGCCTCTGCTGGCCTCAGTCAAGCCCAACTTAAACAGAGTTTTGAAGCAGGCGATCTATTTCGGGTGCAAACTGACATTAAAGGGCTGCCGAGCGATCGTTGTGTAAGACACTAAGACTGAGTTGTCGTACTTAGCCCTTATTTTTAATCAACGGGACTAAATGCATCATGTAATCTCGTTTGCCAATCGGGACACCCGCCATGCGCAAAATGTCATACGCCGTAACCAGATGAAAGTAAAAATTGGGGAGCAAAAATTCATTCACATAGTCATTTCCAGACAACTCAATATAGATCTGACCCAAATCAACTCCCTTCTTAATCGCCAACGTTCGATAGCCCCCCGTAATTCGCACACAACGTCTTACCAACTTTAGTTGAAATGCAAAGAAGAAGGATGCCGTGGATTCTGCCGCCATTGCGCGTAGGTTTTCTGTGCCTGCATCCTCAACTGCGGCGATAATTGGCTAGACGCCCGCCAAAATTCAGCCGTCGTGAAAGATTTCATCTAACATCGCGCACCCGACCCGTTGCAATATTAAATCAAGCCATTTTGACGGTTTTGGCTGCGGCTTCAGCTTAAGATTGATCGCAGTTTGCCTTGCTTCTGAGCGTGATTTTATGTCCACCGATGCGATCGAAATCCTCATTAGCCCACCCGACAAGCCTGGGGCGCGGCAGATCCTTGCTGCTTCCGATGCCTATTTGGCAGAACTCTATCCACCCGAGAGCAACTATGCATCTTCTCCTGCTGAACTAGAAGCGCCAGAGATAACATTTTGGATTGCTCAGGATGCGCCAACAAGCATGGTCTTGGGCTGCATTGCCCTGAAAATGGAGGCTGCTGGCTATGGGGAAATTAAGCGTCTGTTTGTGCAACCGAGTGCACGGGGCAAGGGGATTGGCTCCAAGCTCATGCAGACCGTGATCGATGCAGCGCAGCAGCAGGAACTGCATACCCTGCGGTTAGAAACTGGGATTTATCAAACGGAAGCGATCGCCCTCTATCAGAAATTCGATTTTGCCCCCACTGAACCGTTTGGCGACTATGAAGATGATCCCTACAGTGTTTACTATCAAAAGTCTTTAAATGACGGTTTCGCCAACCCAACCCTTTGCCCCGTCTGCCAAAGGACTCAGTCGGAACCGTCATTAACCCTTTGCCATTATTGTGCTTGGCCACTTACGGAGACTCTGCTCCTTTCGACTGCCCAACTGGTCTGGGTGCGGCAGGTTTGGCAACAGATGCAGCAAGGGCAAGCACTGCAAGAACAATTGGCGCAAGTCCAAGCCACAATCTTGGCGGGTGTGGCTAATATTGCGTCTCAGTTCGCAGCAACCCCAGAACCTGAACCAGCAGACGAAACCATTTCTCTACCAGCACCGGAGCCCCAGATGGACTACGAACCGCTATGGGCACAGGTGAGCCAAGCGCTAAGCCAACAGCAATGGCAGGCGGCGGATCTGCGATCGGCTCAGTTGTTGGTGGCGATCGCTCAGCGGGAGCGGCAGGGCTATCTCTCTCCAGAGGATGTGGCGGTCTTGCCTCCGGAGCTGTTGTTGCGCCTAGATGAACTTTGGTTAGAAGCGAGTGAGGGACATTTTGGCCTCAGTGTCCAAAAACAGCATCATATTGCCCTGAGTGGTAATCGCGCTCGGATTACCCAGGTTTGGCCGAAGCTAGCGACGGAGTTGGGATGGTGTCAGTTTGGTGATCAGTGGCTGACCTATGAGGAACTCTCGTTTGACCTGGATGCACCCCAAGGACATTTACCCGTTTTAGGGGATGGGTTGGTTTGGTTTGTGGGGGGGTGGAGTGGGGCGTTTGAGGGGTTTACGAAGTTAATGTCGCGGTTGCCTTGAAGTAAGGCAAAGGATTTTCATACAATACAGGCATATCGAGCAGGTGTTTATGAAACTCCAGGAACTCAAAGTCCGAACTCAAGAGTTGTGGAATTATAGTCATAAGTCTCATGGTGCGATCGCTATTCCTAGCGACTTCAAACCGGAGTTGCGTCATTTTGGCGATCTTCGCCGCAAAACAACCTGGGCAAAAGCCTATTGCCATTTTTATGCTCGGCAAATTCATGATTGCTGTTTGGATGCGTTTACAGTGCCGTTGAGTTTGAGTCTCCCGGAGACAGATTGGCGCTATCCTTACCATGAAGCAATTTTCGATGAATTTATGAAGTTGCCGGGAGGTTTGGCGTTGCTTCGAGAGGGTTTGGAGCAGCTCTTCATTGATCCTGATTACTGTACACCGGAGGAAAGAGAGGAAGGTTATAGGGTTCTTGGACTGGTTCAAGGGCAAGCAAGCCGAGGAGTCGGACGGCTCTCAGATGAGTTTATTCGGCGACTCGCAGGCGCTACCGCAGGAACATAAGCGGGCTGATGGCGCGACCATTCGCAATGATTACACCAAAACCATCAAAGACAAGGGCGGCGATCGGTATGCTCAAAGACTCGCCACTGAAGCTTTAACCCGTGAGACGATGGGGCATGGCACAAAGGAGCTGTACGAGAAAACTGGGGCTAAACCAGGGCGTCGCGCCAGTTTACCCAATGAAGCCCAAAAGGCGTTAATGGCGGCTGAAACGGTTGCGAATCATGATCTTAAAGCGACAGAGGTGAAAGGCAGTCAGTCCCAACGCAATCAGCAGATTGAGTCTGCTGCGGAAAAGTCGGGTAAGAAAGTGAGAAAACTGTTTCCTTGGTGATATGTATGACTAAAGATGAAAAACCAGACCAGATTTTGGTTCAAAACTCTCGAAAACCACTTCTCTATATCATTCCTGGTAACAACTTCCGTGCTCAAGACGCAAATATCTCAGCAACCTTCAACGATTTAGCAGTATCCGACGAGTCTAAGAGTGATACAGACGGAAGTCAATGGAAATCCACTTCGGTCAAAATTGGCACTGCCATAGCATCAGTGGCTCTGGCTTCAGCAATTCCAGTTGCTGGAGGTGTTGTTGCGACGCTTCTAGTTGATACTTTGCGATCTGCAATTCAGAATGATTCTGAATCGAGCTCACAGGGAGATATCCAGGCCATTGATGTGGAAAGGGTCTTAGATAAGTTTAGTATTGATAATTGGTCGGCTTTTGTCGAACAGACTTCTTATCTTGAAGTTCCAGATGCAATCAAATTCCCCCCTGGACATCCTCTACCAGGAAGATTATATCGCTCACATCCATTAAGCTCAAAAAGTGATCAGTATATCCCCATAGAGGTTTTTGACTCATTGCTTTATGCGGAGCGAGAAGCAGAGCTTATAAGATTGCTTGTAGATCTAGGCGCAACTAGAATTCTTATTCAAGATATTTCTAACAGAATACTTGATATGAATGTAAAGGCTGGCGTTGAAATCCCAGGTGCAGGTGGGGTTTCAGGAGAAACTGGAGTAGAAAATAATGTTAGCGAGAATTTTTCTCGTGAATTCAAGCTTCAGGGAAAAAATTGGAGTGAGAGCATGACTGTCGATACAACTAAATATAGTTGGTTACAGTATGAACCATCATGGGCCGCTGTAACTCATGCAAGAATACATGGTGGTTGCTTATCTTCATCAATTGAGTTGCATAAGGATAGTTCCTACTCAATCAGCAGTGAAATAGGGTTAGCTGAAGGACTCTTAAAAAACATTGCATCAGCGGATATCGCTGCCGCACTTTCAAAAAAAGAGCACGAGAAGAAAATCATTCATGTTGAATTTCTGGGTACAGAAAATCTGTAATTCATAAAAATCGCAAGGTGTAAGGTGGACAGAATTAGTGAGCTTTAAATTCGAAAGAAAGATCAGGTTTTTCAATTATTTGCCCACCTTGCTGTTAACCGCTCTGCGCCTCAACCTCCGCCACAGATAAATCCAACGCCTCCGCCACCTGCTCCGACGTCAAACCCATCCCCAGCAACCGAGGAATCGCCGCCCGCCGAGCTTGATATTCTTCGTCAGCCTGCTGCTGTGCCTGTTCAGCCCGCTCCGACCCCGCCAAGAGTAAATTCCCCTGAGCATCCCACCATCGCAACCAAGGCAACTCTACATTTTGATAAGTTCCCTCCCAGATGCCCAACTCAACCCCCAACTCCTCGATCGCAAACCGCCCCTGTTCATTGGCATTGAGCAACTGATAATGATTGCGGATTAAAGCATAGACCTCGACTTGGGCTTTCTGAACTTCATAAATGGCATAATAGGCAGGGCGAATCACCGTCTCATAGACCCAAAACTTACCCTTCCAGGGTGTGCGATCGCGCTCTTCAGCCCCTGTGCCCGAAACAAACTCAATCACGATCTGGGGTGGAATGCTCTCTTGCCAGAGCACATAAGATCGCCGCATTTGACCATCAAGCGTGGGCGGCACATTCGGTACATAAAACCAATCCGGGGCTTCAGCTCCCCGCTGCGGCGGTTCAGGCGGTTGCACACCTCGCCAATAAATGCCGCTATCTTGACCGATGCAATATTGCCCATCCGGATGAAGTTGTTCGAAAACGGGGTGAATCGATTCCGTGAGGAGGATGCTTTGGGGATGCTCTTGAAAATTTTTCACAAATTCACCATCAGACTCGGGTAATTGAGTGTGATCTGGAAACGGGTGGGGAAATTCATCCCTAGTTGCTTCGGATGAGGTTTCTAGGCGCTGGGTTGTCATAGGATGAAGAGGCGATCGAGTTTCTCTAGACTTGATTTATTGTACTGAATCAATTAAGCAATGCTCTTCAGTTCATCAACTTGCCTTGATGACCGCAATCAACCTCACCCGTCTGGCGGTTAATTGTCACCTCATTCTGTGGGGAAAAATTCATACACATCCCATAAATCAGAGGGATTTCTAAATCGTTCTCAGCATCGACCATAACGGCAGCAACCCCTGTATAACCATAAACCTGTTTTGAGCTTAGACACAACCAACCCGTCGGTGGACAACGACGCCCGAATATCTCCAGAAATGGGAGCCAATCACTTAGATAAAGGATGCAGCGATCAATGGGACTTTTTTGGGTTGAGGTGGTTACTACCGTATTGTTTTCGACTTGCATCGTTAGGGCAAAGGGTGAGCTGGGTAACTGTCTTTGGGCTAAGTTAATCCCTAAACCTAAGTCGGCGATCGCTGCCGTAAATTGGCTGTGTTCTAGATGATAAGCCATCTGGCTCCGGGTAATGCTACCCACATCAGTGAGGGAGAGACGGGCTAAAGAACAGCCCCAAGTTTGAGTGGTTAAAGAGATGACAAGAATAAAGCCAAGAAAAAATGCGATTGTAAAACATCGGAATTGATTCATGGTTAACAATTCCCTCCAATAAAACTGATAGGTTTCTCTCTCTATTTAGGAACGTACCCAAAACAGACACCTAACCCAACACCTCCCATCTAAAACCTACTTTCTCGCTTTGCTCTGCCCCCTTGCGCAAGCTAAGATAGGGCGTTGTTTTTGTTCGTGCGCTGCTACCCCATGACCCAACCCAAAACCTGGAGCGATCGCTTTGAAACCGCCCTTCACCCCGCGATCGCCCGTTTTAACGCCAGCATTGGCTTTGATATTGCCCTGATTGAATACGACATTCAAGGCTCCATGGCCCATGCCCAGATGTTGGGACAGACCGGGATTATTAGCGCCGCAGACGTCCAAACCCTACAGCAGGGCTTGGGGCAAGTCCTCGAAGAATATCAAGCGGGCCAGTTTACACCGGGAATTGATGCTGAGGATGTGCATTTTGCAGTAGAGCGACGGCTGACGGAAATTGTCGGAGATGTGGGTAAAAAGCTACACACGGCGCGATCGCGCAACGATCAAGTGGGCACCGATATCCGCCTCTACCTCCGCGCTCAAATTCAAACTGTTCGGGCGCAATTACGTCAGTTCCAAACCGTGCTTGTGAACCATGCCGAAGCCCACGTTGAGACGCTGATTCCGGGTTACACCCACCTACAACGTGCCCAACCCCTGAGCCTTGCCCATCACCTGATGGCGTATGCACAGATGGCGGAACGGGACTGGCAGCGTTTGGGAGAAATCTACAACCGCACGAATGTTTCCCCCCTCGGAGCGGGGGCGCTAGCCGGAACCACCTTCCCTATCGATCGCCAATTCACAGCCCAAGAACTAGGCTTTGGCGGAATCTATGCCAATAGTTTGGATGCGGTGAGCGATCGAGATTTTGCCATTGAATTTCTTTGTGCAGCGAGCCTAATTATGGTGCATCTGAGCCGTCTGAGTGAGGAACTAATTCTCTGGGGGTCAAAGGAATTCAGCTTTATTCGTCTTAAAGACAACTGCTCCACGGGCTCTAGCATTATGCCCCAAAAGAAAAACCCGGATATTCCTGAATTGGTGCGAGGCAAAACAGGGCGCGTGTTTGGCCATCTACAAGCGCTGCTAACCTTAATGAAGGGATTGCCCTTGGCCTACAACAAAGATCTGCAAGAAGACAAAGAAGCCATTTTTGACGGCGTGCAAACGGTGCAGGCTTGCCTTGAAGCGATGACGATTCTGCTGGGAGAAGGGCTAGAATTCCAAACCGATCGCCTCAACAGCGCAGTGGATGAAGACTTCTCCAATGCCACCGATGTGGCAGACTATCTCGCAGCGAAGGGCGTCCCCTTCCGGGAAGCCTATAACCTAGTAGGCAAGGTGGTCAAAACCAGTTTAGCGGCAGGTAAATTGCTTAAGGACTTAACGCTGGAAGAATGGCAAGCAATCCATCCCAAGTTTGAGACCGATATCTATGCAGCGATCGCGCCGCGTCAGGTGGTGGCAGCCCGCAACAGTGCAGGCGGCACAGGGTTTGAGCAGGTCAGGGCAGCGATCGCTGCCCTGAAGCAGCAGATGGAGAATGCATCCTAAGGCGCTAACAACTCTTGCATCTCTGGCAAGCCAAAGAAATTCGAGGTATCGGTGAGCAAGCGATCGCCCCACAGATTCAGCTTCAAAAAGTCCAAATCACCATAGCTGGGGTCAAGGCGCAGAGCCTTGTGGGCAATTTCGAGGGCTTCGGGCACTTGACCTTGGCGATATCGAGCCACCGCGATCGCGAGCAAGGGTTCAGCCGCTTCTTCATCTACTTCTAGGGCTTTTTCCCATTGCTTAACGGCTGCCTCTAGCTGACCTTGTTCGTATTGAACTAGACCAATATTGTTGATGGCGGGCCAGAACTTGGCTTCCAGGTCAATGGCTTGACGATAGGCAGTAATGGCCTCGCGATAGTTGCGTAGTTGATAGTCGGTATTACCGAGGTCAAACCAGGCTTCGGCGGAGTCTTCTGCTTCCAGCCCTTCTGTGAAGGCCTGACGGGCTTCGAGATATTGCTCATTCTGGAAATAGGCCGACCCCAACATGAAGAGCAAGCTGGGACGATCGTCAGCCGCCTCCACCGGAATCAAATTTAAGGCCCGCTCTAAGACTTCAATGCCTTCTGCTACCTTCTCATCCTGGACGTACAGGCTACCCAGTAAGAACCAAGTCCGAAACTCCTGGGGCGCAAGCTGAGTCGCTAACTTCACCCGCGGCAGTGCCAGGTCATATTGCTCAAAACGGAGCAGTTGCACCGCGTCTTGCAGCAAGATCAACCCCTGGGTTTCTAGGGTGGGGTTGTCTAGCTCAAGGTTGTACGGGAGCAAGGCTTGACTTGTCGCCGGTAATGCTAACCCTTGCCAGGTTCCCGCGATCGCGAGTAAAGACAATAACCAATTTCGTTTAGGCACAATAAATCGTATTGAGTGGTTGGGGGGTGAATAAATCGTTGCTTCAAGATAACGGGTCTACCGTTGCTCTGATCTTAATTTAATCTACACTAGAGCAGATATCTGACCTGTGCGCTCAGATGTGCTGACCTCAATTTTAGCGTTCGATCTCCCAAACTCATGGCTTTGCCCTCCTTCCTCAATCCTCGCAACCCCGTCCTTTGGCTGACGGGTTTGGTGACGAGCGGCGTTGTGGTGATTGGTGCGACCACCTACAACGCGTTCTTTGGCCCGGCGGCCACGCTTCTTGAAGAGTACACCGTCCCAGTCGAAGTCACGTCTCTAGAAGTCCGGATTGATGCCAGTGGCACGGTTGTGCCTGTACAGGATGTCAATATTAGCCCTACTGAGGCGGGTCAGTTACAAGAGCTACTCGTTGAACAAGGCATGCCCGTTCAACAAGGTCAACGCTTGGCGGTGATGGACAATAAGGCCATTTTGACCCAAGGCGCTCAGGCGGAGGCTCGCCTTAAACAAGCCGTTGCCGATCTCCAACTGGCTGCTCAGCAAATTGATGGCGAGATTCTCCAGAATCGGGCACGGGTTGGTGCAGCCGAAGCCCGTTTAGCTGAAGCCCGTGTGCGGATTCCCACTGAGCTGGCACAAGCTGAGGCCAATGTGTTGGCAGCAGCAGAACGGCTGGCCCGGGCTGAACTCCGCCGCGATCGTTATATTGGGCCCACCGATGAAATGGCGATCGCGCAAAATGACTTTGATGATGTTGCCCTAGAAGTTGCCAATGCCCGCGCAGCGCTAGAAGATGCCCGGGCTGATTTTCAACGGGAGCAACGCACGATCGAGCCTGAAATTCGGGAACTAGAAGCCAACCTGTTTGAAGCCGAAGCTGCCCTCCGTGAACGGGAGCGCAGTGCTCAAGCTGAAATTAATAGCCGGGAGGCGGCGGTTGAGTTAGCCCGCGCTCAAATTGAGGAACTGCGGGTTGACTTTGAAGATACCGTGATTACCGCACCATTTGATGGCATTATCACCCAGAAATATGCCACTCAAGGGGCATTTGTTACCCCCACCACGTCTGGTTCTTCCGGTGATAATGCGGCGGCTGCCACCTCCATTGTGGCGTTGGCGAATGGCTTAGAAGTCTTGGCTAAAATCCCTGAGATTGATGTTAATCAAGTCCAACCGGGCCAACTGGTGGAAGTTGTTGCCGATGCCCACCCTGATCAACGGTTCCGGGGTCAGGTGCGCTTACTCGCGCCCGAAGCCATTGTTGAAGAGAATGTCACCTCTTTTGAAGTGCGCATTGTTTTGGATCTTGAAACTATCGCCAAGGAGAAAATTCGCTTGCTGCCAGGGATGAATGTGGATGTGACCTTTTTGGGGCCAAAGTTGGCTCGGGCGATCGTAATTCCGACGGTGGCGGTGGTGACCGAAGATGGTGAGACGGGGGTGATGGTGGCTGATGCTCGCAACAAGCCAGAATTTCGGCCGGTGGTGCTGGGGAGCACGGTGGATGATAAAACCCAGGTGGTTGAGGGGTTACAGCAAAATGACCGGGTGTTTATTGATTTGCCTGAGAAGTATCGCAAGCGGGAGTCTCAGGGACGGGTTTAGGGGTGGTTATAAGGAGCTGAGTTGCTCTGGCAAATATTTGGGCGACGCCCTTCCTGATCATTTGTTCTGGATTTGCTATCATGCCCAGTAACGGCGCTGGCGGTATTTCCATGACTCAAACCCCCCTTAAAGACCTGCCCAAAACCCCGATTGTCTATCCTGAACCTGACGGAGCACCGATGGCAGAGAGTGATCCCGCCCGCGATTACCTTATCTATGGCGTTGAAGCCTTGAAGCAATATTTCCAGGCTCGCTCTAATGTCTATGTTTCGGGTAATCTCTGGCTGTCTTATGAGCAAGGGGTTCCTGATGCAGTGGTTTGTCCGGATGTGTTTGTGGTCTTTGGGGTTGAGGATCGCCCCCGCCGGAGTTATCGGGTTTGGCTGGAAAATAACAAGATGCCAGATTGGGTGTTGGAAGTGACCTTTGCAAAAACCCGGAATAAAGATGATCAGGACAAACCGATCACCTACGCTCGGATGGGGGTTCCTGAATATTTTCAATATGACCCTACGGGGGATTATT
Organism: Spirulina sp. SIO3F2; assembly: GCA_010672165.1. GTDB lineage: Bacteria > Cyanobacteriota > Cyanobacteriia > Cyanobacteriales > Spirulinaceae > SIO3F2. Next base: position 15,680 of record JAAHHN010000060.1, on the reverse strand, counting down.
TGAATCCACCGCTCAAGGGACGACGGTTGCAAGCCGATGGTAGCTATGGGCTGCTCCAAGCCCGGCCCCTCAGTGATGGGCGGTTTGCGTTGAAGTCTGAGGTGTTGGGTTTGGAGTTACATCTGCTGGCGACAGGTCAGCTCAGGTTTTTTGATCCGGAGCGGGGGGAATATTTACGGACGCCCCAGGAAACGGAGCAGGCGCGTCAGCAGGAGTATGAGCGGGCAGAACGGGAGCGGGTTAGAGCGGAGCAGGCTGAGGCGGAGTTGGAGGCGTTGCGCGATCGTCTTCGGGCGCAGGGGATTGAATTCTAGTTTGAGTGAGCGTCTGCATACTTATTTGTGATTGGCTATAATCAGACCATCCGTACGAAATGTATATATCACCCATTCAGAATAATTCTAGAAATCGGTTTTATGCTAGTTTGGGTGTACCGAGTTTTTGGTGGTTGTTTGATTTAGAAAAACTGCATTTATCTTCCGTAATCAATATCTACATCCACCTTGTAGTTGAGTAAATATTTACTACAGCAAAAAAAGTCAGGTTATTTTGAATTTAGGTATGTTTTATGTGGATATATTTAATACTTTTTTTTGTACTTATTACTCTTCTTCTAACTTTTTTTCTCTTCAGTGTTTCTAAGTTTTTATCAAAACGGACGAGGAGAAAGAATCCTTTCAGGAAGTTGAAATCTCATCGACCACCCGTAAGTCCTTCAAAAAGACCAAAGGGTTCTTTGCTGTCTACCCAAAAATCGACAATATCAACGAGGCGACAAACTAATCCCAGAAATTCAAATTCTTATAGGCCTTTAGATTTTCTAAATCAACCTACAAGTTTTTCAACATCTAACCAAAGCCCGTCAAGCAAGGAGCAACTCTCTACCAAGAAGTCAAACTCTTATCAAGCGCCAAATTCTACAGCAAGACCATCACCAAAAGGCTCGATTAGCCCCTTGGCAACTAATCGAGCTTCGTCACAACTTCCTACAGATCATTTCACAGTTTCTAGCTCTTCACCGCAGCAAGTTACAAGCTATTCAACATCAATACTACAGCCTTTAGCTGATGGTAGCATTCCACTTGATCCATTACAGAAGGTAATGCCTTTGGTGTTTAACTTTGGTCGTCGGAAACCAGAGCTTAGAGTCCAGCAGCATCAATTTATATACACGGGATATGAAGGTGTAGTTACAAGGAGAAATGTCATTATTGAAGGACCAACAGGTTTAGGAAAGACTCGAGCATGTCTTGCATCTGTACTTCCTTACCTTCTCAGTGATCCAGAAGCTCGTCTCATCTACACTTCTGCGACTGTCACTCAAGTCTGTAATGTTGCTGAAGAGATATCAGAAATATTGCTCGCCAGCAAAAGTGCTTTGTCAACCATCAATGCGACTATACATATCGGTGCAGAGAAGGTGAAAAACGAATATACAAATTGTTTTACTCGAAAGCTTAACTTAGATAATCGAAATAAAAATTTATCACAAGAGCAATCGGATATAAGTTCTAGGAATTGTAAGGAATGCAAGTATTATAGAGGACTTCGCAGCAATAGCTATAAGTTATCATCGGCTACTTGTTTAGATAAACATGAGCTACAACGGATTAAAGAGTCAGGAAACTGTCCAGTGGGTGCGATGAGGGGAGTAAGCAATGAGGCACGAATAGTCGTTGCTCCTCATAGCTATTTATCTGACCTTTTCTGGATCAAAAAATATTTTGGATCATTGGAAAAATGTGTAATTGTTATTGATGAAGCTCATAGCTTTTTGTCAGCAGCAGCAGATGAGCCATTCTTGTCGATTTCAGTTGGTCAATCCTCAAAAAGTGTCAATAGAATTGGAGACAACTACCCAATCTCATCAATTTTAGAGCAGCTCAATACGAGCCATAAAAGTGATAATGATCTCATAAAGAGTGTGAAAGAATCTGGGAAAGCAGTTCTCCATAAGATTCAAATAGCACTCTCCAAATGTCAATCTGGTCAATCATTAAAGGATGAGCTAATTTCAGAAGACCTCTTTGAGTTTATATCAAATCTAGATCCAAAAATCGAGAATTTCTTGAATGAAGTTATTCATCAGTGTGATCATCTATTAAGTAGGAATGACACAAAGTTCTTTCATCTTTCGGCAGAAAACTTGTCTCAGCTATTTATTTTGTTACGAGAATGTATTCGATCACCCATCGAGTTCTTTATGCGATATAAACCATCAGAACCTTCTGCAAAAATATACGCGTTGCATCCAAAAACAAAGCTTAGGATGAGACTAGGAGGTTCTCGTTCTGTTCTATTTTCAAGTGCAACCATTTCTCCCGTGACCGATGTTGCAGATATGTTGGGTTATTCAACAGCTTTAAAAATCAAATTAAATCATATATTTTCAGAAGAAAATTACAAACATTTTTTTATTGCTGGAATCAATACAAGCTTAAAAGATGAATTCAGAGATAATGAGCGATCGCAAAGGCAAGGTATTCAGTCATTATCTAATGAAAGAGTTCTTTCTCTTAGGGATCGGGATATTCTCACTCAATTATTTGAGCATGCATTTAGACCTGCACGAAAGAAAAATATTGGAATATTTTGCAACAACATTCTTATGGTTCAGCAGGTTGCCGAACTACTCAGAGACAAGTCTGAGGAATTAGGAATTATTGTTATAGGCTTCATTACTTCCAAAGATTCGATATACAGCAACACAAAGCAATGGCTTCGTGAAAATCATGAGTTTATCTGGCGGAGTATTTTGGGAAATCAAGGCGTTATTAATTTCAGTGATGAGGCAGTAGGACAATTATTCAAAGACATTGGGAAGAAAGAGCATAAGGAAAAGCTCAACAGAACTGTTGTTCTTTGTGCTGTTCAAGGAGGAACTTTAGCTGAAGGCGTAGATTATAGGGGAGATGCAATGGAAATGGTCATTACAATCGGTCTACCTTATCCTCCACCCTCTGAGGAAATTTTAGGGAAAATAAAAGCTGATTACTGGAATATGTTTTATGAGGATGGACGCCAGAAAGCTGAAGAGTTAGCCTTTAAGCAGGCAGCTTTTAGGAAATTGGCTCAGTCAATTGGACGTGCTCATCGTACACCAAGGGACAGAGCTGTTGTGATTATGGTCGATGAGAGATTATTAGGTATTAAAAATACCAGCAGCAAAAACAACTCATACGAATTTTTGAATTTGCGAAACACAGCGAAGAATCTGGAACTACTTCAAAAGCCTGTCCAAGGATTTTCAAAAAATATAGTAATTGAACATATTCAATCTAGCAACAGAGCTAAGATTAATGAACATATTAAGGGGAAAAATAAAAACTGGGCAGGTGTAAGTGATGCAGACTTTATCAGTTTTGCAGACATGGAAAAACAGATTCGAGAATTTTATGACACTAAAAACATTCAAGATACTTAAAAAGGTGGTTTTTAAATCAAGAGAAGGGAGTGTTCAGAAAAGTGTGATTGCTCCGGCTAAAACCTCTGATTTATCGTTGCCAGATTCAGGATTTACACAAAATTCATAACACTCTCCTTATTCAGATTTGCGTTTTCTTGTACCTTTTTTTATATTACCTTTGGAATCAAAATTAGCATATACTCTAGTTGAATTGGGATCGTTACGGTTTATTCGCTCCTCATGTCTCTCACTAGAGCGCATATTATTATCGTATTCAATATTAATACGATTGCCTGTGTTTTTGTGAGTAAATGAAACATCTGGTCTATTTTTGTCTATGGGATTACCATGAGCATCAACTTGAGTTTGATCAATGCGTATATCAAGATGTCCAATTTCTCTTAAACGCCTTGCTACCATCTGAATTCTTTCTGCATGATGACCTGTTCCATGCATTTTCTCATTTCCGCCACGATCAAAACCTCTATTAGCTTCAGTAAAAGCATTAATAACTTTCTCTGTGCGGAGCACAGACGATTCGTTTCCTGGAACAAACTTATCATTCTCTGTTCTTGGGTACGAACTGCTCATACTAATCTCCTCCTGCTTTTAGAACTGTCTAAATCCTTAATAAAACAATATTTAATCAACATTCAGATATAGTTCTTGTGCCATGCTAGCAGTTTTGTGGAAAGGAATTCCATATTTATTGAACATTATCAGCAGCAAGCTTTCAAAATTGTGAACCTTACCATAAGAATACCAGTCAACTTTCTGGAACTTAAGTTCGTCTGCATCAAATCTCTCAACATTAATTCCACCGTTTTGATTTCGTCTGAGCTTATCAATTGTCGATATCCAAGGATTGTTGTACTCTTGGACAATCTTTAAACCGAGAGGTCCGGAAATATCCGATCTTGAAATACTGGTCATCATCAGGGGCTTGTGTGGAGAGTGAACATTGATTTCTGAATCATCAAAGCAGTCAAGATTCAGGGGTTTACAGTTGGATAATAATCTAACCTGAAGCCCACTCTCTTGGCTCAAAGGGATCTCATTCAAATTTTTAAATCCTTCTAAACTTGCTCTAAAAACTGTGGATTTTTTTAGATCCAAGTCAAGGAGCAGACTAGGGTTATAGATTTTTTTGACGCCGAAGTTGAATTCTGGAGGGATTACACACACTCGACGAATACATCCTCTTATATCAATGTCAACAGGTGGAATAACTCTCTGGATTTTAGAGATTTTAGATGTGCCATTAAACAAGTTAATGATTTCTTGTTCTGGCAAGCAAGATTCATATCCTCTCAACAAAACTGAACCTGCATTATAGGTTATATTTTTAAATGGTTTATCAATAGACAAACTATCGCTATCTTGTGAAAGAGTTAATTGAACTTCATGTTGTACATGATAGTGTAAGTTTCTTAATTGCTTTATAGTTTGTGATATATCCGAACCTTTGGATTGAAGTAAGTCTATATATTCCCGAAAAGCTGGAAAGAATTGATTCATAAAATAGTCATAATTCTCTTGAGCTCTTTCCAGAGGAATGATGTCTTCAAGATTGACTTTTTTTGCATTCTTTATTCTTTCATAGAGCATCATGCTCCAAATAGAAAGTCCAACGTTTTCTGATGGATCTAGATATTCATACAGAAGGTTGTCATAACTCCTTCCGTAGGCTGTAGAAACTAATTGATCATCACTATGGTCTTTTGCTAAGCCCAAGGATTTCAATTGGGAGGGGACTTTATATCGAGTTGTGTGAGTACCGACGCCAGATTCTCGACACCTCAGTAAAAGGTTTGCTGGTGTAACACCATCTTGTATCATCTCAATATGAAGGGAAGTATATGCTCTTTTTTTTATACACTCAACCATTTCATACCAACCAACAAGACCTGGTATAATCAAGAACAGATAATTCTGTATCTCGTTTTCACGAATACGCTCCTGTGCTTCGATTTCTAGTTTGATTAATTCTCGAAGACCAAGACATCGATTTCTTCCGATCGAAACTGGTATATGTTCAGATTTATTGTGCTCAGAGATATCATCTCTCCATATAGACTTGAACCAAGTTGTCATGGTTGTTCCAAAAATAAAGTCAAAATCAGCACGGTTTTTTCCAGCAAATGCCATATCCCACTCAAATTCTTTCAAGTTTGACAGAGATTTTCTTATTACTTCTGGTTCCAACGACATCATATCCAAGCGCTTTACTTTGTCAGGAGTGATTTCTGGAATTCCCTCCTTCTGTGCAACTTGATTTGCCAATTGAAAAATAGACAAGAAAATGTATGAGCCTGCAATATCCTCATCAGTTGCAGCAATCATTCTAGCAATAGTGAATGGTGTCCCTTCTCTATATTTTTGATATTTGCAGGGCAATCTTTGCTGTGCGAGCACATACTCAAACCATAAGGCTCTTGCTACATAAGATTCCGATTCATCAGAATAGCTGGCATCTCTATCTCTAAAAGACAATTTACGTTTCCGGAAAGATGATTGAAGACTTAAATGCTCTGATAGATCAGACCAGTTTTCACTCAACGCAATTAACTTAAGTAAGTTAATATGAGTTTTACCCTTTCCCTTTGGCAAAGAGTATGTTAACGGATTACCCTGCGTATCAAAAATGATAATTATCTTGTTTTCGTAAGGTAAAATGTAATATGAGAGCTCTTCACTGACATTACTTTTAAGCGTTTCGTCTATTCTCCTACGACGACGTACTTTTTCTGCATGGGTTTTGCCTTGATGATCCACATGCAAGCTCTTGAAAGAAAATCTCTCGTTGATATCTTTTCGAAGATAAACTGGTAAATCACTCACTTTTTCCTGGGATTCTTGTCCAGACTCATTGACTAGAATGATATCTGAATGTAGAAAGTTTTCCACCGTATCCTTTTTCACTAATGCCCGAGCTATAGCACCAGAAATACGAGGTTTCTCAGCGATAATCACATCAACCTCAAATTGAGGTGGCTCGCTAGGAGGTGAGCTTTTAGGCTTGAGTTTTGGACGAGGCTTTGACTTCTTCTTGAGTATAGGTCGAGGGACATTTCGAGTTTGTTTTGGTTTTGACGATCTATTTCCAGAACCACTGTTAGACATATACAATAATATCCTTGACAAATAATGTTTTTGGGACTATAAATTCGCAAACTACGCCAAAGCTATCACTTGGCAGTCAAAAAAGTATACATATTGTTCATGATCCCTTCAAGACAAGCTTGTCTTGAAGGAATTTGGGTCTGATCAAAATTTTGTGTAAATCCCAGATCTGGGAACGAGAAACCAAGGGTTTTAGTCAGATCAAACACACTTTCCTGAACACTCCCGGAATTTTCATGAAACTCACTAACAGTACTGTAACTTATCACATGTGTCACATGCCAGTAGGTTGTATCAAGGGAGGTAAAACTTTGGAGATTCTGGTAATTATGTTTGACTATATTTACTTGTGACCAAGCCCACAAGAAAAAGGTGTAGAACGGTTATTACTTATACTACACACTGCAAACATCAACCTAGCATCTTCTTTAGCCCAATAGAGTTGTAATGAAAAGATCGCCCACCCGCACCCCAAATCTCCTCAAACAACCCACCCAACGGGTTGTACAGCCTCACGTCAGCTAGTCAACCTATCAATCACTCCTGACAAATTAGGTGATGGGTAATCGACTTGTCTAACCTAAAATCGCGGCATCCTAGAAATCATCATGCCCTCCGACATTCACGGGATCACCAAACATCTACTCGAACGGAAATCATAACGATACCCAAGACGGCTAACCTCCATCCTCCCCCAATACTCCCAACACCCGCTCCAACACCAACGCCATATGCGTCCAATGGGTTCCCCCCTGACAAAACGCCACATACGGTTCCCGCAACGGGCCATCCGCCGAAAGCTCTGACGTACTGCCATCAATAAACGTCCCCCCCGCCATCACCAACTGACTCTCATACCCCGGCATCGCCGCCGGCACCGGGTCAACATACGCCTCAATCGGCGACGCTTGCTGCACCGCCCGACAAAACGCAATTAGCTTCTCAGGGCTGCCCAACTCGATCGCCTGGATCGTATCGCAGCGGGAGGCTAGCGGTGCAGGATTAACCCGGTAGCCGAGCCGATCGCCCACCCAAGCCAAGAGATGACTGCACTTAAGCGCCTCCCCCACCATCTGGGGTGCAAGGAATAAGCCCTGAAAGAGCAGACGATTGAGATTTAGGCTCGACCCCCCTTCGATGCCGATCCCCGGTGCGGTGAGCCGACAAGCCGCCGCCGCCACCAAATCCGCCCGACCTGCCACATAGCCCCCCGTCGGCGCGATCGTCCCGCCTGGATTTTTGATCAGGGAACCCGCAATTAAATCTGCCCCCACATCCGGAGGTTCTTGACTACCAACAAACTCGCCATAGCAGTTATCAACAAAACACACTGTATTAGGATTCTGTGCTTTGACAACTTCAACGATGCGGGCAATCTCTTCAATTGAGAGACTCGATCGCCAACTATAGCCACAGGAGCGCTGAATCAACGCCAGACGAGTTTGGGGCGCGATCGCCGTTGCCAACGCTGACCAATCCACTGTTCCCTCAGCAGTCAAATCGAGCTGACGATAGCGAATACCAAATTCTGTCAGAGAACCCTGACCTTGACCCCGCGTTCCAATCACCTCCTCTAAGGTGTCGTAGGGTGCACCTGCAATAGCCAACAACTCATCCCCCGGACGCAACACCCCATACAGCGCCGCCGCGATCGCATGGGTTCCCGAAACAAACTGTGCCCGGACAATCGCCGCCTCCGCCCCCATCACCTGAGCAAAAACGCGATCGAGAATCTCTCGACCCAAGTCATCGTGCCCATAACCGCTAACCCCTGCAAAATGGTGGGTTCCCACCTTATGGTGCCCAAATGCCTGTAGGACTTTATTAAGATTTTCCTTGACCTGGGTGTCAATTGCCGAAAAAATCGGTAGCAATGCCTTCTGTGCATCTAAGAGCAACGCTTGGCTGTTCATTCTGAACGGGTTTCCAAGTTGAGAATCGCTCTTAGGGTATCAGCCATTGACAACGGAATGGTTTAGCATAGGGGGGATTTTGTAACGTTCCTTAACTAAAAATTTTTGCATGACACTTGCCTCATCTCCAGAACGCTCCTGGAACTGGCTCAACACTGGCTATCTGGCGCTGATCCATGTGGGAGCTTGTCTTGTTCTCATCCCCAGCAACTTTAGCTGGAGCGCAATCGGCATCGCTGTTTTGTTGCATTGGATCACTGGTGGCCTGGGGATCACCCTCGGCTGGCATCGCCTGGTGAGCCATCGCAGTTTTACCACCCCCAAGTGGGTTGAATATTTTTTCGTTCTCTGTGGTGCGCTAGCTTGCCAAGGTGGCGTGCTCGACTGGGTTGGGCTACACCGCCTTCATCATAAATATTCTGATACCGCACCAGACCCCCATGATTCGAGTCTGGGCTTTTTTTGGAGCCATTTTGGCTGGATGTTCTTTTATGCTCAACGCGGCGATGCGGTACCTCGTGTGACAAAGGATATTAAAGATGACCCCGTTTACAAGTTTTTGAATGACTATTTTGTGTTGATTCAAGTGGCTTTGGGATTGGGCTTATTTGCCATTGGCGGTTGGCCCTACATCGCTTGGTGCATTTTCTTCCGCTTGGTGGCAGTGTTCCATTGCACCTGGTTGGTCAACAGCGCTACCCATATGTTTGGTTATCGCACCTTTAACTCCGATGACAAGTCCCGTAACTGCTGGTGGGTGGCATTGCTAACCTATGGTGAAGGCTGGCACAACAACCACCATGCTTATCAATATTCCGCCCGTCATGGTCTCAAATGGTGGGAAATTGACTTGACCTGGATGACTATTCGGTTCTTGCAGATGTTAGGTTTAGCGACCAATGTGAAGTTGGCTCCGGTTGAACCGCAACAGGCTTGATCGGCTTAATCCATTTGCAACGTTTGAATCTCTTACCATAGTGAGCTGACCCGCTTCCCTCTGTCGGGGACTCCTCCCAGTTGGAGATGAGTGCAGCGAAATCCCCTCTTGGGAGGGGTGGTCTGGCGTAGCCCAGACCGGGGTGGGTCGGATGTTGGCCACTAATGCAGCAATCTATTCCATAGAAGGTTGAATTCCAGTTGAAAAACGATGCCGAATACTGCTTCTACCCCCTGGCTCCACCGTTGGTTTCGTCCCCTGCTAGGCGCGATCGCTCTACTCGGCCTTGGGCTAACCGGCTATCTGAGTTGGATTAAACTGACAGGTCAAACCTTGCTCTGCCCTAGTTCCGGCGAAGGTTGTCAAGCTGTACTTAACAGTCCCTACGCGACCGTGTTCGGTGTGCCCTTGAGTGTTTTGGGGATGGCAGCGTATGGGGTTGTGGCAATTGCCACGATCGTCTCCCAGCTTGTACCCGCTTTAAAGTCTTGGACTGATCCACCTCTCTTGTGGCTAACGTTAGGCATGGCGACAGTCAGCACTTATCTGATGGGAGTTCTAATCTGGGATTTACATCTTTTTTGTCCCTACTGCTTGGCTTCAGCAATTTTCTCGGCCACCCTACTGATTTTGGTACTTTTCGGTCGCACCTGGGATGATCTGGGTCAACTCATTTCCACGACTGTGATTGTGGTTTTGATCACCTTGGTGGCAACCCTCGGGATTTTCGCCCAGCAGACCCCTCCAGTTGTAGCCAGTGATGGGCGGATGGCAATCCCCACCCTCAAAAGTCGCCCCAAGCCCAAGAGCGGCTGGGAGATTATAACCCAATCCGGGCCCGCTGAAATGGCTTTAGCTGAGCACCTCAGCCGTCAGGGCTTCAAGATGTATGGCGCCTATTGGTGTCCTCACTGTAGTGAGCAGAAGTTGCTGCTGGGTAAACAAGCCTTTGCCAAGATTAATTATGTTGAATGTGGTAAGGACGGTAAAAACGCCCAGCCTGAGCAATGCCAAGCGGCAGGGATTCAATCGTTCCCCACTTGGGAACTGGATGGTGAGCTATATTCCGGCATTCAATCCCCCGAAGCGCTAGCAACCTTGTCAGACTATGAAGGGAATACCACGTTTAAATATTTTATGCCGGGTCTGTAGGGGCGATGTTTATCTACCCAGCGAACATATCCTGAATTATTCAACAGGCTACTGGGTCAAGAGAACCACAAAACCCAAGAACCATCAGATTTTCTTTGTTTCATCAATGAGATGCCTCCGCTATGATGGGGTCTATCTACTGTTTATGCGCCTCCAGGAGGGTCAAATTTCATGCTCACGGATCTCCAGAAACGCAAGCTGATGAAGCTGTTTAGTATGTACGATGCCAACTGCGATGGGTCTTTGGTGAGTCAGGATTTTGATGCTGTGGCCCAAAAGCTCTCCGGAATTGCGGGTTGGAGTACGCGATCGCCTAAATGTCTTACGCTTACCCACCAGCTTTCTCAGAAATGGAAACGCCTTAAGGGTAGTGCGGACTCAGATCGAGATCAGCAAATCTCCATTGATGAATGGTTTTGCTACTACGATGAGGTGCTGGCGGACAAGAAACGTTACGCTGAACAGGTGAAATCTCTCCAGGAGTTGATATTTGATGTGTTTGATGCCAATGGAGATGGCGAGCTTTCGGCAGATGAATGGGCTAAGCTTTTAAGCGTTTACAACATTTCGCCTGTCTATGTCAGCATTATTTTCCCGAAGCTCGACGCTGATCAAGATGGTGTGCTCAAGAAGGCGGATGTGTTGGCACTGATGGATGAGTTTTTCTATAGTGATGATCCCAATGCACCAGGGAACTTGGTTTTTGGGCCGTATTAATCATCTCGGGAACCTCGAAAAATTGACTCGATCGTACTCACAACTGCCTCACATTTTTGCGCATCTAACGCATCTCCATGGGGTGGTGCAAACTGACCCGAATCATTATCGAAATATTTGCCGGAAGCGGTTGCAAAGTCATCGGCTAAAACCGCCCGTGTGAGGATATCTGCACCGATGCGCAGATCACCCCCTGGCACACCAAACGCTTGCTTCACCATCTTGCTACCCAGCATCGACCCCGGATTCACTGCAACGATGACCGGATTATTGGGTTTCAACGCCAGCACCCGCGACCACATCGTCAGAGCCAGCTTGCTCTGGGCATAAGCGCTGAAGTCCTGGGCAATCTTCACCCGCCCCGCTAGCGCCTTCAGATTCACTGGAGACTGAGCTGCCGAGGAAACATTGACGACCCGGCTCGATGGATTCAGCAGCGGCATGAGCTTTTGGGTGAGTAGATAGGGCGCGATCGCGTTCACCACAAACCGCACATCCAACCCGTCCGGTGTGATGGGGTTCGTGGTTTTGAAAACCCCTGCATTATTGATCAGCACATCTAGCTTAGGGTTCTGGGCTGCTACAGCTTTGGCCAAAGCGAGCACCTCAGCCATGTTGGATAAATCAGCAACGAAACTGCCAACCTGTCCACTACCTGTCGTCAGTTCTTGCTCTACTGTTGCCAACTTGGCTGCATTCCGCCCGTGCAAGAGAATGGTGTGACCTAATGCGGCCAGACTCTTCGCTGTTTCGCGTCCGATACCATCGGTTGCACCTGTAATAAGAATGGTTTTGGTCATTGTTCTATGCTCTGTTTACGTCGCAAAATCTGGTAATAGCTCATCTGCCAGACGTTTCAGCGTTGTTTCGACATTGGTTTGATTAAAGCGAAGATTTAGCGCTACATGGTTGACACCGATCGCCTCTAAAGATTTTAGATAAGTCCGGAGCGCGTTAATCCCGAGTCGGAAACCGAGATGAATCGGCTGCGGTGGTGCATCAGGATCGTCAATGAGATCTATATAAAGCGGTTGCATCACAGGCTGGGCAGGGCGTCCCACTGACTCAACCCGCGCCTGCCAATCTTGAATCACCTGAGCCTGCAACACCGGATTGCGGGGATAGGTCATCCAGCCATCGCCATTCTGCGCGATCCATTCAGGAGCTTGCTGGCTACCCCCCGTAATCAGCAGTGGGAGTTTACCAGCGGTAGGCTTGGGCAACATATCCATCCCCCCTCTGGGACTGCCATAATGATTTTCAAAAGCGGGTGTTGCTTCACCCATGCGTCGAATGTAACCAAAGCTCTCCCGAAATCGTGCGCTGCGATCGCCATAGGACAGATTAAGCGCAGGGTATTCCTCCGGGCGATCGCCCGATGCCACCCCCAGAATTAGCCGCCCCCCAGAGAGCACATCGGCACTTGCCGCTGCCTTGGCCACATGGGCGGGATGACGCAGGGGTAGGATAATGCTGGCGACCCCCAAGGCAATTTGTTTGGTTTGACCCGCCAGCAAACCCAAATACACAAAGGGATCGTAGGTTTGGCCGGCATCACCAAAAGAGGGCACATTAAACGGTACATCTCGCAGCCAGACAGCAGCAAAACCTAGGGCTTCTGCCAGTTGAATCCGTTCAAGATGGTGAGTCAGTGTCGGTACGGCGCTCCGGGCATAGGTTTCAATCGGTACGACCAAACCCAAGCTCAGACGGTTGGGCTGGAACACGCTGTTGTAGCCCCGATTGATGGGTTGAAAGGTTGTATTTTCGAGTTGTTTGAGCATTGTTAAATTCTGTTCCTATCAATTGATCTCTTGAACACCAACCACAAGTTCGGGCCAAGCTCGCTGATTATTCAGATCAAACTGCGCACCGTTGTCATCCGCCCATTGGAAACGCTTGAGAGCCGGGGTTTGGCTGGTCGCTTGATAGAGCCAATAGGCTTCTTCCTTTAGCGCCGCTGCAATGGGCTTATCAATCGAAGCGTAAACCGCCTGTTTGCAAGCATTAATCGACTCAGCCGGCCAAAGGGCAATTCGCTGGGCGAGCGCTTCCACATAGGCACCAATTTCCTCGGGTTCGAGAGCCTTGTTAACTGTGCCATAGGCTTCAGCTTGATCCGCGTCAAAGTCTTGAGCGCCCAGAATAATCTCTAGTGCTTTCCCTAGACCTGTTTGACGCGCCATGCGGGATGCTCCGCCACCACAGGGGAGGATGCCCATGCCCACTTCCATTTGCATAAACTTGGCTTTGCCCCGTGCTGCAAAGCGCATATCGCAAGCCAGGGCAAACTCATGACCACCACCCCGCGCAAAGCCTTCGATCTTGGCGATCGTCGCTTGGGGCAGTTTACTGATCCGCTCCAATGTAGCTTGCAGATCCAGCAGCTTCACCTCGTCACGGGGCACTGCTGTGGCGGACATTTCCTTGAGAAAGTCTGTGTCGGCATGGGCGACGAAAATCTCGGGATGGGCGGATTGAAAGACCACGACCTTAATCTCTCGATTCGTTTCAAGCCGTTGGGCCAACGTATTTAAGTCTGCAAGCATGGGCAAGCCCTGAATATTAACGGGCGGATAGTCAAACGTGACCCAGGCGATCGCGTTTTTGACTGTGACTTTGAACGTCGTGAAATGATCTTTCATGGGGGATCTCCACAGATGTGATGGGGGTGTTTGGGTTAAAGCAGGACAACGCGATCGCTTTAGGTGACGTCCTCGCTTAAGATCTAGCCTAGTGTCCTTGCCAAGATATTGACAAGTACCCACATTTTTGTAAGTAATGGAGAAAGTTGAACGAATTAGGAGCCAGTATGGCGCGGCAATATAACTGGAAAACGGGCTGTGATGTGGAAGCCACCCTCAGTGTTATCGGCGGCCGCTGGAAGCCGATTCTCATCTGCCATCTGCTGGATGGGCGTAAGCGTTTTGGTGAGCTGCGGCGTCTAACCCCTAATGCCACAGAGCGGATGATCACATTGCAATTGCGGGAGTTGGAGGCGGATGGGGTGCTCTCCCGGCATGTCTATGCAGAAGTGCCGCCCCGTGTTGAGTATGAGTTAACGGAATTTGGCCGATCTCTAGAGCCGCTTCTACTTCTAATGCAGGAATGGGGGCGCGGCTTTAAAGCGCGTCGTTTGGCTGAAGAAGCTGAAGCTGAACCGTCTGTGGACATTGCTTAAGTCTCAATGGACTGAGCTAGTACTCGACGGCGGAAGTAAGCCACCTATTCAAAATCCACCCGATATCTGTCATACAGACACTTTGAACTTTGAACTCTGCACTTTGAACTTCCGCCCTGCGGTACTAGTGCTTTGTCAACTCTAAAAATCAGGTTTGTGCGTAGGTTGCGGTTGAGGAACGAAACCCAACAGCGACAATGGTTGTGTTGGGTTACGCTATCGCTAACCCAACCTACAATTAAGGCTTGACGCTGCACTAGGAGTTGTCATCAGCTAGAGTCCTCATCATGACCATAACTGATTTACAGCCTCTCTCTCGTTCTTAGGTCGAGTTCACTCTCATCAACAACTTTACTCAAAACCCTACCTCCATGAAAGCTGTCGCTTATAAAACCCCTGGCCCCATCGATCGCGCCGATGCTCTTCAAGACATCACATTGGAAACCCCCCAAGCCGAAGGCCGCGATCTGCTCGTTAAAATTCATGCAGTATCAGTTAATCCAGTAGATACCAAAGTCCGCAAAAAAATGTCTCCCGAAGGCAGTGAATGGCGAGTTCTGGGGTTTGATGCAGCGGGCGTGGTAGAAGCGATAGGATCGGAGGTGCAGAACTTCAAGCCTGGTGATGCAGTATTTTATGCAGGTTCCCTGGTGCGCCCTGGTACGAACAGTGAATATCATCTTGTGGATGAGCGGATTGTGGGTCGCAAACCCGCTAGCCTAGGTGATGCAGCGGCGGCAGCCCTACCCCTCACAGCGATCACGGCTTGGGAGATGCTCTTCGATCGCCTCGATGTCAAGCGGCCAACAGTGCAGGGGAGTAAGCTAATTCTGATTGTCGGGGGGGCAGGCGGTGTGGGCTCGATCACGATCCAGTTGCTGCGGGCGCTGACTGACCTGACGGTGATTGCCACCGCTTCCCGGCCAGAAACCCAAGATTGGGTGCGTGAATGTGGTGCGCATTATGTGATTGACCATCGCCAACCGATGGCACCCCAAGTGGAAGCCTTGGGGCTGGGGGCACCAGGGTTTGTGTTCTCCACAACCCATACCGAGCATCATTTTGCAGATATTGTCGAGCTAATCGCACCCCAGGGCCGATTTGGGCTCATTGATGACCCTGAAGTGCTCAATGCGCGGTTGCTCAAGACCAAAGCCATATCCTTGCATTGGGAGTTGATGTTTACGCGATCGCTCTTTAGCACCCCCGACATGGCAGAGCAGGGTAAACTGCTCAATGAAGTAGCAGCGA
>JAAHHN010000006.1 GCA_010672165.1 Spirulina sp. SIO3F2 | reverse complement strand
CACAAAACTCAGCGTAACGTCAAAACGCTTGGCTATGTTTCTTTGGGACATGCCTGTACTTTGCCACGTATCTATTATCTTTTTACGGAAATCTAGCGAATATGCCTTCATCGCTTACCTCTATTCACTTTCTACCAATATAGCTGTACCTCATATTTGTGGAAAAGGCTATAGCGTGAAATACCATCCAGAACGCAGACCAAGATCATCTCTTTATTGTGTTTGCAGAGATGAGAAAGTAAGTAAGATTTTTAAAGGTGTTGATTGTTGTGGTTGTGGTGTCTTTCAAGATACTCTTAGTGCAGCTATTCTTAGTACAGCAGAAATTATTGCGATAACTGAATCTTTATTTAGTCGAGATTGTTATCCACAGAGCTATGTATTGCGTCGATATGGAGAGGTTTTCAAGGGTGAAGTTTGGTAAAAGGGGAGGTAGAGCCTCTTGGGGGCATTGCTTGGCAGAGCCAAGCAACGAGGGATGGGGAAACGGAAAAAGCTGGCCGCCTCACGGCGGCTTTGGGGAAGGGCTAAGGGTTCGAGTGCCAAGGGCACAAGGGCTCAAGTGCCAAGAAGAGTCCTGGAGGGGGCGCACACTACACGAAAACCAACGGTGACGAAGATGTAATCGCGCGTAATGCTGTAGCGAACCGCCGAGCGGCAAACCCCCGGAGAGCCGCACCAGGAACCGCCCCGCAGTACACGAGAACGATTATCATTCTCAGACCCCTCTAGCCAAGCTGAACCATCAGTCGGTGCGCTGTTATAACTATCGTGATAGACATCTTCACACCATTCCCAGACGTTACCGTGCATATCATAAAGACCAAAAGCATTAGGCGGGAAGCTGCCTACATCTGTGGTTTGCTCTCGATATTTCCCTTTAGAAGCATTGCCGTAAGTATAGTTGCCGTCGTAATTGGCTTGGTCAGTCGTGATGGTCTCGCCAAAATAAAAGGGGGTGGTGGTTCCAGCCCGACAGGCATATTCCCATTCTGCTTCGCTGGGCAGGCGAAACTGATGCTCTGTGCGTTGTGAGAGATACTGACAAAAATTCTGGGCATCATCCCAATAGACCTGTTCAACAGGTCGGTTTTGTCCTTTGAAGTGGGCAGGATTTTCACCCATCAACGCTTCATACTGCGCCTGAGTGACCGCATACCTACCTAGATATAAGGGCTGCACCGTCACCTGATGTTGCGGTCGCTCACGATCCAAACTTTTCGCCTCGCTCCCTGGCGCACCCATCATAAACATGCCCCCTGGTATCGCCACCAGCTCCAGCGTTACACCACTCCCCAAGTCCACCGCAAAGTCTTCAAACTTGGGCTGGGGTGGTTCCGGCGGCTGGCTCTTCGGTACGGCAGTTGCAATTCTAGACTTTGCAGGTAATTCTGTTTCAAGGATTGGTAGCGGCGGCAGTTGTAATGTCTTTTCTAACCACAGCACCTTCCCCAGCACACGATCATATTGTTCCCAAGCATTAGAATCTGATGCATCAATCATCAATACTCGCCGCCACAACTGTTTGGCCAGCTCCCAACTTCCATCTATTTCTGCTTTAAACGCACATTCCCGCATTCGACTCAGATCCTGATCCGTCGCTAACTTCGGCAACAAAATCAGATAATTCTTCGTATTCGGCTCCACCTTCGCAATCGGTCGTTGCCCCGGCTTGCCATACTGCTGATTCAACTGCGGCACCCGCCAACTCACCCGCCGACAAAACTTCTCCACCGTTGCACAATTCTGCGTCTCAAACGCCTCCAACACCGCCGCCGTAAACGCCCCCCGCCCCAATGCCTCCAGCTCATAGGACTTCTCACTGGGCGCACAGGAATAGAGCGTAATCACCCCCTGGTGTGCCTCATCCCCAATGCCATAGCCTGAATGATCACTTAAATCCCGACAAGCATCCAACAGCAAAATCACATTATCCGCTCCCACTGCCCGCAGCCGCGCCGTCAACTCATAAACCGGAATTCCCGTGCGGGTCACATTGCTCGGATTCGCATCACTGGGCAATAGATAATCATGGCCCTCATGGCGCAACCCATGCCCACTAAAAAAGAACCAAAAATTATCCCCATCCCCCAGCGATCGCGCCGCAAAGAAATCTTCCAAAAACGAGAGCAACGTGCCGAATGTGGGTTTCGTTTCTTGCCAGGAGCCATCTGCTGCCGTAAACCCCGTGGCATTATCGGCAAAATAAAACACCTGCTCAAACCCCGCCCGCTGGCAATAGTCCCGCATCGCCGCCGCGTCCGCCACCGCATACTTGAGCGACTGCAAATTGCGATAGTCATTAATGCCAACAATCCAAGCCCAATTCGCCATGACTTCAGCCTATTGCTTCCGCTTAAACGTCAACTCGATCGCACCCTTGCCCTCCAGCCCCACACCCGATCCCATCAACTTCACATCTCCCTCCGCCGTCACCTCCACCGAGAGCTTCACCTCCTCCAACTCCATCCCCACAGCCGCTTCCGCCTGCTGGAAAATCCCGCCCACCACCCGAATAAACCGAGACATATTGGTTTGCAGTACCGCCGCACTCACCTGCACGGCTTGACTCGCTAGCTTTTGGGGATGATACGGGTTGCCGCTTTTGCTGCCGTCCACAGGCTCAGACGCTGTGACGATCCAGAGTTGTTCATCAGACAGTTGTTCATTCGACATGAGAAACCAGGATTTAACATCGCCCTCAATGGTAACTTGTGAGCGATCGCGTTGTATTGTGTTTGCAGGGTTCACGGTTCTGAACGCAAGGGCAACAGATGCCGCAATTGTTCAGCAACGGTTAGCACAGGGCTATCCTCCCCATCGCCCTCCTCACCCCATTCGAGATCAATCTTTCTATCTACTTACAGCCGCTTGCTATGAACATCAATGTCATCTCTATTCTGACGCCAGACGCCAGCAACTTCTAAGCTTACTGTTTGAGCGATTTGTTGACGTGGGAATCGAATTACGAGGTTGGGTCATTCTGCCCAATCACTATCATCTCTTGATTTATCTAGGCAAAGTCCGTAGTGAGGACTTCAGTCCTCGCTATCAGCCTTTTGAGGAAATTAGTAAGGTCTTGAAACGAGTGCATGGCACAACGTCACGTCAATGGAATGTAGCAGATCAGACAGTAGGGCGAACTGTTTGGTTTGCCTATAGCGATCGCGCCATTCGCTCAGAGCGACATTACTATACAACGCTGAATTATATTCACTACAACCCGGTTAAACATGGTTGGGCAAACTCACCCTATGACTGGGCTTATAGTAGTGTGCATTGGTATTTAGAAGAAGAGGGGCGAGCTTGGTTGCGGGATAGTTGGGTAAGATATCCAGTGAAGGAGTATGGTAAGGATTGGGATGATTTTCGTGGTTTGAAATCGCTGCATTCAGGGGAGTGAGACCGACTAAAGTCGTTACTACAAACATTAATCAGCTTCTGCAATATCTAACTCATGCAGATTCCAAAACGCCCCACCCAGCGCCGAAAACTTGATATTATCAATGCGATCGCGCACTGCTTCTAGGGTATAGGCATTAACGAGGTATAAAAACGGCACTTGCTCCGCGACAATCTGCTGGAATTCACCATAAATTTCTTTGCGCTTTTCATCCTCTAAGGTTTGCGATCCCTCAATAAACAGGCGATCGATTTCTTTTTCCCAGTCGGAAACCTGCCAATTTTCAATGCCTTCTTCACCGGGTAATGGGCCTTGATTAAATTGATGAAGCGAACCACCGCTATACCAAATATTGAAACTATTGTGGGGTTCCACACCACCACCACCAAAACCACCCACATAGGCTTCCCAATCCCGGCTGCGGAGCTTTTGAATCACCGTATTAAAATTGAGCACCTGTAAATCCGCTTGAATGCCCACAGCCTTGAGATCTTGTTGGATTTGTACCGCCATATCCACTCGAACCTTTTCTTCGGATTTCGTCAACATCCGGAACTTAACCGGGTTGCCTTCGGCATCAGTTAAAAGATCTTCATTTTTATATTTAAACCCCGCTGCCTGGAACATTTCTCGGGCTTTTTGGGGATCATAATCGTAGGTTTTTAAGCCTTCTTTCGGGGAACGATAATATGGGTTTTGCACCCCAATGGGTGAATGTTGCACCTCCCCTAAACCTCGATAGATATTGTTCTTCATTTTCTCACGGTTAATGCTATGGGCGATCGCTTGGCGGAATTGGGTATTACGGAACCAAGCCGATGTAATCGGATCAACAAAGGGCTCTCCTTGCTCATTAGTAGCTTGGGAGAGATTCAAACCAAAAAAGCGGCTTTCGAGCGCTGGCCCACCGTTATAAATGGTGTACTTACCTCGATCTTCTTCCCGTTTGAGCAAGCTAAATGCTTCTGGCTGCACCGAGAGACTATCAAGCTGACCCGAGCGAAACGCGATTGATTGGGTTTCATCGGACTCAATAATTTCAATCACCAACCGGGGAATCAACGGTTGCGCTTCACCGGTGTCTGGATCTTGACGCCAATAGTAAGGGTTGCGCTCAAACAATACCCGCTGACTGGGCACATAGCGGGTCATCCGGTACAGACCCGCCCCCACAATCTCCTGGGGTTCAGTATCCGTACCCCAAGTCGAGAGATACTCTAATTCTCCACTGGCATTTTTCGTCTGAGTCGCTTCATAGAGCGCGTGTTTCGGCAAGATGGCAATGCCCCCGGCATAACGCAAAAAGGGCGCAAATGGTTCGGGCACGGTAAACTCAACGCGCCGCCGATCCAGCTTACGCACCGTGGGAAAACCATCCCCCACCCGCAGAATATCTTTAATCCCGGTGGGGACATCCGGGTTTAGATAAACGTCGTTATAGGAGAAAACCACATCATCAGCGGTTAAAGGCTCACCATCCGACCACAGCAGATCCGGACGGAGGGTAAAGATGATTTTGAGTTTATCTTCAGAAAACTCCCACGACTCAGCCAGCGCTGGTTCCAGTTCACCCGTCACACCGTTTTGGCTGACCATCCCCTCATTAATAAAGCCAAAGACATTGAAGGCCGATTGATTCAATGGCGCATTAAACGTAGCTGGATCGCTGGGGCTGACAAACACTAGTTGGGGTTCAGCCGTAGCAGAATCGGTGGTCAGCGCCCGACAGCCGGACAGGAACAGGGCAGCCGTAAGCATAAGGGCGATCGCCACCGAACGAAAGGAAAACCCGCGCATAGGATTGGATGAAAGCATGGAATCGAGCAAGGTTAGGCTACAAACTTAGCATGGTTCTTTCGGCCCTGTCTGAGCCGTTGCTGTGAGCGGCAAGGGGGGTTTGGCCCACAGAACCGCCCAGCTCGTAGGCTATGATGGCTAATGTTATTTATTTGTTTGTCGTTATGCTCCAAAGTCGCCAGTGGAAAACCATTGCGCTCACCAGTGCGGGGTTTGCCCTCTGTGTCGGAATTGGTAGTAGCTTGGGTCTCGCCTATCAGCGGGGGGGCTTAGGGGTTGAGCGTTGGCTAAATGGTTTATTTGCACGTCCTTGGACTCAACAACGTCCGGCAGATGAAGACTCAGCCGTTTTAACCTTGGCGCTGCAAGATGCCGCAACCCGTGAAGCGGATCTCCAAGCGATCGCCAATCAAAAAAGTCCCTCGATAGAACGTAGCCGTGCCCGGTATCTATTGGCCAATGATGCGATTGCGGCCCTAGATGGTGGCAAAGCCATCCGTCTGCTTGAAGGGCTCGAACAAGATTATCCCCTCCTCGCCCCCTACATCCAGCTCAAGCGAGCGCGGGCCTACGAACTCACAAACCGTCTCGATCGCGCCCAAGCTGAACTCGAAGCCCTCTTAGAGAATTATCCCGATTCGCCTGTGCGGGGCGATGCCTTAGTCGCTCTCGATGCCTTTGATGCCCCCTACGGCGATCGCGCTATCACTGAACATCCCGACCATCCCCGCACCCATACCCTGGTGCGCCAACGCCTCAAAGCGAACCCGGATCAGCTCCCATATCTGCTCGTTCTCGCTCACCATACCCCCGATGCACCAGGCATGAGTGATATCCGCGATCGCCTTGTTGCGGACTATGCCGACCAACTCACCCCTGAAGATTGGCAAGCGATCGCCGATGGCTATTGGGAGCAGTGGGAATATGGCAAGGCTGCCAGTGCCTACCGTAAAGCGCCTCGTACCCCCACCCATCTTTATCGCATTGGTCGAGGTCTAGATCTCTCTAAAGACAACACCGAAGCCAAGCTGGCTTACGAAAATTTTCTGGGGGCTTTCCCTAGCTCGGAGGAAGCGGGCCTAGGGTTATTGCATCTGGCTCGTCTTACGAGTGGCCAAGCCGCCTTGCCCCTGCTCGATCGCGCCATTACCAGCAAAACGGAGCAAGCGCCCAAAGCTCTACTGCGCAAAGCTAAGCTGCTCAAAGAGATCGGGCGTCGCCAAGCGGCCAGCAAGGCTCATCAACAACTGCTCGATACGTTCCCCAATTCCGATGCAGCCGCTGATTACCGTTGGCAGCAGGCCAAGCGCTACGCGAAACAAGAGGACTATCTTCTGGCATGGAAATGGGCCCATCCCATCGCCACTAAAAGCCCGGACAGTAGTCTCGCCCCGAAAGCAGCCTATTGGGTTGGGAAATGGGCAGCCAATCTAAATCGCTTAGAAGATGCGCGGGCAGCTTATCAATACATTCTCCGCAATCATCCCGAGTCTTATTACGCTTGGCGGGCCGCGAGTCAATTGGGTTTGGATGTGGGCACATTTACGACGGTAGAAACGCGATCGCCTGAATTGAATATCCCGCAACAGCGCCCCTTTCCTCCTGCGGGCTCGGATGCTTTCCGGGAACTCTATCAGCTTGGCCAGGATATCGACGCGAGAGCCCTCTGGTTTTTGGAGCAAGCGCAAACGGACGAACCCACTGTTAACGAACAATTTACAACCGCTTTAGTGCAAGCCACTCAAGGTGATTATCTCGAAAGCATTAACAGCATTTGGAACCTCACGCAACGCAAAGATCCGGCGGATCGAGCCGCTTGGCAGGCCCTGCGTACCACCCCTGACTATTGGTATGCGCTGTTTCCCTTCCCCTATGCCGAGGCGGTGCAGAGCTGGTCGGCGGAGCGTCAGGTTAATCCGTTATTGGTGATCGCCCTGATGCGCCAAGAATCGCGCTTCCAGCCAGACATCCGCTCTTCGGCTGGGGCATTGGGTCTGATGCAGGTGATGCCGGATACTGGCGAAGAGGTGGCGGAAAAAGTGGGTCTGGAGGAATATTCCTTGATTAATCCTGAGGACAATATTGCGCTGGGCACTTGGTATCTGAACTTTACTCATCGGGAGTTTGACGGGAACTCGATGTTGGCGATCGCTAGCTACAATGCAGGGCCAGGGAACGTCAGCAGTTGGCTGAAGCGATTTAGTTTGGCTGATCCTGATGAATTTGTGGAGCAAATTCCCTTTGGTGAAACCAAGGGCTACGTAGAATCCGTCTTCGGTAATTATTGGAATTATCTGCGTCTCTATTCCCCCGATGTTGCCCCCCTGATTGAGGCGGCAGCACAATAAGGAGTCCTTAACTACTCGATCGCAATGTTAAGTCCTGCCCGCCATTGCATTGCGCCCCATTGCCCAGCCCCCTATCCTCAACCTGCGAACCATCGGTTTTGCCAGCAATGCGGAAGTCCGCTGGTTTTGCAGGGACGCTACATCCCGCGATCGCGCCTAGGGGAAGGCGGTTTTGCCAATATTTACACGGTGTGGGACGGGCAAACCCAACAGGAGCAGGTGCTCAAGGTTCTGACTTATGAGGACGAAGTTGCGGTAAAGCTCTTCACCCAAGAGGCGCTCGTTCTACGGCAGTTGAACCATCCGGGGATTCCACGGGTAGGAACCGAGAGCTTTTTCACGGTCAAAACACCCCAGCAAACGGTCTATTGTTTGGTGATGGAAAAAATCCAGGGAGACACCCTGGAAATGATTTTGGAGCGGGATTATCCCCAAGGCTGTTCAGAAACCTTAGTGCGGGCTTGGCTACGGCAAGTGACGGATATTCTCAAGCTGTTGCACCACAATGGCATCATTCACCGGGATATCAAACCCGCTAACCTGATGTGTCGCGCAGATACCGGGCAGATTGTGCTGATTGATTTTGGCGGGGCCAAGCAGATTGATCACCGCGATCGCTCTACACGGGTGTTTTCTAGCGGCTATAGCCCACCTGAGCAGGTGGTGGGTCGAACGGTGCAACCCACTGTGGATATCTATGCGTTGGGTCGCACCCTGATCCATTTGCTCACTGGCCGCTATCCTGGAGACCTGCAAGAAAACCCTGACGGTCAACTCCTGTGGCAGCGTCCCAATCTTGATGTTTCAGGTGATCTAGCCCAGTTGCTCAATGCGATGATCGCACCGGATGTCCGCGATCGTCCCCCTACGGCTGCTGCTATACAGCGACAATTATGGGGCAATCACACTACATCATCCCTGCCCCCCATACTCAACCCACTGAAGAGATTCAAATCCTGGTTTGGGCAATGCCCACCCTACGTGAAATTTGGGCAGCTCAAGTCTCGGTTGGCGCAACATATTTCACCCTCCGTCACTCTCAATCCCTATTACCAAAGCGTCAAGCAACAGCTCACGCACCTGTGGTACCATCAACGCTCAACCTTGAAGCGCTCCATCTCTCCCCCTCAAATCACCCCCCAACTCACCGCGATTACGACCAAAGTTCGTCAGCAGCGTCGGCAAATTCGTCAACACACCGGGCAACTCATGCGTCGCGGTAGTCGTTACACCGTTATGAGTGTGCGGATGACCGGGGCTCAAATGCTGGCAAGCAGCACGGGGGCGATCGCAGGCACGCTAATCGGCTGGGCAATTCACTATTCCACGTGGGGACAACGCCTGATCCTGGACGTGCTCAATCCGGCGCTCGCCAACAGTTTGCCAGGGGTTAGTTTGGCATTAACGCCAGATATTTGGTTAATCACGCTGGCCGGCCTGGGCACAGGGGTTGGTGTGGCAGCCCAGAGTGGGCATTTAAGCCAGCGTCCGGTGCCCCTGACCGGACTATTGGGTGGGATGAGTTATGGCATCGCTTGGCTGATTTGGGCGTATTGTCCGGGGGGAATCGCATTACGGCTGATGGTCTGGCTCGTTGTTGCTGTGGGGGGGATGGTGTTGAGTCTGGGGCTGAAGCGATCTCGCCTGATCCCTTACCTGGGCATCACGCTCCTGGGTACTAGCTCAATGGCCTGGAGCGCCCTGACTGCCAGCCAATATTGGTTGCAAGTGAACGCGATGCTTTCCCTTGAAGATGTGGTTCTAACCTATGGTCTCTGCGGTCTACTGGCTTTGGTCATGGCGTTTTGGTTGGGCATGACCCATCACGTTCTGTTGCCTTTGGCCCAATGGCTCCGCCAACAACTCACCCCCTCTCCGTAATAATTGTTAACATGACCCCAAAAAACGGTAGGATTTGACTGCATATTGACGTTTGAGCTGCGCGATCGCAGCGATATCTTTGGCATGAAGCCCCCCCGTTGGCAACGGCGACGCGATTCCCCCTTAACTCGAAAACTGGATATTTTCCGCTGTGCCACCCAGTTTGGCTTGGCTGTCGCCTGGGATCGCGCTACCGGGAAGAATACGCCTCGTCAAGTGGAGCGTCGTGCCCGCTGGCTGGTTCACGAACTGCTTGAACTGGGGCCCACCTTTATCAAACTGGGTCAGGCCCTCTCCACTCGCTCGGATCTGATTCCGCCAACCTATGCCGAAGCTCTAAGCAACCTCCAGGATCAGGTGCCACCATTTGATGCCAATCAAGCTGTGGCAGTGATCGAAGCAGAGCTGGGGCAATCGGTGGAGCATTTGTTTACGACGTTTGAGCGGCAGCCTATCGCTGCTGCTAGCTTGGGGCAGGTTCACCGGGCAACCTTGCCCACGGGCGAAGATGTGGTGGTCAAAGTACAGCGTCCAGGTCTTCAGACCTTGCTGGATTTAGATTTCAAAGTCTTACAGCGGATTGTGCCGTGGCTTAATCGCTTGCTGCCCAAGGTGCAGAAATATGATCTCGAACCGCTGTATCAGGAGTTCTTCCGGCTGCTCTATTTTGAGATTGACTACATCCATGAGGGGCAAAACGCCGAGCGGTTTAAAACCAATTTCCAGCGCTTCCGGGAAGTGATGGTTCCCAAAGTGCATTGGCATTACACGGCCACGCGGGTGCTGACCTTGGAATACTTACCGGGGATCAAAATTGATGATGTGCCCACGCTCAAAGCCAATCAACTCGACCCCGATACGATTATTGAGGCGGGGGTCTCTTGCTATCTCAAACAAATTTTAGAAGATGGCTTTTTCCAATCTGACCCCCATCCGGGCAATATGGCGGTTAACCCGGATGGTCGCTTGATTTTTTATGATTTCGGCACGATGTCCGAAATCCAAGGTCTGAAGCAAGATGAGATGGTCTCCACCTTTTTTGCGGTGATTGAGCGGAATTCCGAAGGCTTGCTCCAGAGCTTGATCCAGATGGGCTTGCTCGAAGCAGATGGAGATAATATTGTGCCCCTGCGACGCATGGTAAAGTTTGTCTTAGACCGCTTTCGAGAAAAGCCTATTGACTTGCGGGCATTCCAAGAGATGAGTGGGGAAGTGTATGTGTTGTTTGAACAGGAGCCGTTTCGTCTACCCTCAGAGATGATGTTTGTGGTCAAAGCGATCACGACCCTCGATGGGATTGCGCGATCGCTCAACCCCAATTACAACCTGCTCAAAGCCAGCAAACCATTCATCAAGAGCTTCACGGAAGGAGCAGACAAGCGAAATTTGCTCACCAAGGTCGCCCAGCAAACCACGGCATTTGTTAGAGCCAAGGTAAACCAGCCCCATCCAATTACCACGGCAGTGGCCAGTCTTGAAACGCGCTTAGAACAGGGTGATTTTGAATTCCCCACCCGCTCGGAGCGAAGCGATCGCCTTTTGCGGCGGATTAATCTGGCGCTGAAATGTTTGGTCTACACGGGATTATTTGGCATCCTGCTCTTGGCGGGAGTGGGAATTTTGATTGCAGGCTATCTCAACTGGGCGATCGTGTTTTGGTGTGGCTCGGGGTTTTGGTTGCTGCTGTTGGGGCGCAATTTGTTCCGGCTCTGGGTGCGGGAGCGGGTCGAAAAGTTGATGCAGTAAACCGCTGCACAGACTTCTCTAAAACCAGGCCGTATAATTTAGAGACGATCGCGCCGAGGACGCCTCACCTTGATAGCCCTTTACCCTGGTAGCTTTGACCCCATCACCCTGGGACACCTCGACATTATCGAGCGCGGCAGTCGCCTCTATGACCACGTCATTGTGGGGGTGCTCTGCAATCTCAGCAAAAACCCCCTGTTTGAGGTCTCCCACCGCATTGCCCAGATTACCGAAGCCACGAACCATCTCCCCAACGTGAAAGTCGATAGCTTTACAGGGTTAACGGTAGAATATGCCCAAGCCTGTGGCGCTACAGTGCTGTTGCGCGGTTTGCGAGTTCTCTCTGATTTTGAGAAAGAGCTGCAAATGGCCCATACCAACAAAACCCTCAATGCCGGTCTAGAGACCGTGTTTCTGGCCACATCGACCGAGTATAGTTTCCTCAGTAGTAGTGTGGTTAAAGAAATTGCCCAATTTGGTGGCCCCATTGACCATCTCGTTCCTGCCAACGTTGCCCAAGATATTTACCGATGCTTCAACAAGACCCCCCTGGTAACACTCAATTTGACGGAGTAGGTTCTACGGCTCCAACGGGTGAAGCAGCGCCGCTTGGCTTTGATGTGCAGGCGGAGCTGAACCGTTTAGAAGAGCTGATTTTAGATAATCCTCGCATCCCTTTCACCGGCAAAACGGTGATTAATGAAGAGCAACTGCTCGATCATCTGGATGTGATTCGAATGAATTTGCCCGGTGCGTTTGAAGAAGCGATCGAGATTATTCGTCAAAAAGAGGAAATCCTCTTGCAGGCTGAAGAATACGCCCAAAACATTATTGAGAATGCCCAACGCCAAGCCTCTCAAGCCTTAGATGAAATGACCCTGGTGCGTCAAGCCGAACTAGAAGCCGCCCAAGTCCGCCAAGATGTGCAACAAGATAGTGAGCAAATGCGCCAGCAAGCCCTTGCCGAGATTGAACAGATGCGGATGCAGGCGATGCAAGAGCTAGAGCAGATGCGCCAAGTGGTTCTAGATGAATGTGACGATATCCAGGATGGAGCGGATGATTATGCCGATGCGGTACTGGGTCGCCTCGAAGACCAATTAACCGAAATGATGCGGGTTGTCCGTAATGGGCGTCGTCAATTGAGTAGTGAGATCAGTGCGGCAAGCTCTGCCAGCAATTCACGTCCCTTTAATACTTAATTCGTAAGGTTATGGCAAATAACGTCAGCATATCGCGTTAGAGGGATCAAATTTACGGATTCGAGTTCAGAGGCGCTCCCTATGGCACAGGCACAAAACTTATCTTCTCGTTCTTCTCACCGAGAGTCGATCGCCCTTTCAGATTTAATGGCGGTGCTTTCGGATGTGAGTGACGATCCCGTTGTCTCCAATCCAGACCCGTCTACACTAGACGCCTCTACAGTAGTACCGAGGGTTAATGTACTGCCCTACCCTACACCGAAAGCATCTTCAGCGGATAATTTAGTGCCATTGCGCCGTCCTCGCGCTCAAGCGTCTGCAAAACCACACTTGGTCGCTGTTCCAAACTCAGCAATTGCCCCTACCGCTGTTCCGGATGTGCCGCTGCCGCCGCTCAAAGCGATCGCGTCTCAAGCTCCCCCTGCTCTCGCCTCTACCCCTGAGCCACAACTATCTCCCCCCCAAACATCCGCTCTCCGCCCAGCAACGCCAAATTTAGCCCCCACAGCCAAAACCCTGGCTGAGCTGACCCAAGAGCTCTGGGATTTGCGTATGGTGATGCTCTCCGATTCAGATTTTTATGGTCAACAGATTACGCATCTCCAAAAGCGGGTGTGGTGGCTGGTAGGTATTGCGACAGGAGGTTTAATTTTGTTGGGGATTGTGCTGGGGTGGTTAGCGGTTAATCTCAAGGATGCACAGTTGCGTTTAGCAAACTACAACGATGCGATCGCCAACAACAGTCTCAGGCTTGAAGAGCTCGATAGCAACACAGTTGCGGAACTGACAGCTAAGGTCGAATCGCTCAATCAACAAGTGCCCAAAAACCTCACCGATGAACTCGAAGCAGCCAATAAAGATATCGAAGCCCTGAAGGCGCAGATTAATGAACTCGAAACTTCAGTTAATGCTCAAGATCAGGCGTTATCGGTTTTGGTGGGAGCAATGCAGGGCTTAGTTGGGCGTTAACCAACATATTTGCAACATGATTTCACCGTGGGGCAGGTCGCAATGCAATTGATTGGGCAATCTCGCCTACCTGATGAATCATCCAGGTAGTACCGCGAGGCGGAGTTCAGAGTGCAAAGTTCAGAGTTCAAAATACTTATACAACAGGCATTCTGTGAATTTTGAGTGGATGGCTTATTTCTGCCGTTTTGCACTAGGGAGCAAACCCCATGCGGCCTTGCACCAGAGTTAAGCACGATTGGTATTGGCTTGGCCAAAGGTTGATGAAACAAATTGCTGGGATAGCCCAAACAGCATGCACGTAGCGCCAGTATTATTGATGCATCTCTCACTTCATACCCATGTCGCCCCCCACCCTCTACGTTGCTATCACGAACCACGGCTTTGGTCATGCCACTCGTGCCGCTTCCGTTGCTAACGCAGTGCAACAACTCTGTCCGGATGTCTTACTGATTCTAGCGACCACCGCTCCCCGGTGGTTGCTGGAGAGCTATATTTCCGGTGACTTCATCCACCGCCCGCGCACCTACGATGTGGGGGTGATCCAAGCCGATAGCCTCAATATGGATCTTGACGCCACTCTGAGTAAACTGACGGAGATCCGCGATCGCCAAGATCAAATTATCGCCAGTGAATCCGAATTTTTGCGCACTAATCAAGTGGATCTCGTCTTTGCAGATATCCCGCCCCTGGCTGCCCCCATCGCCCATGCTGCCGAGCTGCCCTGTTGGATGATGAGCAACTTTGGCTGGGACTTTATTTATCGAGACTGGGGTGAACCGTTTGCCGAAATTGTGGTCTGGATTGAGCATTGCTTTGGCCAATGCGATCGCCTCTTTCGTCTGCCGCTCCATGAATCGATGGCCGCCTTTCCCAAGATTACCGATGTGGGACTCACAGGGGGCAGCCCCCGATTCACCGATGCCGAACTCCGAGACCAATTTCAACTTAATCGTGACCCTGACCAGACCATATTGCTCACCTTCGGAGGCTTAGGCTTAAGCACTATCCCCTACCACAATCTGCAAGCCTTCCCCGATTGGCAATTCATCACGTTTGATCGCCAAGCCCCTGAGTTGCCTAATCTGGTCAAGATTGAAGACCGGGGCTATCGACCTGTGGACTTTATGCCCCTCTGTGGCCGGGTTATCTCCAAACCCGGTTTTAGTACGTTCTCCGAAGCTCTACGCCTAGAGCGTCCCTTAGTGTCACTGTTGCGTGATGGCTTTGCCGAAACACCACTCTTACTCAACGGCCTCCGCAAACACGGCGCACATCAAATTATTCCACCCACTGCCTTTTTTGATGCCTCCTGGGACTTTTTATACGATACTCCCTCCCCTCCCCAAAGCACTCAACCCCTCGATCGCCAAGGCACAGAAGCGCTCGCCGCCGCGATTGTGGAACAGTTAAACAGTTAAGTATTCGGAATGTTAAATTCCGAATTTCTCTTTTTCATGCCCCAAAACTTTGAACCCTGAACTTTGAACCCTGAACCCTAAACCCCAAATGTCCCCTGTCTTAAAAATTGGCCAACGCACCATTGACGCGACGGAACTAATCCCGTTGCTCCAAAAATATGATCTGCTGCCCAAACTTGTCCAAGAACTGATCGTGGAAGAGGCGATCACCCCCATTGAATGCACAGAAGCCCAGCTTTACACAGCCCGTGCTGAGTTCTGTCAACAGCAACATCTTGAAACCCCCCAACAGCTCCAACAATGGCTGCAACAGCGCAGCTTGAGTCTAGAAGCATTGAATCATCAGTTGATGCGATCGCTCAAGCTTAAGGCGTTCAAGACCGAACGCTGGGGTCAAAACATTGCCACCGAATTCCATGACCACAAAGATCAATTCGATCAGGTCGTCTACTCCCTGCTGCGGACTCAGGACGCCGGTGTGGCCCAAGAACTTTACTTCCGGCTGACGAATGATGAAGCCTCGTTTGCGGAGCTTGCCCAAGCCTATTCTCAAGGGCCAGAGGCAAAATCAGGGGGCAAGATTGGCCCCGTTCCCATTGCCCATCCCCACCCCATCATTGGCCATATGCTCCGCCGCAGCCAATCTGGACAACTGTGGCCCCCCACCAACATTGAAAACTGGGTAGTAATTGTGCGTCTAGAGCAATATTTGCCGGCCCAGTTAGATGACAGCACTCGGGAGCAGCTTTTGGAGCGCCAGTTTCAACGGTGGCTCCAACAACAAAAAGTTGAAGTTTTACAGCAAAGACCACTGACTGCACAGGGAGATAATCATACTGCAAACCCAGGCAAATCAACGATTCTCTCGAATCAACCACCATTGAATGAAGCCGAAAACCCATGTAATACTAAATAAAGATGTAGCAAGCAGCGGCCAAATGACTGATTTGTTACATAGCTCTTTGTTGACCCCTTCTAAAAACTGATGTCAGACGCATCCGCTCGCCCTCAACCGAAGCTACTTTTGATCGATGATGACCCAAACTTAATTTTGCTTGTGCGTGACTATCTAGAATTTCGAGGTTATAACGTCACAACTGCTGAGAGTGGCCAAGAAGGTCTAGACTGCCTGGCACAAGACCTCCCCGATATGATCATTTGTGACATTATGATGCCACAGATGGATGGTTATGCATTTGTGGAAAAAGTTCGTGAAGATCCACGAACCGATTGGATTCCCTTTTTGTTTTTATCAGCCAAAAGTCAGACTCAAGATCGCGTAAAAGGCCTCTCCAGAGGCGCAGATGTTTATATTGTCAAACCCTTTGAACCCGAAGAACTCGTTGCTCAAGTAGAGTCATCGCTCAAGCTAGTCAATCGCTTGAGTCAACGTCTCACGCCCATTGGCAAAAAGCTTAAGGGTCGAGTCTTACGCGTGCCTCCCACCGTCTCCCTTACGCCCAAAGAAAAGAAAGTCGTGCGGCTCGTCGCTCAGGGGCTGGCCAATCGAGATATTGCAGACCGCCTAGAGGTCAGCCAACGAACGGTTGAGAGCCATGTCTCGAATATGCTGAGCAAAACCACGCTGCACAATCGGACAGAATTAGCACGCTGGGCACGAGAGACCCGCCAAATTTAGGAAGTGTCGCAGAAAAAGGGGCTGTAAGCTAGTCATAGCAAGAGTTTACAGTCTAACTGATGACAGCTCC
Source organism: Spirulina sp. SIO3F2 (assembly GCA_010672165.1). GTDB lineage: Bacteria > Cyanobacteriota > Cyanobacteriia > Cyanobacteriales > Spirulinaceae > SIO3F2. Next base: position 56,934 of record JAAHHN010000006.1, on the reverse strand, counting down.
TAGTGACGCTATCCCAATAACCATTGGGCCAGCACAAAGCTTGCCCCAGCACTGCCGAGGGGAACCGTTAAGTTATCAATGCCCCATTGTGAGATCGCTTCAAGTAGAGTTGCGATCGCGCCCACAGCCACAGCAATCAAGCTAACCTCCAGGCTAAATCCAAAAGCACCACCAAGTGTTAGACCCGTAACAGCAGTGCTGGCGATCGTCATTGTGGCTGAGCCTTCCCAGCTTTTGCGATTGCCTAAAACCTGATAAGGGTGGCGGCCCCAGCGCTGACCAAACACTGCAGCCAGGCCATCTCCCCAGGCCATCACCAAAATACCCACCACGGCGAAGGCAAAATGCGGGGGGACAAACAACGTAGAAACCACCCCAATGCTCACCGCGTAAAAAAAAGTTCCTAAGCTTTGGCGTCCTACACTGTTAATACTTGGCAAAATGGGCAAAAAGTAAGATACCAAAGCCACTATCCCTGCAATTGCTGAAGCAACGAGGATCATCCAGCGGGGAATGGCAAACCACCAGGCCAAGAGCATGACATTACCTGCACCGATATGAACAATTTTTCGAGTAATTTCTGGCCCGGTTTGGGGCAGCTCGCCCAACCCTTCGGCGATGACCACCAGCACAATAAGATAGGCAAATACGCTGCCCAACATCAGGTACGCAGTATCAAGCATTAGTTTGCTCCCTAGCGTATCGCTTGGAACTGAGGAAGTGGATGCGTAAGCGCTGACCAGGGGGCATATTCAGTTGTTGAAGTTTTAGGGTGACAGACATGGGTACTCAAGAGGACGCAATAGTCCCCATCTCAGATGATCAATAGTGTTGCGGCGTCATACCTGCAAAACAGTGTATGCCACTCCCCACCGCTTCGTGAATGAGCTTAGGGTTGATATCTGCTTGCGATCGCCCCTGTAGTTGCGGTACAAAAAGCAGCAGAAGCTTTCCTGCATTAGGTTTTGAAATGGTTTTTCGGTTTTCTGCTGTCCCCCAAGGTTGTATCCCTGTCCGATCGCTGATTCAGTGGAGTCTCGCTACCACTTTGTTAGGGCTACCGCTTGTGACAACGCCTAATGTTGTGATTGCGAATCCAATAGAACAACCCAGCATTAGCGACACAACCAAACAACTGCTCAAACGCGGCCAGAGGGGTTCCGCCGTGCAAAGCCTGCAACAAAAGCTCAAGCAAGTCGGGGCATTTAATGGGCCGGTCACGGGTTTTTTTGGTCCCCAAACTGAAGCAGCTGTGCGGCAATTTCAGCGATCGCAAGGCTTACCCGTCGATGGGATTGTCGGCCCCCGCACCCTGAATGCACTCAACGCTGCCACGACCAGTTTCCAGCCTTTCAAGCAGGGCGCAACGGGCGAACGGGTACGAGAGATGCAGTTTCGGCTCTTGTTGCTGGGGCATCTCAACGGCAGCATTACCAACAACTTTGATAACACCACTAAGCAAGCCTTGATGGCATTCCAGCGATCGCGGGGCATTGAGCCTGATGGTGTGGTGGGTCGGGGCACATGGACAAGTCTGCAAAACGCGATCAGCACTGCTCAGATTCAAACCATGCAGCGGCGGCTCCAGGAAGCAGAGTTTTACACGGGGGCTGTAGATGGTCGTCTTACGGTGAGTACCCAGCGGGCTGTACAAACGGCTCAGGAGGTTTATGGGGTGAGTGCTGGCGATATTTTGCGGGGGAGTTATTAAGAGCTTCCGTCAGCTAAATTGCAAACCACTGCGATAACTAACTTACAGCCCTTTTGCTTGTTGTTTGGGTCGGGTGCTTGATCCCGTTTCCCACAGGACTGCTGGAATTATAGTAATGACGCACCCTAAGCCACAGCAGATCGAGGTTGTGGCAACGGCAAACCATCGTCTTCTAGTAACAGTGCTAACACCTCCTCACCATTCTGAGCGGCTTCAGCATAACTCTCGCCGTGAGTTCGGTAATGCTGCTCGGGAAAGTCTGGTAAATGAACAAGATAGCAATCATCTTCTGCCGACCAAACAATTACCATTGAGTATTGCAACTGTTTCATTTGCCATTCTCTTGTTGTTTTACCAATCGAACTGCTTGCATAACTTCTTTTTCTTGGTAGAGTTTCGCATCAGCACTATCTTTTCCTGAGAGCGTGATCCGGCCGGGGTACAACGGATGTAACCATTTCGTATGACGCCTTTTCCTGGGCGTTCGCTAAACCCGGCTCGACGCAGGAGCGCTTTCAGTTCCCGAATTTTCTGGGGCACTCTGTTTATCCCCTCAATTTACACGTCCTACATCCTAACAAACAGAAATCGCCTGTTCTCTCATTGTGTCTATCGCATTAAAATCATGAACCTTGGCGATCGCCCCCACGGCCACCTAAAATCATTAAGTAATGTAACAACGCCACCATTACCCATGCCTAGAGACCTGCGGGGATTTATTCAACTGCTCGAAGACCGGGGCCAGCTGCGCCGCATCACTGCCCCCGTTGACCCCGATTTAGAAATTGCCGAGATTGCCAATCGGATGTTGGCGGTAGGTGGGCCAGGCTTGCTGTTTGAAAATGTCAAAGGCTCCAAATTTCCGGTAGCCGTGAACCTGATGGGCACAGTTGAGCGGATTTGCTGGGCAATGAATCGGGAAAACCCCCAAGAACTAGAAGACCTCGGCCGTAAGCTGGGTATGTTGCAACAGCCCAAGCCGCCTAAAACCGTTACCCAGGCGATCGACTTTGGCAAAGTGCTCTTTGATGTGGTGAAAGCCAAACCGCTACGGGATTTTTTGCCCCCCTGCCATCAGGTGGTGATTAAAGACGACGAGCTGGATCTCAATACGCTACCACTCATTCGTCCTTATCCAGGAGATGCGGGGAAAATCATCACCCTGGGGTTAGTGATTACCAAGGATGTGGAAACAGGCATCCCCAATGTGGGGGTTTATCGGCTCCAGTTGCAGTCGAAAAACACGATGACCGTGCATTGGCTCTCGGTGCGGGGGGGCGCACGGCATTTACGTAAAGCAGCCGAAGCAGGCAAAAAGTTGGAAGTGGCGATCGCTCTCGGGGTCGATCCGTTAATCATTATGGCCGCAGCCACCCCGATCCCAGTAGATCTCTCGGAATGGCTCTTTGCGGGACTCTATGGCAAGGCAGGGGTACATCTGGCGAAGTGCAAAACGGTAGATCTCGAAGTGCCTGCTCAGTCCGAGTTTGTTTTGGAAGGCACCATCACCCCTGGCGAAATGTTGCCCGATGGCCCCTGCGGTGACCACATGGGCTATTACGGTGGCGTCGAAGACTCGCCCCTGATTCGGTTCCACTGTCTGACCCATCGCAAGGATCCCATTTATCTCACCACCTTTAGTGGTCGCCCCCCGAAAGAAGAAGCGATGATGGCGATCGCGCTCAATCGGGTCTATACGCCCATCCTTCGGCAGCAGGTCTCGGAGATTGTGGATTTTCTGTTGCCGATGGAGGCCTTGAGTTACAAGATGGCGATTATTGCGATCGATAAGGCTTACCCAGGTCAGGCGAAACGAGCGGCGTTGGCGTTCTGGAGTGCCCTGCCCCAATTCACCTATACAAAGTTCGTGGTGGTGGTAGATAAGGACATCAATATCCGCGATCCGCGTCAGGTGGTCTGGGCAATCAGCTCGAAGGTTGACCCAGCGCGGGATGTGTTTATTTTGCCAGAGACGCCGTTTGATACCTTGGATTTCGCCAGCGAGAAGTTGGGTCTGGGGGGTCGAATGGGCATTGATGCGACGACGAAGATCCCGCCGGAAACAGACCATGCATGGGGTGAGGTGTTGGAGTCTGACCCGGATGTGGCGGCGCAGGTGGATGCCCGTTGGGCGGAGTTGGGGTTGGGGGATATTGATTTAAGTGCGGTTGATCCGGCAGTGTTTGGCTATGAGATGTCACAGTTCTAGAGCTATCACCTATGAATGCCGCTTGGTCAACGTGGGTATTCACCGAATTCCACCCGCTCCGATTCTGACTAAATGAAGACTGTGCTACGATAATGTCGTACAAAAAAACTATATTTATGTGTACGACAACTTCTGCAAGTATCTGATTGAAACCTATCCAGATGATTTTGCGGTTTGGCTATTGGGTAAATCGTTTCCCTTAACGCGCTTAGAACCCACCGAACTGATCACAGAACCTGTCCGAGTTGATTCTCTGTTACTTCAGGGTGAAGATAGGGTGTTGCATGTAGAGTTTCAAACTAACCCTGACCCAACGATACCTCGCAGAATGGCGGATTATTTTCTGCGGCTCACCAAGAAGTTTCCGAACCAGCAGGTGAAGCAAGTCGTGATTTATCTGCGTCGAACCAATTCCCCGCTGGTGGACGAGACGAAATTTCAATTGCAAGGCATGACCCATCGGTTTGAAGTGATTCGGTTATGGGAGCAGCCGCGAGACGTTTTTTGGAATGCTCCGGGTTTGTTGCCTTTGGCGATTCTATCGGAGGCGGCGAATCACGATGCGGAGGGGTTATTGGAACAGATGAAAGTTCGGATTGGGGAGATGACGACAGATGTGGGAATGCAGGGAAATTTGGAGACAGCGACGGCGATCTTTGCTGGGCTAAAATTGAAGTTGGCTGTGATCAAACGAATCATGAGGAGTCAGGCAATGCGGGAGTCGGTTTTTTATCAGGATATTGTTCAAGAGGTTGAACAACGGACTTTGGAGCGGGGTCGTCGAGAGGGGCGTGAGGAGAGTCGTGAGGAGTTTCTCCGTGAAGGGTATATCAAGCTCCTACGACAGCTTGTGCCATTTTTGCGAGGGTTTAATGTGCCGATTGAACCGTTGTTGAAGCGGCTGGGAATGACCCAGGCGGAGTTGGATGGGGCAGAGGAGTCAGACGACTAAACACATTATCTAAACGAGTTCAAATACTGAAGGTTGTGTAATGGCTCTCTCAATTCAATAAGGATAGTAAATGTGCCAGGATTAGGTCGAACACGGGTTAAAGTTTGCTGCATTGCCAGTGAGGAGGAAGCCCGTATTGCCATCAGAGCGGGTGCTGACGCTCTGGGTTTGGTTGGTGCGATGCCTTCTGGCCCTGGTGTTATCAGTGACGCGATCGCGTCAAAAATCACTAAAATTGTGCCACCCCCGATCGCCACATTTCTCTTAACCTCTGAGACCACTGCTCAAGGAATCTATGAACATGTAAGACTTGTGCGACCGACGACTGTCCAAGTTGTTAACCATATCGATCGAGCAGAGTATGAAAAGCTAGAAACAATACTACCTAGAAATACGATCAAAAGGGTACAGGTTATACATATAGAGAGTAGTGAATCTCTCAACTTAATCAATCACTACATTCCTTATGTAGATGCGTTTCTGCTTGACAGTGGGCGACCATCCGCTAAAGTCCCTGAACTAGGTGGGACTGGCCGTGTCCATGACTGGAATTTGAGTGCAGAATTTGTTAGAAGAAGTTCAAAACCTGTATTTCTAGCTGGTGGACTACGGTCAGAGAATGTTGAGGAGGCGATTAAAACAGTTAAACCCTTCGGTCTTGATTTGTGTACGGGAGTAAGAACAGACGGTAGGTTAGACGAAGGTAAATTGAAAGCCTTCATGAGGGTAGTTTATAACCACACGGTTGCACAATAAGAATCACGGCATGACAAACCAACTTTCAACACCGTGTCTCTAACGATGGTTCTTAACTTACCACCACAATTACCAGATAATCCATGTGGATTTGGATTCAAAACCACATGGTGGGCATTACCAACCAATGACACGAATGCAGTTATCGCCACACTTCAATTACAAGATGCTCAACCCGCAAACTGGCAAACTGGTATCAAATATGTCTACGAAAACGATACTAGTCAACAGGTGGTGTTTGTAACTTCACCTGTTTATGGATGGACACTCATTACGGGATTGTATCTGATCAATCAACCTGATGAAATTATCCAACCTCTTATTCAACTCAGTCAAATATTCGGTGTAGCGCTTGTCTTCTCCACACACCGTGTTGTTGAGTATCACTTATGGGCAAAAGCTGTTTCAGGATCGCTAGTTCGCGGATATGGTTACAGCGGCGAATCCGGTGAAACATTCTGGGACAAAGGCGCGATGACTTGCGAAGAAAAAGACTTGAATTTTGCCTTCTTTGATGAACGAAGTCCTGAAGCCGAAGACGACTCATATTGGGAGCGTGACGATCTCAATTATCCTGATGAGATGTGTGTTATGAATATTGCCCACGCGTGGTCAGTTTCACCATTGGACTTAGATACCTATCAACCAAAGGAACAATTACTCGGTGTCCTCGGCAGCCATACAAAACTGCTTACACGTAATACCAATGATTTAGGATGTTAAATGTCAACTTTTGCATTGGAAGACGAAAAGATTATGTGTGTAAGCTATTTGCTAAAACTCAACACAAAACTACGGTTCAATCTCTGACTTCATCCGCTCCAACGTCACATTCATCTGATCAAACATCTGCTGCGGCGTAATGCCAAACTGGTTCAACTGCGTCTTAAGCTGCTGCACCGTCATCTGCGCCATAAAATCATCCGACAGCTCAAACCGCTTCATAAAAATCTTGTAGCGCTCCATCAGCGCTTCCATCTGATCAATAAAGAGCTTCTTGCCTTCCCGGTCAAACTTGCCATATTCGCCGCCTAGCTGCATCAGCGATTGATAATCTTCAAAAAGCTTGCGGGCTTCATTTTGTACCACTTCGGACTCAAAAAATCCCATCATTCCTCCCCGGCGAATTCCCCAAAAAGCGTTTTGAGTGCTGTTGACCCCCCCATTGTAGGGGAGGCGATCGGCTCAAAACAAGTCGGATTACCGTCCTTGCTGGGGTTGAGCCTTCCCTTATAGAATCTCTCGGCCGGTGAGCAGTTTGCGCACTTCGAGCATCGCCGAATAGGTGGGTAAGATATGCAGAGTTTCCGTGGCAGGGGTGTGGGCGATCGCCTTGTCCACTGCCTGCTGTAAATCCGGCTCCACAATCAAATTGAGATCCTCAGGATGGGGGCTATATTCAATCCGCAGCGCCATATCAAAAACGCGATCGCCGCTAACAATAATCGTGCCACCCTGCTCCACCAATTGCTCCATATCCACATCCCAGATCCAGGAGACATCCGTGCCATCAGGAATGCGATCGTTGAGGATCACCAAGCTGACAGACGATTGCCCTTGGGCTTGAATATCATGTACCGCCCGGATTGTTTCATTCATACCCACCGGATTCTTAGAAAGCAAAATCCGCACATGCTTGCCCTGCACCGTCAGCTCTTCCGCCCGGCCAAAGGCGGCTTTAAAAGACTGAATCGCTTGGTTAATTTCAGCCCGTCCCACACCAATTTCTTGAGCTAGCAGCCCTGCCGCTAGGGTGTTGTACTTGTTATAAACACCGATCAGGATTTGGCCCCAGTCGTTACTATCCAAATCCGGTTGATTTTTAGCAAAGCCACAACTGGGACAGGTGTAGTCGCCTAGATGCGAGAGATAGACGCCCTGGTAATCCAGCGATGCCCCACAATTAGGACAATAGATTGAGTCCACCGCATGTTGGATCGCTTTGAGATAGAGCTTCGGCTCACTCAAGCCGAAGAATCGCACTGTTTGCCCTGAACTCTGGGCTAGATTTTGCCCTAAATAGTTCAAGGTCGGGTCATCGGCATTAACCACTACAACGGTCTCAGCGGGGAGGGGCGCGATCGCTTTGCGCCAGCGCCGACTGATCGTATCGACTTCACCGTAGCGATCGAGCTGATCCCGAAACAGGTTCAGGGCCAGGATATAGCGGGGTCGGCAGTCTTTAAGCAGTAGAGGCAGAATATTTTCGTCCACTTCCAAAATGCCGTAATCGGTGCGCAGCGTCCCGATCAGATTGGTGTCGGCGAGTAAAGCAGTAATAAGCCCGTTGATCAGGTTTGCGCCCGTGGCGTTGTGGGTGACACGCCAGCCTTGGGTTTCCAGGATTTCCCGCAGCAAGAGCGAGGTGGTGGTTTTGCCATTAGTGCCGACAATCAAAATCACACCCAGACGCACCTGTTCAAAGAGCAAGGGCAAGATATGGGGATGAATGCGACGGGCGATCGAGCCAGGGAGAACACTTGCTGCCCCGAGCTTGAGACCTTTGACGATCGCGGTGGTGGTTTTGGCGATCGCCACTGCGGCCCCGAGACGAATTCGATCCAGTCCATTCATAGATTTTTTACAATAGCGGCTCAAGTTCCAAAGCTTAAGCCCAAATCTTAAGCCCAAACGGGGACTTCGGAAACCGCCAATCCTTAATCGGCGTCTACAATAACAAGTGTGGAGAGGAGACCAAATCAATGCTACGCAAACCATCTCAATCAATCTTAGGGTCAGTTGTTAAACCGTCCCATTGGTTGTTTTACGTCACGGTGGTCGTGTCAGTAGGTCTTCATGGGCTATTGCTGGGGCTCCCGTTGCCGGAGGAGCAGCCTGTCGTTGAGGCGGAGACACCGAAAGAAGAGGCGGTTGAGACGATCAAGCTGCTGCCCCTTAATCGTGAGTTGGGTGAGGGCAAGGCTAATCAGGACAAGGATGAATCCAAAGCGGGCAAGCAAGCGCTTCAGCCTACGAAGCCGGAGTCTAAAGAGACCAAGCAAACATCCAAAAAGAATAACCAGACCCCGAACAAAACGCCTCAACCCCAATCCACGCCGCTGCGCTCAACACCAACTAATCCCCCTAAGCCGGAGCCTGCGGAGGCAAAGACACTTGAGTCTGAGAATCCAGAAGAGCCAAATCCATCGAATACAACGCCTCAAAATCAAGACCCAAACAATCAAGCAACGAATAAGGGGAATTCTGGAACAGATCCCAATGCCCCCCCAGGTAACAATGTTGATGAAATTATAGAAAAGTTTTTTGAGTACGATAATGCGGTTGCAGGCTCAGATGGTTTCTTCCCGGACAGTGATGAAGAGTTAGCAAGTGCTCAACACACATTAGATAACATTGATGATGTTATGGCATTTTATCAACAGAAGCAATCTTCATTGGATGGTATAAAAGTTTTGCCTGATCCTGTTATTCAAGACCGTCTATCCAATAGACCCCAGAGTAAGTTCTTTGCCTATCAAGTTGACTTTGAGGATACTAAAACACGCTATCTTCATTTACTTCAGCATGAGAATATTCATGGTGAACTCAAAACAGTAATGTTTATGGCAGATCAAGAATATTCAGTTGAGGCGCTCAAGAGCTTTGATAAAATTGCGCATAGAACTCCTGAACAGGATAGGTTTTTTGATACATTAAATAATGACATTGAGTATATCAGCAGTTTACATAGAGATGAAATCCCCACAGATATTAGTTTGCCATCAGGTGTAGATGTCAATAAGCTTGAAATACACGGAGTGTTACCAGCTAGTGATGCAAATATAATTGTTGAAGGAAAATTAGACCAAAATGGATTTGCATTTTCCACGCAAGATAACGAAGCATATTTCATTCAAGAGTCAAGCGGACTACTTTTTAATACATACTTAATTTCTCTCAATCAGAATGAAGTTATCGTTGCATCCGCTATTTAGATGTAGGTTGAGCAAACATTACTAGAAACCCTGATAATTTTGTAGGTTGGGTTGAGTGATGACGAAACCCAACACATTCCCTGTAATCCTGGCTGGTTTTGGGTTTCCTTCGTCAACCCAACCTACAAACTATAACTTTTGTCCCATACTGAGATAAGGGCTAGCTTACAATTAGCGATCGCCATCTTGAAGCCGACCATCCGGCATTGTGGTATTACGAAACAGCGCATTCTCAAAAAAAGCACCATTGAGGTTAGCTCCCCTGAAATTGGCATTCGTCAGATCTGCCCCTTCTAAGTTTGCCCCCTCCAGGCTCGCTCCTTCTAGATGAGCACCAATCAGCTTGGCTGCCCTCAGGTTAGCTTCCACAAGATTCGCACCCACCAGATAAGCGCCTTCTAGGTAAGCACCATTGAGATGTGCACCATAAAGATAAGCCCGTTCCAGATAAGCACCGGTCAGATCTGCTTTTTCTAAATACGCCCCTTGCAGATTTGCACCTGTAAAAATTGCCCCTCGCAGATTTGCTCTGATTAGGTGAGCATGGGTGAAGTTGGCATAAGGGGCTTGGAGGTTGCGCAATTCGGCACGATCAAGATGAATCCCACGTAGCAGCGAAGAAACCCGGTCTGGCTCCACGGTTTCGGTTTCCGTTAAGGTCAGCGATCGCAAAAAGAAGATCACTTGATTGCGCCGAGCTTCATCCTTGAGCCCTCGTAGCACGTCAGCGGTTAGGGCTTGGGCAAATTGAAAAATCTCGCTCTCCACCTGTTCAGTGGCAATTTTATTATCAATAAAGAGCACCGCCATCTGTTGTAGATAGGCTTGGTAAGCCAATTGGTCGCGTCGTTCTTGGCGATCAGCCGCCGCATCGGTCTGACGTTGAAGGCGATCGCTTTCCAGTTGTTGACGGTGTTGTTCAAGTTGTTGTCGTTGATATTCTCGATCGGCTTCGGCCTGTTGCCGTTGGTATTGGCGATCGGCCTCAGACTGCTGTCGGTGGTACTGGCGCTCAGCTTCAGCCGCTTTCCGCACTTTTTTACTGCGTTGATTGGCTTGAAAATTTAAGTAGTAAACACTCCCCGCTGAGAGGATTAAGAACAACAGGCTAATAATCCATTCGCGTGCTTCTGCCTTAGTGAACGCACCCGCTAGACTCCGCATGATCAGCCAAAACACCAGCATGAACAAGACCAGACCGAGAAAAGTTCCGCCCACTAGGAGCACTTGAACCCTGAGGTGTTGATACCAGAGCTTTTTGCGATTCATAAAAAAAGCAGACACATCGCTGCCATTTTCTACTAGACCGTCCATTCTAGACAAGCGATGGCAGAAGGCTGAGCAATGTAAACGTAAAGCAGAGCTAATCAAATTAATGCAATAAATTTATTTTAGTCAATAGAAAAATTATCTATCATAGATATAAGCCAATAAACAACACTCTGAGGTTAATAACGATGCAATCCTCACAACCTTCTACCTCTAACTCTCTTTCTCAACGAGCTATCATTGCCGCCTGTGCTGCCTTTGCGGGCTTTGTTGCAGGCTACTCCGTCATCCAAGTCGGACTGAGCACTGCAACGCTTGATCTGAATGCGCAAACCCAAATCAGTGCTGTTCCCCACGAAGGAACACTCTGGTCTGATATTACTCAATAAAAAGTGGGTGTCCTCCTATCCAGCTTGATTGAACAATTGCAGGGTTGATCGTCTGCGATCGCAAGCAACAATAAAGCTGTCCTCTTGTTGTAAGAGGACAGCTTTGTGATGGAAGCCAATTGTACATTCGCGTTACTTATGATGATTCAAGATCCCCTAAAAATAATGACTGCGAAGACTACCATCGTAGCGACCGCTATTACGACAGCACCGCTTGAAAGCAGCGGCCAGAACCACAGGGGCAAAGATCATTATTCCCGAGCTTTTCATGCAGCTCTTTGTGACCGTGAACAACGCGATCGCCTCGTTTCACAGCAGTCTCGGAGGGGTAGCCCCGACGACGCTTGCTAGAGCGCTCAAAAAGATAGGGATTCGAGTTCGTCAATCCAGTCAAATTGGTCTTCGAGGGGCAGATTGGGGTTGTAATGGGCTGGCTTCATGGGTCTGACCTCCAGAGATAGAATGGTGTGCGAGCCCCGTTAAACTGATGCTCATACTTGTAGCATACTGTACTTCTTGGGATTGAATTGTTGAATTGCCAATATGACCCTTTTGACTGGAACTGAGCCGACTACAATTAAGTATTTGTTGATTGGTCTGGTGGGGCTGCTGGGTAGTTTTGGGCATTGCTTGGGCATGTGTGGCCCGATCGCGGTGGCACTCTCGCTCGGACAAACCCAAAACGCCCCCCTCACCACCCCCTGGCAACAATGGCGGTTTCACCTGTTGCTCAATCTAGGGCGCATCCTTAGTTATGCCCTCGTGGGTGCGGCGATCGGCGCGATCGGCTCGGTGCTGGTGGCCAGTGGACAAATGGCAGGTGTTGGCAGCGAGCTCCGGCGGGTTCTGACCCTCTGCACTGGAACACTACTGGTCTGGTTCGGCTTGGTGCAGATTAATCCCCAACTTTTGCCGAAAATTCCCCTATTGAATCCCCTCGCCAGCGGCAAACTTCACGATCGCCTCAACGCTCTCATCAATCGTTGGGGGGAAACGAGATCGCCCTTCACCCCACTACTTTTAGGGATGATTTGGGGATTAATGCCCTGTGGTTTTTTGTATGCAGCTCAGATTACGGCCGCCGATACCGCTGAACTCTGGCAGGGGAGTTTAACGATGCTGGCCTTCGGCATGGGCACCATGCCCACGATGCTGGGTTTGGGGGTGGTGAGTGCGCAGTTGAGCAGCGATCGCCGCAGCCAGCTTTTCCGTTTAGCAGGCTGGCTGACGCTATTGATTGGCCTACTGCTGCTGCTGCGCACAGGCGAGACCATGAACGATTATGGCGGCCATGGGGCGTTGATTTGCCTGATGTTGGCATTGGTCGCCCGTCCCCTCAGCCGGATCTGGGCTGGCCCCCTGCGATATCGCCGACTTTTGGGCGTGGGCGCCTTTCTCCTCAGTGGAGTTCATATTTTGCATAGCTTCGCACATGCTTGGGATTGGCGCTGGGCAGCGGTGCAGTTTATGGTTCCTAGTCAGCAATGGGGCATTGTGGGGGGCGTGATCGCCCTGATACTGCTTACGCCTGCTGCCCTCACCAGCTTTGACGCAGCCCAACGCTATCTCGGTACACGCTGGCGACAACTCCATCTCCTGACAGTTCCCGCGTTGATTTTTGCATCTAGCCATGCCCTGCTCGTGGGTTCTAGCTACGGCGGCAACCTCACTCGCCCTTGGTTCCACCAGGGAGGTAGCGCTTTACTGATCGGGCTGGTTGTGGTTGTCTTAGGGGTGCGATCGCGCTGGGTGTGGTCGTGTTTTTCTGTGGAGCAACATTATGCGGCACTTTCTTCTCCGTCTCGCCCTCACCAGCCTCAACCTTGTTGTACTGAACATCACGCCACAGACTAGCCTCGCCCATCAAGTGGAGCTGAGCACTGATGTGGGGGCCACGCTGCATATTGAGCCGGATGACACACCTAAAGCTGGTGAAGTCACCGAGATCTGGTTTGCCCTGACACGTAAAGGCGGTCAATCGATTCCTCTAGCGGCTTGTGATTGTGCTCTGGCCGTTTATGCTACCCCGGCAGAGGCACAGCCCATCCTTGAGCCTCCTCTCAACCCTGTATCAGCTGAGGGCTATGCAGATATTCCCGGTGCGCAGTTCACCTTTCCCACAGTGGGGGCTTATGAGTTGGTCTTAACTGGGCAACCCCAAACAGAGAAAGACTTTGCACCCTTTGAGTTACGGTTTGATGTGCTGGTGGCGGCGGGTTCCGCGCTAAAATCGCCAACGCAGCCAGAGGCACAGTCCAAGAATCCTTCAGACAATGGATCTGAGACGATCGCTTCATCGGCAGATCTGACGCTCCCATCTGATCAGCGTTCACCTAGATTAATTGCACTCATCACTGGGGGCGCGATCGCACTCTTGGCCATGGGTATCGTGCTCTGGCGGCGACGGAGTCAATAAGTTCGGAGTTATCGCTACAGACAGAATCTTGAGGAGTTCCCGCAGCCTTGTCCAAATGAGACCGAGTACATGTAACACGCCAAAGTCCTGATCTGATGGGCAATGTTCACACGGAACAATGCTAAACCCTGAATTCTAAACTCTGACCTCTGAACTTCGCTGAGATTTAAACGTCTGAGTTTGGAGGAGTAATCATCGATTGGTAGAGTTATGAGTTCAAGGCTGTTCTGGAGTTTTCATCGCCTTGATACACAGGCTGCATCAGCTTAACAATGTGGGTCGATTGCGTAAGTGTTTGGGTTGAAAGGCATGGCTGGAACCTTCCTGGAGAAAAAACCATGAGCACGCCAGACAACCCTAAACTCAGAAAACTCTGAACCTTGAACCCTGAACCCCGAAACCCGAATTGTGAACTCTATTGTTCTATGCGTATCCCTTCGAAAACCCCCTCCATCTACCGTTTTGCCCAAGTAATCCTAGATGCAGCTTGGGCATTTCTCGCTTGCTATATCGCCTTCTTGGTGCGATTTGAAGGGCAAATTGAGCCAGGTTACCAAACCCTCGCTTGGGTCTTACCCCTAGTGGCGATTCCTGGACGCTTCACCACACAACTCTTCTTTGGTTTATATCAACAGATCTGGCGCTTGTTTGGCCTCAATGACTTTATTCGCTTACTCAATGCCGTTAGCTTTTATTCCCTGTTGGTGTTGGTGGTAACTCGGTTAATGTTGCCCCGCTTAGGGGGGTCATCCCTGGGTATACCGCTGGGGGTCGCGGTAATCGATTGGAGCTTTTGCCTGATGGGGATGGTGGTCATTCGCTATGCCCGTCGGCGCTTAGTCCGCCAGCCCCTGTGGGGGATTAGAAAAAAGACGCAGCTCTGTCGACGGGTGCTGGTGATTGGGGCAGGACAAGCCGGGGTCATGCTGGTACAGGAAATTCTACAAACCCCTGATTTAGCCATAAATGTAGTGGGCTTTATTGACGACGATCGTACCAAAGTCAGCCGTCGAGTCGAAGGCGTCCGGGTTTTGGGGACGACGGAGCAACTGTTGGCGATCGCTCAAACCCAGCAGGTGGAGGATGTATTGATTGCGATGCCCTCAGCACCGACTTCAGAAATTCGCCGCATTGTTGACCAGCTCCATAATACGCCCTTCCAGCTCAAGATCCTGCCGGGTCAGACCGAACTGCTGCGCGATCGCTCCCTGACTCCCCAGGTGCGCCCCTTGCAAATTCAGGATATTTTGGGTCGCCCCGAAATTCATCTCGATTTTGCAGCCGAGTTTGCAACCCAGTTCCCTGCTGCAAGTGAGCAGGTTTACCAAAAAACAGTTTTAGTCACGGGCGCAGGGGGGACGATCGGCTCCGAAATTTGCCGCCAGCTTGCCCGTCTAAAGCCACAACGCCTCTTGCTGTTGGGGCGTGGGGAAAATAGCATCTTCAATATCCAGCAAGAACTCATGCGCACCTTCCCCCATCTGGAAACTCAGGCGCTGATTGCCGATATTCGTCATACCAAGCGGATTGAACAGTTGCTGCAAACCTGGCAGCCCCATCTTTTATTCCATGCGGCTGCCCATAAGCATGTGCCGTTGATGGAGCATAATCCCACCGAAGCCCTGGAAAACAATACCCTAGCTTCGGCGACCTTGGCTCAGTTGGCTGCTCAGGCCGGTGTACAAGCCTTCGTGATGATTTCCACGGATAAAGCGGTTGACCCGGCTAACTTTATGGGCTTGAGTAAGCGTTTAGCAGAGTTGCTTGTCCGTCCGTTGGCGGCTCAGAGTAAAACCCGCTTTTTGACGGTACGGTTTGGCAATGTGCTGGGCAGTCGGGGCAGTGTGGTACCGATTTTCCAAGCGCAGATCGAGCGGGGTGGGCCGGTCACGGTCACTGATGCGGCCATGACTCGGTATTTTATGACCACACCAGAAGCAGCGCAGTTAGTGGTTCAAAGTCTGGCAGTAGGGAAATCAGGTCAGATCCTCATCCTGGATATGGGGGAACCGGTGCGCATTTATGATCTCGCTGAGCAAATGATTTATCTAGCGGGGTATCAACCGGGCGTCGATATTCCGATTCAGATTATGGGGCTGCGTCCAGGAGAAAAGTTGCATGAGGCGCTCTTTAGTTCTAACGAGCAGTCTTCGGCGACAGCTCATCCCAAGATTCGCGCAGTGGATAGTCAATTGCCGAGCCGCGATCGCTATGAACAGGTTCTTGGGGCGTTACGGGAGGCGGTGAGGGAGGCGCGATCGACTCAGGAGTTGTGGCAGCTTGCTCAAGAATATCAGGGGCAGTTAGAAGCAAATGCAATGGTGAACGATGAGTAAGGGAGGCGCTCACTTTATCCTTCTTTCGTTTGCTTAATAGAGAAATGATAGACAATGCATTGAGCCTCATGCTCTCATACCTGCGGCTCAAACAAAATCTTGAAGCTCCTCACATTTTCTAACATAATAAGCCGCCACGCGATCGCCATCATGGGACATCAAACAATCCTGAAACAATAGACTCGCCTCCTGAATTTTTTCTCTTTTAAATAACAATACCGCCCGCTCGAATTTTCCCTTCGTGAAATTCTTGGCCGTTCTCAAGTCAGGGGGATCGGCCGAGAAGACTTCAAAGAGTGCGATCGCTTCTGTTTTACCCCGGGCTTTGAGTTGATCCACAAACCGCAGATCATAGTCTTGGGCTTTCTCTAAAGCAGCAAGAGTCTGCTGGGTAATCAATAGCGAAACCCCATATTCTTTGGTGAGTTCTTCTACCCGAGCCGCCAGATTAACAGAATTGCCAATTACCGTACCATCCATACGATCTGAGCCCCCCACGGTACCCAACATTAAATAGCCCGTATGCAAACCAATCCCGATACTCAGAGACTGAGTTTGGCTGGGGTCATGCTCGAAGTTGTTATAGTCTTTTAGGGCTTGGAGCATCGCGATCGCGCTGGACAGGGCATCATCAGCAGTATGGGGAAATAACGCCATGATCGCATCCCCAATATACTTATCCACAAAGCCCCGATGTCGTTTAATCTGGGGCTCCATACATTTTAAATAGCGATTAATAAACGCAAAATTTTCAGCAGGCGTCATTTGCTCCGAAAGACGGGTGAAGTTGCGAATATCAGAGAACAGAATCGTCATTTCCCGTTCCGTTTGATCGCCCAGCTCCACATCAACAATACTGTCTTTTTCGAGTAGATTTAAAAACTGAGCAGGGACAAAATGTTCATAGGCTGCGTTGAGCGCTTCTAACTGCTGGGCATAGCTCGCTAAGGACTGATTCGCCTCAATTAAACACTTTTGTTTATAGGCATTACTCGACCCCACCACCCCCAAAACAAACGCCAGACTGGGGGCGGTGATGGGAATAACAATGCTCCAACCGAAGGCCCAATAGCTCCCCAGACCCAAACCCGCCAAGCTCAGGAGGGTAAATAACAACACCCGGCTTTGCCACCATTGCTGTGTGGTTTGAGTTTGCACCCAAAGCCCACTCCCCCAGATGCCCCAGGTTGCCCAAAGCATAATCCAAAGCCATTGCCCCGGTTGGGTAAAACTGCGGAGGGCGGGGCGACCCGTGAGGGCGCTTTGGAGCAATTGGCTGGCTACATTGGCATGGATCATCACCCCAGGCATAGGCGTGTGGGCTTCAAATAAGGCAGTGCTATAAGGCGTATCGATTAAATCGTTGGTGCTGCTTGCGATCGAGCCGATCAAAACAATACGATCGCGCATCAGGTCAGCCGAAATGCGATCGTCGAGCACATCTCGAAACCGCACCTGGGTATAGCCATCCGTATTAGTCCACCAATTCAGGAGGATTTGATACCCCTCCAGATCCTCATTGGCATAACCGCCCGCCCCATGCCGGAGGGGAATCAAGCGAGCTTCACCCAACTGTAAGAGTTGACGCTTGTCATTGATGGACTTGGGGGTAATGCCATGGCGTTTGGCGAGATGTTGCAGTGCCACGCTCGCGCCTAGGGACAATTTAAAGCGATCGCCATCGGCCGCATCTGTTACGGAAAGCAGACCGCGACGAATGGTGCGATCGGGGTCAGGCACCAGATCCGCGATTGCCACTTGACCCTGCTCTTGTAAAACGGGGGGTGGGGGGACGCGATCGCCTGCAATTTTTTCAATACCCACCAGTTCGGGAACTGTGCGATAGACCTCTAGAAGTTCTTCATGGCCAGGCTCCTCCGGCAAATCCCGATAGAGATCCATCCCAATGGCAGTGGGGCCTTGGGCATGAATATTGCGTAAGACCTGCGCTAAATCCCGATCTGGGATTGGCCAATCACCGATTTGTTGGATATCTTGCTCATCAATCGTGACAATAACGATATCCGACTCTTGGTTCATAAGCGTGTGGAGCTGAACCCATTGATCCCGAACCCCCCACTCTAAGCGATGGAGCAGCCCCCAGTGATCGATGGTGATGATTGAAAGGATAATCCCCAACCACAACGGCCCCGTTGACCGGACAGATAAAGGCAACTGGAAGGGGCGGCGAAACATATTCTAACCACAACGTTGGCATAGCACTTGAAGCATCACTTCAATCATGAGGGGGGAGCTACCGTTATGCAAATTTGAATGTCTCCAAAACACCACTTCATCGTATTTGTCTTGATGATTATTCATCAAGTTCCAGCAAAAGATGCCTGCACTACGGTTATCTCAGAGGTCAAACCGTAGAACAGGCGCAGATACTTCAATCTGTTCACCAGACCAACTAATGCAAGAGATCTAATTATTCTGTGTTCAAAGCACTTAATGCGATGTGCCTTGAACCACCACGGGGGCATCAACCAGCGCCTCTAAACTGACAGAGGTGAGTAACGCTTGCCATTGCTGTTGAGCCTCAACGGAATGGGGTTGTGCGGTGCGGATGGTATTGATGGCGGTCAGGGTGTCGTACCACACATTCTGATGGGTGAGAGCTTGGGCATAACCCAAGACATTATCACCCGCCTCAGCCTGCTGAACCTGCGGAGTTGGCTCAACCCGTTGCACCCAACCATCGATAAAGGGGCTGGAGGGCCGGAATTTACCCTCAGATTGGAGGACAACATACCATTGGTAATAGTCTCCAATAGTTAATTCAGGCAACTGCTCCGGCAGGGCGATCGCCACAATTCCGGCCTGATTCGGTTGCTCAATCGCTTGTTCATAGAGGACTTTACCCTCTGCATCCTTCAAGCGGAACAAACCCGCCTGAGCATTAGAATCGGGTAAATAGAAGAAAAACGTGGGATGGCTGGAGACGGTGAGACCGTAGCCAATCTCAGGCATCAGGGTGACCATATCTTGGGGCAAATCTGTACGGCGAGAAGACCCACCACGGCTTTGGGCAGGGATACCTTGGTCAGGATAAGGAACCAAGTTCCATTCCCCATCACGGGATGTCCCACCTCGGCTTTGGGATGGTGTGCCTTGGTCAGGATAGGGAATCAGATTCCATTCTCCGTTTCGGGACGCGCCACCGCGACTTTGGGATGGTGTGCCTTGGTCGGGATAGGGAATCAGGTTCCATTCTCCGTTTCGGGATGCGCCACCGCGACTCTGAGACGGTGTGCCCTGGTCAGGATAAGGAATTAGATTCCATTCTCCGTTTCGAGAGGCCCCACCGCGGCTCTGGGTGGGCGCACCTTGATCTGGGTAAGAAATTAAGTTCCACTCTCCACTACGAGACGCCCCGCCCCGGCTTTGGGTGGGTGCATTTTGGTCGGGATAAGGAATCAAGTTCCAGTCGGCGTCCTGAAAAGAGGCAACCTGAGCGCGACTTCCCTCCCCATCTGGGGTCAGAGCCTGCGCATGATGGGTTAATAGACTGGGACTCAGCAGTGAGCTTGCCAAGAGTAGCAAACCCAAGGGCTGGGAAAATAAGCGGCGGTTGGGGAATTGCATGGGGGTGAAACTCCGAATGCGAACAGGTCAGTCTTAAAAGGTGAGGGAATACTGGTGAGGATGCCATCCCTGAACTTTACTCAAATAGAGCGTTCAGTTTATATAATAAACAATTTCACCGTAGTCGTCAGTGATTTGGCTCAATAGTTTTCATCACGTGAAAAGTCCAGGTTAAGAATTGATTTTTTAGTTTGTCCAATTGGCGATCGCACCCCTAAACATCAGCGATTGAGCTAGATATCTGGATTCAGTTTTGCCTAAAACTATCAACCCAGCTCAAGGGAGCAAGAACCGATAGGTTAATTGCATACACCCTTCAAGGATGACTCAGCCCAATCCGGACAAAAAAACATTTATTATTCTTTTTTCGCAAGAAATTGCTCGCTGGGCATGACCATAAATATGGGTGGCTTGCGATAAATTAGACAGACTCAACGCCAATTCCCCACCAAGATATAAGGCGACCAAAAAAATGGGTCTTGATAATCGGGTTGGGCCAGCAAGCGCAGTTGGGCTTGGCGTAGGGCTTCGGCGCGTGTCACCCCCGGCGTCAGTAACTGCTCGTAGAAGTCGATCATTAATTGTGCCGCCACTTGATCTTTAATCGGCCAGAGAGTGGCGACCGTAGAACGTACACCCGATTTCACCGCTAACCCCGCCAACCCCAAGGTTGCCCGATCGTCTCCCGTTGCAGTATCGCAGGCACTCAGCACCAGTAGCTCAATAGGTTTACCCTCCGCCTGCTGGCGATTTTGCAAAATGTCGGCCAATTCCCGAACATTAATCCGGCCGTTCCAGGTCAAGAAAAATGTTTCTTCAGGGTTAGAGCTAAACTGACCATGAGTCGCCAGATGCACCACATCAATCGGTCGGGTTTGCACGGCCTGGCTCACCGCAGCGCTGGTAAATTCGGCATTGATTAAGGTGGTGGAATCTGTTTGTTGGGCAATGCGTTCCACTTCCCGCTCCACTTCCGGTAGCGCCCGAAACTGACCCCGTGCGGCGCTAATCCCCCCCACCACCGCATCCAAGTTGCGATCGCTCAACGGTTGGCCCTGAAGCAATTGCAAACCCGGTGAGAAGGCGATCGCATATTGCTCAATTAAATAGTGCTCGCCATCATAGAGCACCGACATGGGAATATTCCGTAACATGCCATCCAACACAAAGACCAAGGTTTTAGTGTTGTGCAAGGCTTGCTGCGCTTGGGCTGGCCGGATCAACCAATCATAAAGCTGCCCAGCATTAGCAAGACGCTTTTCATAATCCGCCGCTGGATGCAAATCCATCAATAACTGATCGAGTTGCTGCTCTAGTTGCGCTTGGGGAATTGCAGTTTGGTAGTAGCGCAGCGGTTGCCCTGCTTGAGCCAGAATCACCGCTAGCTTATCGGGCAAGATAATCGGGTAAAACACCGTCGCCGCCGGATCAGCTTGGTCAATATTCTGGGCTTCGAGATCCGCGCAGGCTTCTTGAAAATAGTTATCCAGTTCCGCCAGTTGTAAGCCTTCAATCGTGTTGCGTGCTTGCTCTAGTTCGGTCTGGCTGGGCTGGGGGGTCGCCAGCAACAGGGAAACCAGTTCTCGATACACGGGTTCAACCCCTTCCCGAAACGAAAATTGCAGATCCTGGTTAATCGCCACTAAATCCCCCCGCAGCGATTGCAAGGCTTGGACGGCTTCGATATAAGCCGCGATCGCCCCATCCCGCTCTCCCGACGCTCCCAACAGTTGTCCCAAGCGCCAAGCTGATTGCGAGAGCACATCCTCCGCAGGCAGCGCCCGTGCTAGGGTGACAGACTGTTCCATTAGCTCAATCGCTTGGCTGGGTTGCTCAGCTAAAGCGTAGAGATTGCCCCGTTCGCGCAGGATATGGGCGATCGCCCGGTGGTCTTGGAATTGCGCGGCGGTGGTGGCAGCATCGCGCAGGAGAATATCCAGTTGGGTGAAACTCAGACCCAGCGTATCGGGTGGCAATTGCTGGACTTGATGAGCGAGGTTAATCACACCATAAAGTTGGGTGCGGCTCGGGGGCAGGGTGGCCAACTGCTCATAGAGTTGGGGGGCGATCGCACCAGCCGCAGACCAGCGGGACTGCAAACGATAAATCTTCAATAGTTCCAAATTGGCGGGGAGCTGATCGATGGCTTGATCCGCAACTCGGGCTGCGGTTTGGAAATAGGCCAGCGCCCGATCCAAATCGCCGAGCTGTGCCACCAATCGGCCAATCTGGGTATGCAGGCGGCTAATCTGGCGTGTTGCTCCTAATTCCTGAGCGATCGTGAGCCCTTGCTCTAACGCTTGATAGCTCATCGGGGTATTCCCCACCGCTTGCAGAGCACTACCCAGGGTCTGCAAACCGGAGAGCTTTAACTCCGAATCCGGTAATTCAGCGAGGTCTGTATTCAAAGCCAACAGCATCTGTGTAGCTCGACGATAAAAACCCAGTTCTTTGAGAGCTTGAGCTTGATTAATTTGTGTGCCCCAAGCCCCAAGCTGGTCTCCGGCTGCGGTGTAATGGGCTTGGGCCTGTTGCCAGGTTTGATAGGCGGGCTGAAACTGACTTTGGTTGAACTGTAAGCTGGCTTGGGTATTTAAAACCTGAGCTAGCACAATGGTGGGGAACTGACCCGAATTTTGAGAGAGCAAGGCTAAGCTCTGAGCGATCGCTTTTTCCGCCGCTGACCAATCTCCCAAATCTTGATGCACCATCGCTAAGTAGCTTAGACCCAAGGCCTGGCGGGCGCGATCGCCGTTCCGGGCAAATTCTGTTACGGCTTGCTCCCAGGCTTGTTGGGCTTGGGCGTAGCGGCCTTGCTGATAGTAACGGCGGCCTTGCGTTAGGGCATCGGTTGGGTCAGGGGCGGCTTGGGCGATCGGGGTGTCTGAGTCTGTTACAGGGGATTGGGTTTGGGCGGCAACTTGCACTGTTCCTTGTGCAACTATCCAGGTCAGCAACAGCCCAAAGCTAAAGGCTAAACATTGTCGTCCATAGCGTCGGAGGGTTTGTAGGGGAAATTGGAGGCGTGATCGCATCATGATATTGCTCTCCTGATACCAAATTCAAATTTTAAAACTATAGACGAAGCTTTATGATTCAAAACCGGGTTTCGACTCCGCTCAACCCTCACTTCCTGATCTATCGCTAGAGTTCTGTAATCCGGTATGAAACCCTTGATTTGGTGGGCAATGCCCACCCTACACAACTGCTCAAACACGAATCTAAAAACCATCCCAGCCGCTCGCGGCGTCACCCCCCTTACCAAGGGGGGAAGGGGGGATTGCGGGTACAGAAATGAGCAGACAAGTCGTATTCGCGTCGGGTATTTTAGCGTTGACATAGCCCTTGCAAAGCGAGTAGCAGAACGCACCGACCACCAACGTTTGGGCAATTGCAACTTTGACATTACTCATCCCCCCGGCTACGCCGACCCCCTTGGTAAGGGGGTTACAGGTTGGTTGCTTTGATTCCAACTCGGCACAGGAAGCGCCGATGTTTCCATTTGCATTCCGCAAGTTGCCGTCGACTGCCAATCCGGTGCTTGGGGCACTCGCGCTACCAGAGCCATTTGCCCATTGGCCAACTGTTGGAACCCCGTTGCTTCTCTGATTTTTGCCGTTGGAACAGGTCGTTGCGGCATCGCGGAGCTGGGTGTGGTGGTGTCCCAAAAGGGACTGAGATCGCGGATATCTTGCCAATGCAAATCCACATTTTGGCTGGTGGGTGCAGGTGAAATACCGCCGCGTCCCGTGGCAATAAACTCGCTCGTCCCCGTGGCATTGCAAGCCCCATTCACCTGATCACTGGCATCACTCAGGTTGATCGCCAGCTCCACCAAACCCGAACTGGGGTTGAGGCTAAACTCATTGATCGTTAACGTGCCGTTGACGCCAAATTGAGAGCTGGCAGTAATGTCATTGTCGGCAGTGAGGCGATCGCGGAATGCCAAGCCAAAAATCCCTTGGGTGGTGATGGTGATATTCCCCCCATTCCCTTGGAAGGCATTGGCAATGATGTCGCTATTTTCATAACCCGCGATCACTGGGGCAGAGATGTTGATATTGCCGCCATTGCCTGTTCCGCCTGCTTCAGTAGAAATAAAACTGCCACGCCGCAAGAGCAGGAGTGTTTGCAAATTGAGGTTAATCCCCCCTCCTTCACCAGAAAAAGTGGATGTGCTTAAGTGGCCCCCTTCATTGAGATAAACTACATCACCGCTGATATTGATATTGCCAGAATCCCCCGTCCCCTCATTGCGGGCAGTAACTAAGCCATCCTGACCTACCTCCAGATAGGGCGTTTGAATATTGATATTGCCAGAGCCACCAGTGGGAATAGCGGGCAAACCAAATATAGCCCGTGTAGCAGGCGATTCAATCATGCCATTGGATAGGATGCCAGTTTCTTCACCCGTTGCAGGAGTATCACGGATGATAATTCGCTCAGTGGCAGTGATATTAAGGTCGCCTGCATCCCCTGAGTTGGCAATCTCCGTCGAAATCCGGCCCCCATCACTAATATCAATCCGTCGAGCATTAACGGTTACATTGCCACCCCGGCCGGTACCAAAGGACACGGAGCCTAAACCCGCACCCGATGAAAACTCTGAGTTTGTGCCCTGCACATTAATCTGGTCGGCGGCGATCGCCACATCTCCCGCTGCACCTGTTGGCCCAGGACTAAATGGATTATTGAGGGTAAAGGAGCCGAGAATGGAGCCATCCAACGCATTTAGGGTTTGCGCTTGCAACTTCACATTATCGGCATTGCCCATGCTGTAGGTAATGGAGCCGAAGAATGATTCCTCCAACGCATTAAACGTATTATCTACCGCAACCGTTACCCGACCTGCATCACCGGAACCAAAAGTACGCGTTTGTAGTCGTGCTGAATCTTGCATTTCTAGCAGTCCAGCGTAAACCTCAATATCACCACTCCGCCCTAAGCCAGCCGTCTCGGTTCGTAGGGAACTATTGGCATCGGTAGTCAAGGCGGATGTGCCCAGGAGAGCAGTGTCGGTGGCATCCACTTGAATGCCCCCACCCGGTTGACTGCTTAAATTCTGACTCAGGACAATTGACCCTTCTGATAAAGCAACGTTGGCGCCAAATAACCGGGTCGAACCTGCCGCGGTTCCCGCTCCATCACTACTGACATCGAGTAAGGCCTGTTGCATTAGAGTGATATCACCGAAGATATTGGTAGCCGATGCATAATCGACTGTCCAACCTGTTGTCCCAGGCGTTAAACCCACAGTGGCATTGTGAGGTGTGCCCAATTCAATGTTGCCCCCTTCGGCCATCAAAACACCACCAGTTAGATCAACATCTCCTCCTATCAGTGCTAGAGTTTGGCCCGTCGCCACTTGTAACGGCGAAGTCGTGAGCATGGAACGGACAGTGGGTTGAAAAAGCTGTCGAGTCAAATCATGACCCACATCGTTGACCGCGATGCTGCCGGGATCGCTGCCCATCTGGAGACCGACGGGACGATTAATGGTTAGAAGTGGTGCGGCCGTTGTGTCGCTAGCAGCAAATTCCAGGCCCTCTGGAAACACAATACTGTTGGCAGTGCTGCCAATAAAAGAGCCATTGAGATCGAGCTGAGCATTGGGGCCAAAAACAATCCCGTTGGGATTAATTAAAAAGAAATCTGGATCAGCTCCACCCAGCACTTGTAGCAGGCCATTCATATTGGAGATATTGCCGCCCGTGACCCGGTTAATGATGGCGGTAATGCCACTGGCTGTCCCTCCATAACTGGCGTTGTTGAGGTCGAAGGTGGTGGCCGCTGTGGTGGGGGAAAAGTCCGTGAAGCTATGGAAGAGGTTTGTGCCTTGGATCGTGCCGCCTGTGATGGTGAAGGGGCCAGCACCACTGACGGTAGTGCCAACGGTGCCATCTGCATTGATGGTTTGCGCCATAAGGGGCGGCGCGATCGTGAAACTACCTATCGTGAAACCGCTTATCGCAACACTACCGATTGTGCTGCCGACCCGCCCTAGGAGCAAAAACTGTATTGAACGAACCCAGTTTGACTGCTGCATCACCATTTCTCCTCTTGTTAAGCATGTCTCCCTAGGGCAAGTCGTTCTAAATTATGGTTAAAAGCTTTATACATCTGACTCTATGCCAGTTTGGTAGGGGCGAGCAGCTTTCTATAGCTTGACATTAATTATTGATATAAGTTTCTCGTTACTGTACACCTCGCTATGCTCTGTTCTGGGACAGTACCGTGAAATCAGGACAAAATTCTAGTGTAATGTCAAGATAATGTGTTCAATAGCGCGATGTTTTGCTTGCCTACTTCATTTCGATTACCACCACTTCATATTGAAAATTCTGGGGTAAACCTGTTGTTAGCGCCTTGAGTCGTCGTGACTGCCCCGGTAAGAGCGACGGATCTTGACCCGTCACCACATATCGTTCTTTGCTGAGGAGCGTGTCGCCTGCGGCATCATAATGTCGTACTCGCACCTTGAGCCCTCGTACAGGCAATGTCCCCACATTTTCAAAGACTAATTCGGCTTCATGGGAAAAGTTTGAGCCCCAAGACTCACGGGTTCCTGAACGGCGTTCTGTCAGCTGAATAGCCACATCCGCAGGGGGTTCGGTCTGCCATTGCAACTCAATTGGACGACCGGGGCTGTAGCGCGTTGCAGCAGGTACTGATTCCACAGTTTGTACCGTAATTTGGACGGTGCTAACACTAGTTTGGGTTTCCTTGAGCCAATCCCACGCATGACGATCGCCGGGTCGTAAAGGGGCTTCGTAGGTATCAAGCAGTGCTTTATTATGGGTGGCGATCGCTTTCCCCCGGTCATCCAGCAACGTCAACACCGCACTCACCTTCTCTAGTTCTTGATCGCTCTCATTCACCAGTAGCAATTTCACTTTGTAGAAAGATTTACCGCTGCTGTAAGTTGTAAGTCGAGAGGTGACTTGGTCAAGGGTTAAACCCGGTAGTTCAGGGGGCGTAATCAGCTCCACAGGTATTTTCAATTCCTGAGTTCCCGATTGCACAGTCGGCGTGGGAACTGGGCGAGGATTTACGGATGTAGGCTCAAGCCAGGGGAGGGTAATGTCATGCCGCGCTGTCCATAAGCCATAGCCTGCGCCAGTGAGACCAACCAGCATGATGGCAGTGAAGCCCGCGGCAGGCGATCGCAGCCATTTGAGTACCCCTCGGGGTTGCTCCAGTTCATCCAATAACACCAAGGCTGGCCGGAAACTGGGGTCAAGCTGCAAGCATTGGTGAGCGAGATGGGCGGCAGCATTGCGATCGCGCCGTTTGCCCCGTTGCGTATAGCGATGACGATGGGTGTCTGCGAGTTGATAGAGGGTTTTGAGGTTGAGGGGGTCAAGAGCAGTAGCCTGTTCCAGTTCTGCGATCGCGTCGTCCCAACGCCGGAACTCGCTGTAGCCTTCAGCTCGGGTCACATGATCTTCGACCCGTTGACGTAGCAGCGCTAAATCGTCCAAGCTCAACCCCACATCTAGCGCGATCGCGTCTAAATCCGCTGGTTCTGGGAGCTGGCGGAGATTGGGGCGCAGTTGCAGCAGGCGTTCGGCATATTGCTGCATAAGGTGTTCAGGCTGACGAGTCATGGCGCGATCGGGGCAATGGGCAGCATCCGCAAAATTGCAGTTACTTCAACACTAGCAATTTTGAACCCCAAACCCGGCATCCCGAAACCTGTGCCACCCCCCGAGCTGCCACAGCCGTCGCAACCCGCGCAACTTACGCCCGTCATCACATCTATCCTGTCCAGATTATGGAGAAAACCCAAGATGATGCGTGCTGCTGTTGTTTCCGTTGCTGCGATCGCCCCTGTTGCTATGGGCATCGCTCCTACCGCTGCTGCCCAAGATATTACTCCCGTAACCATCGATGCGCAGCCTGAATTCAGCCAGCAGCCTGAGCCAAACTTGCAAGCTGCTGCCGAGGTTCCCCCCGCCGCTCTCTCCAATGACTTAGCTGTTCTGGCGACGCAAGTGGATGTCACAGGCGCTTCTCCAGAACTGACTCAAATTGCCTACAACACCCTGAGCACCCAAGCGGGTCGCCCTACCAGCAACGAGCAAATCGAAGCAGATGTGGCTGCCCTCCGTGCCACCCAACTGTTTAGAGAGGTGCAGGTGGCCGCTGTCCCCAATGATCAGGGTTGGGATGTGCAATACAACCTCACGCCGGTAGTTATCGATCGCGTCCAACTGGTTGATGCTGAGGTGCTCTCCACCGCCACGGCTCAAAATCTCTTTGCTGACCAAATGGGTCAAGCAGTGCAACCGAGTGCAATTAATCAGGGCATTGCTCAGGTCAACCAGTGGTATCAAGACGAAGGCTATGCGATCGCTAAGGTTAAAGATGTACAAGCACGGCCGGATGGGAGTCTCCTGGTGAATGTGCAAGAGGGGATTGTGGCGGAAGTTGATGTAGCCTTTATCGATGAAGAAGGACAACTGACAGATGGCCGTACCCAGCCGGACTTTGTCCACCGCTATCTCGGTATCCAGCCAGGGGATGTGTTTACCGTGGCGCAGGTTCAGGAAGATTTAGCGCAACTCTATCAACTGGGACTGTTTGAGCAGGCTCATGTGGCCCTGCGGGACAATGGCGATCGCGTTAATGTCACCTACGAATTGCGCGAAGCCTCTGCGCGTGGGGTGAATGTGGGCGGTGGCTATAGCAAAGCGTCCGGGGTTTTCGGCACACTCAGCTACAACGATCGCAACTTTGGCGGCATTGGGCAAAACTTGAATGCCAATCTGCAACTGGGCACCAAAGATATCCAGTTTGAAACCCGCTTTGGTAGCCCCTATCGAGTCAGCCAGCCGGATACCTTGGGCTATGAACTCCATGCCTTTCGGCAGCGGGGGATTTCCAGCAGCTTTGATGATGAAGTGCGTCTAGAGAATGGCGATCGCCCCCGCGAAGGTCGCTTTGGCGGCGGTGTGGAAGTCCAGGGCGCGATCGATGACTGGCAAACCGCTGTGGGGGTCAACTATCGTCGGGTTAGTGTCCGAGACAGTGATGGTTCGCTAGCCTCGGTGGATCAATACGGGAATGCCCTCTCCACCAGCGAAACGGGCATTGATGACCTTTACACAATCCGGGCTCAAGTCACCAATGACCAGCGGGATAATCTGCGCAATCCCACCTCCGGCTCGGTGTTTAGCCTTAGCAGCGAGCAATCGATCCCTGTTGGTAGCGGTGATATTGCCATGAACCAGCTCAACGCTAGCTACAGCACCTATCAAGCCACCAGTTTGTTTAGCAACGACAACCCGGAGGTGATCGCGTTTAATCTCCAAGGCGGCACAACCATCGGCGACTTGCCCGCCCATCAGCTCTTTTTGGTCGGGGGTGCAAACTCAGTTCGGGGCTATGGCACGGGTGACTTGGCGGCCAGTCGCAGCTATGTGCTGGCGTCGGCGGAATACCGCGTGCCGCTCTTCTCTTCACCTTTAACAGGCGTCCTCTTTGCTGACTTTGCCAGTGATATGGGGTCGAGTCCTTTATGGCTGGGGGAAGATGGCGAAGCGGATGAGTCGAAGCCGGGTTCCGGGTTTGGTTATGGCGCAGGTATTCGTGTTGATTCACCTTTGGGTGTAATTCGGGCTGATTTTGGTATCTCGAATCAGGGCGATAGCCGTTTACAGTTCGGCATTGGGCATCGGTTTTAAGGTTGTAATGTCTGTGTCCGGCGTTGATTGCTCGTTACCAGGCTCTGCCTGGTAATGCGGGTGGGGAGGCTCTGCCTCTCATCGCTCCGAGGTTTGCGGTGACCTGGAGGCGGCAGAGCCGCGCACGGTGCATGTCACAGCGGAGCCATGACACGAGGCAAGCCCGCACCTCATTAATTTGGATAAACAGGCGTCGTGCGCGGCCGAATCTGGGCCAAGGCTTGGGCATCTTGTTGTTGAGCGTGGTAGAGATCCCAACGCAATTGCAGATTCAGCCAGAAATCGGCTGACATCTCAAAATATTTCGCCAAGCGCAATGCTAGAGCTGGTGTTAGTGATTGCTGCTGCTTGAGTAAGGCTTCGAGTTGGTCTAAGGGAATATAGAGTGATTTGGCCAAGTCTTCAGGAGATAAATTCAGTGGCCGTAAAAATTCTTCAGTGAGCATTTCACCGGGATGGGTCGGAGCGCGATGGGTTGGGATTCTCATAACAATTTATTCTTCAGTGATAATCAACAATTTCTACATTGGTTGCGTTTTGATCTCTCCACTGGAAGCAAATACGATACTGGCGATTGATCCGAATACTGTATTGACCAGCGCGATCGCCTTTGAGGGATTCCAGACGATTGTTCGGCGGAATTCTGAGATCCTGCAAATCTGTTGCTGAATCAATTTGGTCAAGCTTGCGACATGCGACATTCCATAAGCTTGGAGGACAGGCTTTGCGAGCGGCTTTAGAATCATTGCCATCGAAAATGTCGGCTGTACCCTGATCGTAGAATGTATCAATCATTCTTCGCTATCCCATTTAAGCCACCACAATCTCCTGCTGTGCTGCCCACTGTCCCAGATCATCCCGATTAATTGCCGCTGCCATTAACCCTGGAAACTGATCCGGTGTACAGGCAAAGGCAGGCACACCCAGGCTAGAGAACACCATTGCATGGTGATGGTCAAAACTCGGCGCACCCTCATCACTCAACGCTAATAGCGTCACCATCTGTACTCCGGATGCGACCAACGACGCCACCCGTTTCACCATCGCGTCTCGGTTGCCTCCTTCATAGAGGTCACTAATCAACACCAAAATCGTCTCCTGGGGCTGCCGCACATAACCCTGACAGTAGGAAAGTGCTTGGTTAATATCTGTGCCGCCTCCCAACTGCGTGCCAAACAGCACATCCACCGGATCTTGCAACATTTCTGTCAGGTCAACAACTGTCGTATCAAACACCACTAAGCGGGTACTCACCGCCGGAATTGACGCCAATACTGCTGCAAAGATGCTGGCATAGACCACAGAAGAGGCCATTGAACCACTCTGATCTACGCAGAGAATGATGTCTTTAAGGGCCGATCGCTTCCGACCAAAGCCAATTAATCGCTCCGGCACAATCGTTTGATACTCCGGCTGATAATGGCGCAGATTAGCCCGAATCGTGCGGTTCCAGTCAATTTCATTATGGCGGGGGCGATTGTTGCGCTGACTGCGGTTGAGGCTACCTGTGACCGCTTCTTGCATAGGGTTCTGCAACTTGCGCATCAGCTCTTCAACGACCTTGCGCACCACCAGACGCGCTGTTTCCTTCGTCCGCGCTGGAATCACGCCATTGAGCGACATCAAATTCGCCACCAAATGTACATCGGCTTCCACTGCCTCCAGCATCTCGGGCTCTAGGAGCATCTGTTGCAAGTTCAGCCGCTCTAGGGCATCCTGTTGCATCACACGCACGATCGCGCTGGGAAAGTAGTTCCGAATATCCCCCAACCACCGCGCCACGTTCGGCGCAGATTTACCCAACCCCCCGCCTCGGGTTTTGTCGCCGTCGTAGAGGGCTGCCAAGGCTTTATCCATTGCCATGCCGCCTTTATCCAGCAGGTTGTTGGCATCGCCCGCGTTGCCCGCTTCGCTACAGATGCCATCGGCTTCACCACCGCCCAAGATCAGTCGCCAGCGGCGGAGTCGTTCTTTGTTTTGAGGATCGTTGTTCATGAGAGTAAATTTACCGTGGCAAGGCTAGACCTATTTTGAATACGCTGAATTTGTGGATAAATGGAAATTTATTCACCTGGTTGAGGCTACATTGAGGAGGACAGAAATCTCTTGAAAGCTGTTTGGATTGCACCTAGGACTAACGTTCTGCAATCAATTTTAAATCATAATCACTATCGTGACAGAATTACAACGAAATTTAGACAGAATAGTCTCTTGGATCGAAAGCAATGATCCGAGAGACGATATATATTTTGAGCCTGGAATAAGTCGCTCTGAATCTCAAAGGATATTTAAGGATTTACCGTTCTCAATAGCCGATGAAATTCTAGAGTTGTATGCCTGGCGCAATGGCATGTCCCATAGTAGCTATGCTTTCCTCGGCATGGACTTTTACAGTGCATCTAAGATGCTCTACATGCGCTCACAGCTACTTGAGGAGCCAACACATGAACTAGATGATCTGTGCCCGATCTTCGCATTGGGTGATTATGTCTATGTATTTACTCTTGGTGCAACATTCCAGAAAGATACAGCTCCCATCTTTTTCTTTGATCTTGAAGATAAAAGCCTTGTTTTGGCATACGAGAGCCTTACAAAGATGATATCGACTCTTACACAATGCTGCGATAGAAATGTGTTTAGCTTGACCCAGAATAAGGACGGTGCTTGGATAGAATTTGATAAGGAAAGATTTGAAGAGATAAGGACAATAAATAACCCTAATATTCCACAAGTAAGTTTGTCCTCAATGATGATATTCTGGATTGTCAAGATCAATGATTCTGAGAGATACAATCGTTGGTTCCATAAAATCTCAAATTTACTGAGTGGGTTGCGTTGAACATTAACTACCACTGCAATATCTCCTAACCACCGCGCCACATTCGGCGCAGATTTCCCCAACCCCCCGCCTCGGGTTTTGTCACCGTCGTAGAGGGCTGCCAAGGCTTTATCCATTGCCATGCCGCTTTTGCCCAGCAGGCTGTTGGCATTGCCCCCGCTGCCCGCTTCGCTACAGATGCCATCAGCCTCGCCACCGCCCAAGATCAGTCGCCAGCGACGGAGTCGTTCTTTGTTTTGAGGATCGTTGTTTATGAGCTAAATGGGAGAGTAATACAGAACTTTTTGGGGATTGGAATAGAGAATTACATCAGGTTCAGTAAGACTTAGCCGTTTAGCTGCTGAATATTTCCATTACGGCTTTAACCGACCACGAGATCAAAACAATCAAACCTGATATGAATGCCAGACTCCATAAAACTTCTGACAATGACTCGTTTTTTTCAGACTCAATAAAGGTAACAACAATCCGTTCTGCATTTTCCGGAATGTTCAAGGCTGTTGAAAATGGAGAAGGAAAATTAGAATTATTTTCTTTGAAATGATGGGAGGATTCATCAACACCCAAGAAAATTCCTTTGCAGTCATAATATGATATGTCACACATATAAGACTTTTTGGCTTTTTTGTTCAGTCTTATCTTTGCTTGAAGATGAGGCATCTTGACTGGTTTTTCTTCGTCATAATCCCAATCGATGTCTCTGATAACTTTTTCGATGACTTGAAAATCTTTATTTTCACCAATGATTTCTATTTCCATTGCGATCCTGTTTTTAGAAGTCGAACTTTAAATGACAATGTTTTGTTTACAACTTTTCGAGGCCTAATAACTGCGCCACCAACGGCAACACTCGATCCGCCCGATCGCCATCAAACGTCCCACTAACCGCAACTTGCTGCTCCTGCCGCCCCGATCGCACCCGCTCCCCCATCTGCCGCCGCTCTGGCGCAGAAAAATGTGCAAACGTCCGCCGCAACAACGGCACCAGCGTTGTAAACGCATCCGTCGGCAACTGCGTGACCCAATCATCCAACACCCGCCAGATCGCATCATCATGGATCAGCAGCAAACCACTCCCCTGCAAAAACCCTTCCACCCAAGCTGCCGCCTGG
Source organism: Spirulina sp. SIO3F2 (assembly GCA_010672165.1). Taxonomy (GTDB): domain Bacteria; phylum Cyanobacteriota; class Cyanobacteriia; order Cyanobacteriales; family Spirulinaceae; genus SIO3F2. The sequence continues at coordinate 23,736 of JAAHHN010000006.1, read as the reverse complement.
ATCGGCTCATTCGCCAACGAGAGCGCCAAACCCAACCGCTGCGCCGCCGCCTCCGGCTCCAAATGCCCATCATCCAGCAACAGCCGACAACAACGACCCGCCACTAACCCGTGTAGATTGGCGCGATCGCTCAGTTGCAACAACATCCCTGACCATTGCTCTAGATGGTTCTCATCCTGGAGAAGTTTGAGCGCCGCCTGAGTCTGATTAATCGCCTTGAGCATTGCCGCAGCCGCATCATCATCAAGCGAAGCGCAAGCCCCCGGCAGCCCCACACAAATCCGCACCACCAAACCATCCAACACTTGCGCCACCAGCGAGCCATCCGTCTGGCGCACATCCCGATAGCGCAGCACATTCACCAGCGGCGGTAGAGCGTCCATCAGATGCGTGACATCGCTAGCCACCGCTGAGACAGACTGGAGTTGGGCAATCAAGGGGGGAACCACGTCAGGCAAGGCCGCCAGCAACACCTGATCCAGCAAGTTAGTCAGAGCCGCCAGACTCTCAGCGTTGGCGGCTTGGTGTTGCACATAACCCGTCGCCGCCGCAACAATCGTATTGCCCCAACACCCCGCCTCAATCACACTCAGACTCAGTTCCGGTTGCCAACAGATTTCCCAGGCTTCCTTAAAGGTGCCCTTGCCACGAGCATGGCGCAGTTCACCCCAAAGGATATTCAGCAAGTTGAGACGATGGAGGAGCTGCGATCGCGCCAAATCATTCGGCTTCCGTAAATCCAGCGTGATCAACTTCTCATTGGCTTCGGGCTTGAGACGCAGTTTTTTTTGCAAGCGCTGTAAATCTTGCTGGAGGGGAATCAGGAGCGTTTCAGGCGGGACTTGACCGAGGCGATCGCTGACAATTAAGTCCCGATGAATCAGCTGCATCGGCACAGCATCGCCAAAGCAAAAGATCGTCTGAGCCGCCTCATTCATTTCAGCCAGACCGGGCATTGCCGAGTCCCGCAGTGCCGCCAACGTCTCCGCCAAGCGCACCGACTCAATCACACTAGCGGAGGAAGCATCCAGATCCTCTTTGCGCAGCAATCGCGCCACCCGCGTCATCCATTGGATCACCGTTTGTCCAGCCGTATCAGCCGAAGACTGCCAGAGATGCTCATACCAACCCGGCGAATTGATACCCGCCCCATAACCGCTCGCAGTGGAGAGCCGCCCGTATGTCCACGGAATCCAAGTGGCTTTAACTTTGACTTTTTTCAGGCCCTTGAGCAGGGTGTTATCCGCTTTCTGAGGGGGCAAGGGTTCGGTGAGCACGGGAGCATGCCAAGCGCCACAGACCACCGCGATCGACTCGAAGCCCTCCTTCTGGGCTTGGCGGATCGTTTTACGCATATAGGCTTCCCGCATAGCCTCACGGCGATCGCCCAGATGCTCTAAATTCGGCGGCTGCACCTGTTCCACCTCCTGACGTAGGGCAGTCATCGCCTCCAGAATGGCGGCAAACAATTCCGTCCCATCTTGACGCTGTTCCACCAGATGCTCCCACCAACGTTCACTATCGTTGTAGCCCGCTGCTTCAGCGAGCCAAGCCAGGGGATCGGCGGGGATAGCGGGTTGCACAGGAGGTGTTGCGGCTTCCTTAGGCTCAGCGTCCGAGTCCGTCAACGCCAAGCGATAGGCTTGGGGCAAGTCCATAAATCGGACGGGGATCTGTTGCTGGAGACCGTAGCGGATCGCCTGCCATTCGGGGGAGAAAACCGCAAAGGGATAAAACGACGCCTGTTGGAGCTGGTCAGGGGCATAAATGAGCAGGGCGACAGGGGGCTTAATCTCGGGATGGGTGACGAGGGGAATGGCTGAATCGGCATCAGGCGGCCCTTCCACAAGCACAATATCGGGCTGGAGCTGCTGGAGCGATCGCGTCAAACTGCGTGCTGAGCCTGGCCCATGATGGCGAATACCAAAAACGGTGATGGTCATTGTGTAATCCCCCTAACCCAACTCACGGCAGGCGCGATAAATATCCTTCCAACCCTCCCGCTCCTTAACCACCGTTTCCAAATATTCCTTCCAAACCACCGCATCTTGCACCGGATCTTTGACCACCGCACCTTGCACCCCCGCTGCCAGATCTTCAGCGCTCAGGCTGCCATCCCCAAAATGCGCTGCCAGCGCCATCCCGCTACTCACTACTGAAATCGCCTCCGCCGTACTGAGCGTGCCGCTGGGGGACTTAAGCTTGGTCTTGCCGTTTTCCGTGACGCCGCTGCGCAGTTCCCGGAAGATGGTGACAATACGGCGGATTTCCGTAAGAGCAGGAGCTTCAGTCGGTAATTCCAGGGCACGCCCCAGGCTCGTAACCCGCTTTTGCACAATCTGTACCTCTTCATCCATCGTGTTGGGCGTGGGCAAAATCACCGTGTTGAAGCGCCGCTTGAGCGCACTGGAAAGTTCATTAACGCCCTTGTCACGGTTATTGGCGGTGGCAATCAGGTTAAAGCCTTTGGTGGCTTGGACTTCTTCGCCGAGTTCCGCGATCGGCAGCGTCTTTTCTGAGAGCACAGTGATCAAGGTATCCTGCACATCCGCAGGAATCCGCGTGAGTTCTTCCACCCGTGCAATTTTGCCCGCAGACATCGCATTCATCAGAGGACTAGCGACGATCGCGTCCATTGATGGCCCTTTCGAGAGTAGTTGGGCATAGTTCCAGCCGTAGCGAATCGCTTCTTCACTCGTTCCCGCTGTGCCTTGAATCAGTAATGTCGAGTTCCCTGAAATGGCTGCCGCCAAATGCTCCGAAACCCAGGACTTGCCTGTGCCTGGGATGCCGTAGAGCAGGAGAGCGCGATCGGTGGCCAGGGTGGCGATCGCCACTTCCATCAACCGCCGCTGACCCACATATTTGGCAGAGATTTCAGTTTTCCCCACTTTGCCCCCCATTAAATAGGTGGCCACAGCCCAAGGGGAGAGCTGCCAGTTGGGGGGACGTTGGCGATCGTCGGCTTCGGCCAAAGCGGTGAGTTCAGTGGCAAATTGCTCTTCAGCATGTTGCCGCAAGATTGCTTTGACGGTGTCATCTTGGCTGGGTTTAGTTTTAGTTGATTTGGATTTCGGGCTGGCCATAGAGCGCTAGAAAATATTGTGTGAATGGAGACAAGAAGTTACGAATTAGATGGGAGGAATTTCTCTGGTCTATATCGCGCAAATTTTGGTTGGTTCATGACCTTTATCCTTTGATCGGGAAGCGATAGTTAACGCTACCAACAGATGTCATTACATCAACAGCGCCACGCTTCTCCTGCCGTTTGAAAGAAACAACAATTGTTTTCAGATTTGGGAAAATTTGCTCTGCCTTTAAGTAGGCTCGGACTTGATCTGCCACCTCGCCTGCGAACGCTTCGCGCTCCTCAGGTGAGGCATCATTACTGGGGGTATTAATCAGCGTGACGGTTAACACTCTGCCCTCAGCATTCAGCTTCACTTGCCCCGCTGGCAAAAACTGCTCTAGCTCAGCCCCCAAACCCATCACATCGTTAAACCAATTTTTGGGTTCAGTAAAGGGCCGGAAGGTATCGCTGGAACAGGCCACTGTGAAGGGTAAAACTGCTGCAATCGTGGTGATTAAAAATGTTCGCCGAGATTGCAGCGAAGCAATGATTGGGTTATTCATGTGCGAATCTCCGTAGGGGGTTGGAATATTGACGGACAAAATATCTGCACTAGGATTTCTCCTCTATATCTAACCCCACCTGAAAGTGCTGCCAGAACTCACGGCGGATGGTGAGCGTCTCAATCAGCTTGAAGCAATGGCGTTCAAAGAGGTGCATGGAATTTGTCTTAGCCGGTAGCTCTGCCACCGCTTGAGCGACCTCGGGAGCCAAGTCGGGATGGAGGGTCAGGCGAAAGTGATCCAAGAAGGAACGCACAGCGGAATATCTGGTGCTGCCGCGTTGAATCATGATTTTAGTCAGTTGCTCCAGAACCACCTGACTAAATGCCAAAGTCCATTGGTTGGCACATTCAGACATCAACTCTAACCAGTCGCCATGAAACGCATTGTTGGAGAGTTGAGCCTGAAGGTGATGCTCTCGGCGCGAGGGGGTCAGTAAAGCCAAGAGCTGACGAATTGTGCGTCGCTTTTGTTGGTTGCCACCAGCAATTGGCCAATTGATTTGAGTGAGGATAACATCAGCCCAGTCTGCTCGTTTTTGTCGTTGCGCAGCTAATTCCCAGCCTGCCCGCAGTTCATGTTGCCATCTGCCCTTGGCGATCGCCGCCATCGCCCTCGCGGGATCACCCCAGATATCTAGCGGGGCGGCCGCCACCATTTGCTCTAGCCACCAGCCTTGCTCCCCTCTCTTAGCAGGAACTCGCTTGGGGAGGCCATCCCGCTCCCAATCTGGCTCGTAGGTTTTCGGGGCGCTCACGCTGAGCAGCCCTTGCTGGTCTGACGCTTGCAGTTGGTGCAACCGCGTCGCCATCCGTTGGCAGAGCCGTGACTCTGGCAACTTAATTAGGAGTTGTACCACCGCTTTGCGCACGCTTGGGGCGCGATCGTCCAGTGCTGCCTCTAAAAACGGCTCGTCGGCCATTGAGAGGCTCGTCTCCAGTATTTGAGTCAATCCTTCTCGCTCTCGGGCTGCGGCTTTCGGCCAAATGGTGGCGAGTGCAGCTCTGGCTCCGTCAGGGTCTACCTCACGCCAACGTTGGAAAAATAACAGCCGCTCGCTTTGCCGACCGTTGTGCCAGAGTTCCTGCGCCTCAGGGGCGTTGGGATTAAAGCTTTGAATATCCCCAACTCGGCCATAGCGCCAGTTCTCTTTTCGAGTTGCCAACCATTGACCCCGTTGGCCAATGACAGGGGTAATATGGTGTCGCAATTCTGTATGTCGCTGCCCCAAATTGAGCAGCCTGGGTAATAGCCGCTCTGGTATGCGTTGTTGGGTTTGAGCAATAAGTGTCAGGAGTTCTGGTAATAGCTCTGGGTCGTTATCGATCGCAGTCTCAAGATGACGGGCAATTGAAGGCGCAATGATGGGGAAATGCTCGGTTGAACCGGGCTCGATGGGTTGCCAATCTTGCTGCTGGGGTTGCTGACCGACTGCCTGATGAAGCGCGATCGCCCCCGCTGCCCCCAAAATCGCTTGTTCCGGTTGGCTCCAATCCAATTGACTGAGAGTTGTAGCAAGCGCCCCCTCGCCCGTGGGTGGGGTCGGCGCTTGCCGCCCTGTCCCCATCAATGCGGTTGCTACCAAAGTCTGCCATTGCTCCATTGCGTTAGCTCCCAAACGTCAAAAATTCTGTTGCTGTCCACAGACTCAAGGGCAAAAACAGCGCCCCATCCCATTCCCCGAAGACGGTGATGGGGTGCCCACCACTCATCGCCAACATTTCCCACGGTTGCTGAAACTGAGGCGAAATCGGCAACACATAGCCATCAGCATCTTGGAGCCACCATTGCTCTTTTTGAATCAGATGCACTGAATCAAGTAGCAGAGGATATTGCTCTAGCCAGGGGTTTTGTCCGAGCGCCTGAGCGTAATGTTCGATGGCGGTTGCGATCGCGCTGTCCTGTGTACTGCCAATTGCCTGAACCACGACTGAGGTAGACTCAACTACAGCCTCTCGACTCACCACAAAAGCCCGCCGCAGCCCAGTTCCGGGATAGAAAATCAGCTCCCCCTCAAAGCTTGTCCCAGGCACAAGGCTCACATCTAGCGGTTGCTTGCCGTGGGCAAAGCTCAGCACCAACGCCATCTGTTGACCGTGCTGACCCCAGAGCCAAACCCGCTGCACTTTGAGGCGCTCTTCTTCAAGCACCAGTTTCCCCAGCACCTGCCACGTATCTTTGATGTGTTCCACCAATGGATCGCCTTGTTCAGCTCGCCGCAGCAAGTCGTCCTGGGTTTGCGTCCAGCCAATTTGCGATCGCACCTCCGCTTGCATAGCGGGGGCAAGCGTATCGAGTCGTTGATAGCCCTGCACCAAAAGGTTCAGTAAACCCAAGGCTCTTAACATGCGATCGGGCCAGTCCTGTCCTGAATAGGGAATCCCTGCGAGGCTGCGTATCCGTCGGGCTAAACCCGGAGCTTGGGCATCCACTAGGCGAGCGGCCGTTTGATCCCAAAAGTTGTAGGGCTGGTTGGGGAGTGTGGCTAACCCCTGACGCACAATGTCTTGCAACCATTGGTCGAGGTCGGTTAAGCCCGCCGCAATTTTGCTGGCACGCTTCTCAGCTCGTTTGGCTTGGGCTTCGGGGTCAGTGGCTTTGGCCGCTTTGGCTTGTTTGCGCTCTTGAGCTTGCGATCGCTTGGCTAGCCATTCCGTCACCCAATCTGGTGGGGCGGTCTGCTCAAAAGCAGCGGATTGCTCAGCAAACAGTAAAAAGAGTCCAAGGGCATGTTTGCAAGGAAATTTGCGGCTGGGGCAACTACATTTAAAGGCCGGCTCACTGAGGTCGATTTGGGTGCGGTAGGGCTTTTTACCACTGCCTTTGCATTCCCCCCAAATGGCTTGCTCTGTTTTGTTTAGGCTAACCCATTTAGCAACATTGGCCAGGGCTTTCCCGTTTTTGGTTGAGCCCGCATCGGGGGATAAAGCGAGGACTTGTTCAGCGGTCCACATGAGTGTTTCCTAAACCATATAGCTATCTTAGTACATAAAAATCATTTTTGATGAACTAAGATTCATTTTCTCAGGATCTGCCATCAACTCGATGCTCAAAGCTCTTCCATTGGTAAGGATTTGGCAGATTCTAATTTATTGTGGTGGGCCACGTGTGTGATTGCGGATTTTGTAAGGTTTCTACAATCAATGCCCGATTCGAGTAGAAGCTGTCATCAGTTAGACTTCAAACTCTTGCCGTGACTGACTCACATTTTGGAGTCGGGCGTTCTCTTCCTTTCCCGTCAGGTTCCTGATGTTAACTGACCACATGCTCTCGTGTGTGCCGTTTTGCATCAATAATTCTATTTCTGCCCAATTCTTTCGCTAGATAAAGCCGCTTATCAGCAGCAGAAATCATTTCTTCGATCGAGAATTCATCGGCAAAATCACACGCTTCAGCGACTCCACCACTAAAAGTGATTTTTATGCTGTTTTCTTCATGTTCAAAAACAGTATCTCTAACAACTTTCAAGAGATACTCCAACTTCACGGTTGCAGTTCCAGCTTGATCATAACCCACAACTATAAACTCTTCTCCACCATATCGACCCAGAAGGTCATACTTCTCGATATTTTTATTAATAATTCTTGTAAACTCTTTAAGAATATAATCACCTGTAAGATGACTATAGAAATCATTGACATTTTTGAAATGATCAATATCAATAAGTGCAATTGAAAAAGGCATTTCATCTTGCTTGAATCGGAGAAGATTCTGCTTGAGCCTTTCTAGAATATATCTACGGTTATAAGTATTCGTGAGTGGATCACGAATCGAAAGCTCTCTGATTTGATGCTCCATCTCTTTTTTTTCTGTGATGTCGGAATGGGTTCCAAACATCATTAATGGTTTTCTCTGACTATCCCATTGAATTACTTTGCCTCGATCATGTACCCATATCCAATGGCCATCTTTATGTTTGATTCGATATTCAATGTCATAAAAATCCTGTGTCCCCTTAAAGTGATTTGCCATTAGTTTTTGAGACTTTTCGAGGTCATCGGGATGAATGAGTGTTATCCATACTGCCATCGTTACAGACTGAACTTCATTCGGTTCATAGCCAATAATTTCAGCCCAGCGATCGTTAAAAATCGTCTCCCCCGTCTGTATATTCCACTCCCAAGTTCCCAAACGTGCGGCTTCAATAATGTTGGATAATCTGGCCCGCTCAACATCTAGCATGTGATGCTGGCGTTGGATGGTAAGTTGATTTTCAATCCGAGCAAAGACTTCTTCAGCTTGGAAGGGTTTACTAATATAATCTGCCCCACCAACAGTAAAGGCTTTAACCTTATCTAAGGTGTGATTAAGCGCACTCAGAAAAATAATTGGAATCTGCTGCGTATCTGGATTGCTTTTGATTCGAGAACAGACTTCATAGCCATCTAATCCTGGCATTCGAATATCGAGCAGAATTAAATCAGGTGGATCATGGTTTACAACATTCAGCGCCTGCTGCCCACTCCTAACCCGCCGCACTGCATAGTTCTGTTCACTCAGCATGAGAAAGAGAACTTGCAAATTCTCAGGGACATCATCAACGATAAGAATATCACCACGATGGTGCGCATTTTCTGGGGTTGGATTGGCTATGCAAGGGGGATCATTCATCAATCACTCCTGAAGACAGCAAATGACAATGACATGGGTCATCATTTCTTAACAACTCTAAGCTGACATGGTTGGGCTAAAACATTATTTAATCGCAGCTTTAAGCACTTATGTTGGCGAAGCAAAAATCTGAGCGATCGCCTCAAACTCTAAAGCCTGAACTGCATCACTTAAGGATGCTCGAACACTTTGCTGTTCATTGGGCAGCGCAGCAATTAAATCTAGTAGACGCTGTTCTCGTGCACCCAGAGCAGCCCGATACATCTCTGCACACCACTCGGGCGACATTGTTGCGATCGCAGCTTGAACAGTCTCATGAAACAGGCTATCCACACCAAGCCGAGATGAGTTTATTGGTATTGAAGCCGATTTAGCATTTTGGGCCAGATCGGGTTGTGCGTAGACATATTGTAAGCCCAGGTGCTGCGCCAGCTTATCAAAAATAATATCTTCACGGAATGGCTTGCTGACAAAATCATTGCAACCCGCAGTAAACGCGAGAGACTGGGGTTTTTCCATCACAGTGGCAGTAAGGGCAATAATCACAGGTTGTTGCCCGATGGTTGCACTACGAATCAAGCGGGTTGCCGCATAACCATCCATCTCTGGCATGCGCATATCCATCCAAATGAGATGGGGTTGCCATTCTTGCCATTGCTCATAGGCAACCTTCCCATCTGTTGCTTCTCGCACCTCAAAGCCGATCGGACGGAGCAAATCGACCAAAATTTGACGACTTTCTGCCCGATCATCCACTACCAAAATGCGATAAGTGGGTGTCCCTACCACCAAACCAATCACTTGTTGGGGATTGGCCAGCGCCTGTTGTGCTGCTGCTGAGACCGCTGTGACCTGAATCATAAAACGAAAAGTTGAGCCGTGCCCAGTCTGACTTTCAACAAAAATCTGACCACCCAACAACTCCACAAACTGTTTGCTAATCACCAAACCCAACCCAGTCCCCTGCTGAGAATTAATCCCCACTTGGGTTTGGACAAAGGGTTGGAACAGTTTAGCTTGTTCTTCTGGGGCAATACCTGGGCCAGAATCTTCGATCTCAAAACTTAAATACAGCCCGTTGCTTATTGTCTCTAGTCCTGGGTCTGGACTGCTAGGATCAAGCGGTGTTTGAGGTTGAGTATTTGGGTTCGGCACGGCCCTAGCTGTCTGGACTAGCCAAACTCCTGTGCGCTGCTCAGCAGTTAGCTTGGTTGGCGTTAGACATTGAGCCCGCAGAGTGACATGACCAGACTCCGTAAACTTAATGGCATTACTCAGTAAATTGATCAGAATTTGGCGCAGCTTGCTTTCATCCGTTTCGATATAACGAGGCAGTTGTTTATCCCGCTCAAAGATCAGTCGAAGCCCCTGAGCATGGGCTTTCATCTGAAACATTTCATGGAGATTATTGAGGAGGACTTGCAGATCAAACTGAGTGTTATTCACGGTCATCTGCCCCGCTTCAATTTTAGACATCTCCAAAACATCACTCACCAGAGATAAAAGATGCTCGCCACCTCGCACAATTGTTCTGAGATATTCATGTTGCTGCTCAGAAAGCGTACTATCACGGTTGAGAATTTGAGCAAACCCCAGAATTGAATTGAGGGGGGTTCGTAATTCGTGACTCATATGGGCCAAAAAATTACTTTTGCGCTCAAGTAGACTAGCCTGGTAAATTCCCACGCCAAGCTGATTCGCAATTTGGGTGAGAAACTGAATTTCATCGGGTTGCCATTGACGGTGAGAATCATTTTGATAGACCGCAAATAATCCCCATAATTCCTGATTTTGGTACAACGCAACGATGGCATAAGCCTTAACCTGATAGAGTTCTAAAGTTTGAATATAACAATCAGGAAATCCAGCTTGGTAAATATCCGAACAAATCCGATACATTTCCCCATGACTCAATCCTTCTCCTTGGATATTTTGCAAATAGGTATCGGTTATCCCACCAGCCTTAGCCAAGTCTTGCAAACTACACAAACTAACATTTTGATTGATTTGGGGATGGGTCTGTTGAATCGTTAAAAGAGAATTCCACCCCGGAGCCATTGACTCAGCAACAAACTGACCACTCCAGTCTGGGTTAAAACGATAAATAACTGCGCGATCGCTCTGTAACAAAAGGCGAACCTCCTCAACCGCTGTATCAAAAATGGTCTGTAAGTTAAGAGAGCGGCGAATTTTATCAATAATCGATGTCACTGCCTTTTCCCGTTGCAACGCCTGCTCAACGGACTGTCCCAGCAACGCGGACTGTTGTTGCAATTGACCCACAAATTGGGCATGTTGGATTGCAATCCCTAGATGTACCGCAATCTGTTGAGCAAACTCAATTTCAGGTTGCTGCCAAATGCGGGGTGCTGAACATTGATGAATGCAAAGTAAACCCCAAAATATATCCGCCGTTAGTAAGGGAACGACTAAGTTAGCCCGAACTTGAAATGTGTCTAGAGTTTGACGATAACAGTCGTCTATTTCCTCATTATGAATGTCATGATGGGCCCAGACAAACCCTGTTTGATAATGTTGTCGTAGGTACTCACCCCGCTCAACGCTAAAGCAGCAGTCTTCTACCTGAATTTGCAGGGCTGAGGGGTATCCAGGTAAAACATCTTCAGCAATAATGCAACCCTCTTGATTATTTGCTTCTGTGTTCAAACGATAAATGGCTGCGCGATCGCAGCCCAGAAGATGTCGCACATCTTGCACCGTTAGTTGAAAAATACTCTCCAACTCTGGTGATTCCAGAATCTTCAGCAAGATGCCCAACAGAGCACGTTGCTGGGCAAGCAATGTTGATTCTTGCCCATGACGCTGGTGTTGTTCAAGAGACCGAAGCCGTTGTTCGAGAGTATTGATTTTCTGGTTGAGCTGACTGAAGCGATCGCGATCAGGGTCTAAATTCATGGGACTGAGCAGCAATAAACCCAAGATTGGGACTGATATAGAGAGGGTTATGGGCTGATCATAAGCCAGACTCCACTGATCAATGTAAGACCGCAAAAAATCCCAATATTTTGCTGCAACAGCTTGTGTGTAATGCGAGCTGAATTGTTGTTTTATACCCCTGCTAACCGGAAAAATAAGAACTGCGTCACCTGCTGCTTGTCAAAATTGTCATCACTAACCAGCACTAACAAGCGACTCCCATCGGGTAACTGGGGGCCTAACGTCATGGCTTCGAGGTTATCCAGATAAATCTCCAGATCAGTGAGATCCAGCAATAGTTGCTTTTTGAGCGGTGTGACGGTGCTTAAGGGGCCACCCAAAATAGCAATCCGAGACGTATCCGTCGCATTCCCTGCCACCACCTGAAACAGACGGGCAGTAATGCCACTCAGACTAAAGGAGCGTTCTAAGCTGAGCAGATAGCCCTCTGTATCTAGCGCCAGCAGTTCACTCAAACCATGAGATAGAGCAAGCTGGGGCGGCGGTTCAAGCAGATAAGCATTCTCAGAAACAATGACCGGATCGCCTACTGGGTTCACCACATAATGCAACAACCGCAACCGCCCCTGATTTTCCTCAGACTCGGCAGGAATACGGTCTTGGACAAGGGGCGCTTCGGGAACAGTGAAGAGCCGGAAGGGATCTTCGGCCGAAAGCCCTGTCCAGTTGAGTGTTAAGGATTCAAAAGCCAGATTATTTTGGATACCGTGGGGTGGGTCTTCTTCCCGGATAGGAGATTCCGGTAAGAAGCGGGCAGGCAAACGCACAGTGCTATGTTCTTGCCCTGTAGCGAGGTCAAATTCTTTAATCCACGGCGCAATCTTGTGCTTCACATCCCCTTCACTACTGATAAAGACGCTACCGCGTGGCGAAAGAGCGATCGCTTCGGGGTCAAGGCTACCAGGGGCAAATTCTGCCCCGTTGGCATCTTTGAGGGTCGTGACCTGCTCAATTATGACCGCATCGGGAGCCTGTTCAGGGTTAGGCCAATCGAGGCTGAGGGTGTAGAAGCGGGCAGGGGCAAGGTTGGAACGATCATCACTAAGGGCATAGTATTTCTGGGTTTGGCGATCGAACGTGATGCCTGATATTCCCCCGACAGGTGTACCCTCAACCTCCTGTTTGGGCAGTTGCACTTCACCCAGAAAGCTGACCGAAAGGTCTAGAAACTGCCGCTCCTGAGCCACGCTGGGGCTACAGGCGGTAAGGGTGAGACAGCAAAATAAAAGAGCAAGAAAACGTTTCATGGGGTGATTTGAACTAAGCCTGACTGTAGTGTAAAACATCTGCGTAGGGTGGGCATTGCCCACCAGCAGGGAGCTTCAGCGATCGCAAGCGATCTAATACACCTGCGATTCGATCGCCCGTTGGAGTGGCTTCGCTAGCACGGAAAAGAAATCAAAACCTGTCTCTTTTTCAATCTTGTCCACCGAAACCAAATAATCTTGCCAGTCGGTATCGTCCACCGAATCATCATTCGGCATCCACACCGCGATGATGGGTGTGTCTTCCGTAACCGTCGGATTGTCGTCATCCAGAATCAAAATAATCTTCCAGGTATACCGAGGGATCGTCACCTTCCCCGCCAGCTTGCCTTGCGTGCCACTCCCACCTGCAATGATGTACAGCTCATGGCCCTCAAACACCAAGTCTCGGGTATATTCCTCCAGTTCGCGCCACACTTCCCGATTGTTTTCGGGGGCTTGGGGGATCATGTTCGTCATCAAGAAGGTGGCGCTGTTATCCGCTTGGCTACGGGTGCGATCGGCCGAGGGGGCTAGATGGCCGCGATCGAACCCGCTACCGCGATAGTCGCTGGGCGTCACCACTGGGCACCCTTCAGGCAGGTCAGGGTCAGCGCGGAAGTCATCGTTGCGCTCGGCGGGGCCAAACCAGTCCGTATTCAGTCGCCAGGCCACCCAATGGGCAATGCCGCGATCGCAACTATAGGCCAGAGTATATTGGTCTTTTTCGATCAGCAAGTCACTTAAATCAGAAGGACTCGCATCGCTGGGGTTGCCATAGGGCAGCGGGTCATCTGCCGCGATCGGGGCACGGTTTGGCTGACGCGGCAACGACTCACAGGCTCGACCATTGCCATCTTGATCTAAGCGGTGGGGATCACCCTCAAAGGCATCCAGCACCACCTGAGCCTCTTCTTGATACGTAAAGTCGCCACAATTACAATCATCCTGAACGCAAGCGGGCAAGGTGTTGCAGCCAGCAAGGAGGAGCGTAGCGAAAAACACGGTAGCGGGAATAACGGAATGGTAGTTGCGCAGCTCAAGCATGGTGATTGTCAGGTGTTGGACTGTTGGGGTGGGGCTTTTCGGGATGTGGCGATGGCGTCATTGTAGTTTCAGCGGCTTTGATTATCCAGCCACTAGCCGATCTTCACCAAAAACTTATGGTTTCAGATGATATAGATGCGTTGAAATCATCGCGCTATTGTTGTTCCCAAAACGATGCCTTTTACCCTCTCCCATGCTGGTTTTCTCATGCCCCTACACCGCAAGCTCTCCCCCCATCTGTTGCTGGCCGCAGCAGTGGGCAGCATCATCCCAGATTTTGGCTATTTCATCCGTCGTTTTGACCTCGCCTGGGTTGCCCATTCAGCACGGGGCGGTTTGCTGGTGAGTTTACCGATTGGTTTGACTGTTTATGGTCTATGCCTCTGGCTCTGGCGAGATTTGGCGGCGCTGTTGCCCCAGCCCCATCGCGCCTTTTGGGAAGCGCTGCCGCATCGCGTCGCCAATCCGCTGGGCGTCATCATTGCCCTTCTTCTCGGGGCCTATTCCCACAACATTGTGGATAGCTTCACCCATCCTAATGGCTGGGCTGCCCTGCATATTGTACTGTTGCGACAGCCCCTGTTCACCCAGTTCGGCGACGAGATTACTCCCCATCGGCTTTTGCAACATCTTGGTTCTCTGGTGGGTATGGTCATGTTGCTCAGGTTTTACAGACAGACGCTCAAAACGTTCTGCGTGTCGAGAAAACTGCCGCTGTGGCAAAACCATCGCCATTGGTTCCAATGCCTTGGTCTTTTTGTTGCGACAGGCGTTGTTTCAGCTTTTCCGCATTTACACCTATTGCTGGAATATAACTCGGTGATGGGGCTGCGGATGTTTATGTTTCGTTGGTTGATTACTTGGCTGCCATTAGGGTTTGGGGCGATTTTGGGTTTGGCGTTGGTGCAGCGAGTGAGAAGAATGGCATGGCTGTCATAAGCGCTCTATCACTCTTCCTCAGAATCTTGCCATTCGGCTAAATCATCAACTGGACGCGGCAAGCGTCCCTCTAACCAATCAGCGACTGTGCCCGGACGAAAATCCAGGTTTTCGCATTCAATCACCCAGGACAGGAAGTCTCTTGGCCCACCGTTCAGATAGGGTGGCGGTGAAACAGGTTTGAAAACTGTGGGTAGGCGTTCATTGAGCGAAAGATAGTTGAGCACATGACCCAATTCTTGCACGACCTGCCAAGCCAGTTCATGGTCAATATCAATCGAGAACTTAACCCACCAGCCTGTTGAATCTGCACCGTGGGCGATCGGGGTTTCTATTGCCGGGATACGGCTCAGGTAATTTGTGAGTTTGGTGAAGGCGCGATCGTCCATAGTTTTACTCTTCTGTGGCTTCATCCTATGAACTCTCAGGAATATCTCCAGGGCTAAGAACATACTCCTTCACATTCGTTATGAAGGATTATACTATTAAGTCTCTCCATATCCAGTAAAGCCAAAAATTTTTTTTTGAAGCACAAAGGAGAAGTAGAACTAGAGATAATGATCCCAATTAAAAGTATCGGTAGAGCTGTCTCTTAGATCAATAGAAATTATAAAAAAGAAAGTCATGAAGGCTCTTTGATGTTCTGAGAAACAAATTTCTCAAGGAAAGTTTGACTTGGATTATTTGCTAAAGAGACCAGTTTATTGGCTAGTGTAATTGGGATGATTGAGTCGTCATACAAATCGCACTTTAGCTTCTGAATATTATGCAAAATTATATCAAGATTTTGATAATCCTTTTTAGTTGGATTTAGCACAATATCTTTGTCCTCCACAGGAACAGATAATACATAGATTTGACCATCAGATGAGTGGAAAATAACTTTACCTCCATAGTAAGAAGTGATGCCATAGTGTGAATTTACTGGATCTCCAGGTGTTATGTATTTATAGATATAACTGTTCTTCAGGACTAGACATTGATTCCTCTTCAAGATTTCTGTTTTTTCATTTTGGATACAGATGGCTTGTGCGTGATCGACAAATGCACCACTTTTCTCTAGTCCAACTAAAAATAAATTTTGTCCTTTGAGTAAGAAGTTGCAAAGATCGCGCATTAAGATATGCATATTTGCTGTTTGACCAGAAAAGCTGAGTGGCCCATCAACGATAAACAAAAAACTACCTAAATATTCTTTTTGATATCGATATAGAAATCGAATAAAGTGGGCAATTATCAGTTGTTCAATGAGTCGAGTGATATAGCCAAGTATTCCACCTGCTCCGTGATCTTCATCAATGACTTCATGCAATCGAAAAATATCTGTCAGGAAAATTTTTCCTTGTGGAAGATCAAATGTATAATCAGAGTTCATCTGATTCCTATACAACTCTACTGCACTTCCAGTGTAAGGATCTGTACCCAATCTATAGCAAGCAACAGGAGAAGACACATTATATTCTCTGAATGTCAGCCATGCTAGAGTTTCCATAAATGTAGAACTATCTCTATCACACAGAAAAAACTCATAAATTTCTCTTCTTATTGAGTCTTGAAGAGAAGACTGTGTTTTAGAGATAACATTTTGAACATGGAGGGCAAGTTTAAATGGCTTGAGGTTGTGCAGTTTATTGATATCTTCTGGAAAAATAAAAGGTTTTTCAGAAAGATCTTCTAAATCTTTTAGATCAAAAAGTAAAGCTCCAAATTGAAAAAATGCAATTTTCGATGAAGGAAAGTTCTTCTTTACTTCTACTGTTGTGTAGCCACCATCAACAGAAATAATATACTTTATTGGATTGACTTGGGGCTCGATTAAATCAAAAATTAGCTCTGTATCTTGACTATCAATCTCGGAAGAATCTTTTGGAAATCGACACTCTTTGATGAAGTTCTGAATAAAAGGATCTTTGATAAGACGGGTGTGGTTTATCTTGGCAGCCCATTCATCTGGTTTTCTGCTGCGACTAGTCTTACCCATTATTACATACCTCTATTTGCTAGAAAACGATCAATTTGAACAGGCACGACAAATGGATTACTATATGTTTTCATCCTTACAAAACCCTTGTCATTGCCTGAGCTAAACCGCAGTAATGAAGTAATAAAATCAGAAAAGTCATAGTACTTCCTAAGTTCTTTCAATTCATCTTCATTATTAAGATGAGCAATGAACCAATTTTGTGTGTTCTTGAGTATATTTGAGCTAATAGAGCTTACCTCTTGTGTTGCGTAGATCATGCCTAAGCTAAGCTTTGCTCCTTCTTTTGCGATTCTATTATATGTGTCGGTTAAATCTTTTTCATCCTTCTTGGGAAAAAGATTATGGGCTTCCTCAAAATAAAACTGAATAAAATTATTTGGTTTGCCACTAACAAAATTATTCATGGCATCATTGAAAATTGATTTACATATCCGTTCAGAGAATGTTTTCTGGACAACAGGTGAACCTTGAGATAAGTCAACAATTACAATCTCTCCTCTTCTTAAAGATTGAGGGATTTCCTTATCAAAAGATCTGTCACTGTCATGAACATGAAGTTCATGTAGCTCGCTAACTCGAATTTTTCTATACCCACTAACAGGATTTTTCTCTTCAGGACTTTTAAAACCTGTCAGAAATATCAAAAGAGCCTTCAAATCATCATCAGCCCATTCATAACCTTTTTCCAGCTCGTAATCTTTAAAGAACTGCGTTTTGTAATCTTTCCAAACATTCTCGAACCAAGATGACGCTTCCTGTAGTGATATCCCGTTACTCGGATCACAATTTTTATTTAACTCTTTTTTGCCAGGGAATTTGATTTTGAATTTGCTGGGGACAAGAAAGCCAGCCTTATATAAACAGCAAATATATGCAGCATAAACTCTTTCCATTCGAGTCTTTTTTGAATAATCTTTTGTCGACTCAATCTCTTCAGCAGACCATAAATCAATTGCCTCAAAGTTCCTAACATAATCTCCTGATATTCTATTATTATTCAGGTAGTTTTTTATTAGTTCAAATCCTGTTTTGATTTCCTTATAGAAGTTAACTCTTAGAACATCGAATCCTTTTTTCTCAATAACACTATATCTACTGACCCGCTCTTTATATAACTCATAAATTGCTGTCCCAGCATCCTGCATATTGGGATTAGCGTATTCCCCATTGACATCAAAGATAATCTGACCAACTGGATACTGTGGTGTCCCACTCTTAGTAAAATCTTCGATATCAATTGAGCTAATTGGCAAAAGTAATGATGACGCTTTTGCTGAAATTTCAGCGATTGCCTCTATTAACTTCTTCACCGTATTGGACTTACCTGTCCGCGTCATCCCAAATAAAGCTGTTCGCTTCCCTACAAAATCTTGAGGGCTAATGAAGACATTGACAGGAGGCTCTTTAGACTGAAATCGACGACTTGAACTGTAGCGAACGAAACCAATTTTGAACTCGTTCTCATTTCCAGCAATAATGTCCGAGTCTCTCTGGTTAACAATTTTCCTCAAAACTTCGCCTGTGGCTTTATAGACACTGTAGTTATTGGCAGAATAGAAATTTTCTAAGTCCGCTCCGAATTCTAGACTTTCCGTTAAAACTTCTTCCCCATTAACAACTTCGGATTTCCTGATCTTATAGAAAGCTCCTAGAACTCTACATTCTAAACCAGAAAAACTAAATTCATAACGTGTGATGTCATCTAGCTTGCTCTCTTTCTCATCTCCCGCTCGACCACTTATGTCATTGCCTCCTTTATAGTACTCAATCATTGATGAGACTACATCATTGTCTGTTGGCAGTCTTGAGGGAGTAAGAGCACGTAAAAGAATAACCTCATCAACATCATCTTCTCCATCATAAAATGCCAGAAGGAATGTTCCTTGAGGTATTCCTTTAACCTGGCTCTTCCAGGCATCTGAAATCAGTATTCTCGCCTTCTCATAATCAAGATAGAAAGGACGACCAATGAATATACTTGAGTCTCGACCTTTAGAGAAAATATCAACACCAATAATTTCCCGTAATTTTTCTTCAATCATGATGGACTACCTCCAATGAAGCCTTTGTTACTTTGGACTCTAACTTGGGATCACCAAAACGTATTATAGACTCATTAGCATATTTTTCGTCTATCTCCACAGATATCCACCTTCGCTTAAGCTTTTCAGCAACATACCCAGTTGTATTACTACCAGAGAATGGATCGAGTACTAAATCTCCTTCATCTGTTAAAAACTCAGTGAAGAAGCTAATAAGCCCTGGATTCATACGAGCTGGATGAGGAGTGATACCCTTCTTACGACACATTCTTAAAAAGTGATCGTTGGAGTTTGTGTTTGAAAAGCTCAATACGTTGTGAGGCAATCTGACTTTTCTTTTGAAATCGATTGGTTCAAATTCAAATAGATTATGAGATATGCTTCCTCCATTATCTCTAGTAAAAGCAATGGGATTAATATCATGCTGAGATGGTCGCTTGCCAGAGTTAAATGTTTTACTTCGAATTAATCTTTGCATTTCCTTACTATACGGACGTAAAACCTTCGAATTATCAGCTTTTGGATAATCATGCTTAGCTATCCACCATATATGAGTATAGCTATCTACTGTTCTTATTCGATTGACCGTAACCCATTGTGCTGGAGAAGGAAGGCGGGAAGGATTATAAGCAATAAATTCTTGTACTAATCTCAGATTACAATCTGGATGCTTCACCATTTCAAGTAAGCACTCAAGATGCAACAGTGACTGTACTGGCCGCTCTTTTTCCCATGAGTTCCCCATCTCAATTATTAAAGATCCTCGTTCGGACAACAAATTTTCAAATGTAGGCGCAAGCCCTGTAAACCATGTCAGATAATTCTCTCCCTGAAGATTACCATAGCGCTTCTTATTATTTAGCGGAAAAGGAGGAGACGTTATTATGAGCTGAAATTTATTCTTGTAGTAGCGATTAAGATATTGTTTGCTAATATCTAGAAAGTCACCTAACAATAGCTTTCCATACCTTGTTCTATAAAATTCATTAGTAACTCTAATTGACATGAGAAAGTGACCGAAATTAATTGTTAGTAGAAACCTGACAGGATCATTAAGCTGCTCTGTAGAGATTATGTTCTACATAGACTACTGTTAACATAGCAAATCATCGATCTCTATGCCAGCGATCGGCTTTATCTATCAACATCACATCGCATTACCAATACAATGTCTTGGTAAAGATGAGAATTTGGGAAGACACATGAGTGTGAATCCAGTAGTAGGGTGGGCATTGCCCACCAGTTTTCGCTGTAACACACCAGCCGCAGTATTGGTGAGCAAACTGATTCTTGAATTGAGGTTATCGATATATGTTTATGCATTATACAGGAGTAGAAATTGTTCTATTTGATTGATAACTTTCTCCCCCGCTCTAGTGAAGCCATACCTGAAAAGCTAGACCCACCCTCCAGAAGCTGAGAAAAATATCAACCAACCGCATCAGGCAACCCATAGGGATCAATTCCATGCTGACGCAACACCTCCATAAAGAAATCTCGTTCCTGCCACACCAAATCCTCAAATGCCAACCCATCCCCGAGCTGCTGTAAATCCCGTTCCAAGTTTTCAATCCGCGCTTGCAAGCGCTCATTCCGAGCTGACTCACTTCGCTCAACACCAAACGCACCATCAAAACGACGCTCTAAGGACTCCGTGATTAAGGCAAAACAGAGCGATAGAGCTTGCTTGTTGCCGCGATAGCATTGCCAAATCCAATATGCTCCCACTTCATCCAACGTCAAGCCATCAATCCGACTGCCACCTCGGACTTGGTTAGACGAATCAATCTCAATCTTAGGATTTTTCTCACCCGTATACCCCTTGCCTAGTAAGGTTTTGACGGCTTTTGAGCGCAAAAAATCCGACACGTTCTTGCGCCCCAAACCCACTATCTCAGCAGCTTGGGTTTGGCTCATCCGGTAGGAACCATCCGGCAACATAAATCCTTCCAGAATATGTCTCCCTAACTCAATTTCAGCTCGTTGAGCCTTCATTGCATCGGTCATGGCTTTGCTCCTGGCTGCCCAGAGCCAATCTTGCCTTCTTTTTCTGCTTCGTCCACATTGCGTTTGAGTAAATAAGCAACCAATGCACTAAGACTCATCCCTTCAAACTCAGCCCAACTCTGGAGTAGGTCGTAGGTTCGATCCGGCAAAGATGTCATTAATCGCTTAGTCATGGGAGTGTTCCGCTGTAGAGCTACCATCTCCTATTTTCTCACCTCATTCAAGGTCAATACACATTTTATGGACTCGCTCATTGTATCTTATATGATACATTTTTATATCATATCTACATCCTTTTGGCAGTAATTGCATTTGTCACCATGCTTGACCCTTCCAGATCATTGACTGTGTTAGGGAGTTCAAGTGTAGTTTCATGAGCGCAAAGGAATTTGTGCCTACTGTGGTCAACCCATGCGCCAAGCGGATGCCGTCATTCATCTTGAGGAATCATGAATATTGATAATGTACTCACTCAGCAAGATCTGATCGATACATTTGGTTGGAGCCGCTACCTAACTCGAACAATTTGTCAGAATATTAACGCTGCTCGGCACAATGGGATCAAACAGTATCCTGTCAGTGAAATTAGAGAGTCTGTGGCTGTTAATTTAGAGAACCCGAGAACTCGTAAGACTACTAAAAATATTCTCGTTAACACATTGGAACGTCTTGAAGGGCGATCGAATGTCATTGAAGTTAACTTTCTCGGCAAACTCTCTAGAAAAGAGCGAATTTCTTTTCTAATGGCCCAACGTGAACAAATCAAAGCTGAGGGACGAGAACTCTTGGGAGAAGTTGATGCTTTGCTCGAAGACGTTGAACAGATGGGTTTAGGTTAGGGGTTGGGTTATGGCAATCAAACGTGATACCAATGTGATTGAAGTGGATTTTCTGCGGAAGCGCTCTAGCATAGCAAAGAACGGACAGCATTCTGGCGACAACGCTGGGAAGCTGCTTGTGCAGAGGGTGAACAGGTTTTGGCCGAGGTTGATGAACTCCTAGATAAAGTCGAGCGCTTGGGCTTAGGCTAACGTCAGTCTAAGTACAGGAAAAAAGTTGTACAGGGCTGAAGAGAGGCTCTGGAAAAGAGCGAGAATCAATGAAAAAGCGGCGCAAGAAGTCAAAGCCATAACGGAATAAACTACGAGCACGACGACCATGAGCTTTAATCAGACGAATGGGATGATGAGCCTGTCGCCAGATGCCAGCCTTCATCGCCCAAACAAACGCCAGAGCCAATAGAGCCAGGAGCTTGGAGAGACGGTCAGCATCAGTGAAGTGTGTGGATTCCAGACCAAAGCCCCGTGTCTTGAGTGCGCCAAAGAGGGTTTCAATTCCCCAACGAAGACCATAATCAGCCAGGGCAGTTTGGGGAGCATGGTCAGTAATGATAATCAGGAAATCATCGTCAGTCTTGCTCTTCTTCTGTTTGGGTTCAAGGCGAGTGCCAATGACGTAAACCCAGCGACCCCAAACCCAGCGTCGTCCGGGTAGGATACGAGTCTGACCAATTCCGAGAGACCGAAATAGGTGAGACCCAGCAATCGCGGGTTGTCCCTTGCCCCCACAGATTTTATCGGTCTGACGAATGCGCAGACGGAACGGCATCGGCTCATCCACCATCAGGTAGGACAGCCAAGGCTTGCCGATAAACTCTCGATCTCCGGTCAGGTAAGCAATTGACCCCTGAGGAAATAGAGCCTCAACGCGGTCGAGTAAATCCATCCGCTCAGAACAGTTGCTGTTGCCCTTCTTCTTGTCGAGCATTGTCCACATCAATGGATAGCCGATGCCTTCATGCACCACACACAGCATCAAGATATTGAAATGGGTCTGACCAAATGACCAGTTTGTACGGTCGATGCTCAAGACCCACGGCTGTGGGATGCCAGCAATGCTCATCACCATCTTTGCAACCTCGGCCATCTCTACTTCAAATGACCGAAAGAATCGCTGCATCCTTTTGTAATTCGAGGCTTCTTGCGCTCTTCCACCCCAGACTGTGGCGAGTTCAGTGAGATTCACAGTTTTGGCTCTGAACAGTGCCACCATGAACATCACAACGAACGTCAGTCTTGCCCCATGCCAGCCAAGGTGGGGTCGCAATTTTTCTTGGAGTTGGCTAATCTTTTCCATGAGGGTTCGTGGATTTTGTGGTGATTTCTATCAAACCCTCTCTCACTCTCCTTTTCAAGCTTTTTGTCCTGTACTGAGAACATCAGTAGTAGTATTGCTGAACGAATTGATGCTTGGCTTGAAATTGTCGGTGGGTTTTGGTGCGTTACGCAGGAGCGAAAACCATTTTTTTGTTGATAGATTGCTTCCCTGCTAACACACCCTACTCAAACTACTACTCTTAATTAAAGAGACCTAGGCAAGCCCATCATGCTCGACATCACCCTCAACTGGAAACCCAACCCTGACACCCTCGCCAAACTACTCACCCTCGCCAACCAGCAGCAAAAAAATCTCGAAACACTGCTTGATGAAGCTGTGCTTCAATATTTCCAGCTTCAAGACCAAGAACCCCTCAGCATCGAAGATGACCCCATTGTCGGACTCTACTCCGGTTCCCTGGATCTAGCCACCAACGCCGAAGACATCCTGGCCACAGAGATTCAGCCCCAGTCTGGATGGACAACTAAACCATGACCACCATTGCGGATACGGGTTTTGTGGTTGCACTGGTGAACCAGCGCGATGACCAACACAGTGCCGTCAAAGCCATCTATGCAGGCCAGCGACAAATCTTGCTTCCCCAAACCGTCCTGGCAGAAGTTGGTTATCTTCTCGATCGCGACGCTGGCACCACCGCACTGATCAAATTTCTAGAATCTTTACCCGTGAGCCGTTTTCAGCTCATCGGCTTACTACCGCCAGACCTAGCCCGTACCGCTGCAATCCTGAAGCAGTATCAAGATAGCCGCATTGACTTTGTTGATGCCTCGGTCATGGCAGTTGCTGAACGCTATGGTCTTGAAACGATTCTGACTCTCGATCACCGCGACTTTAGTCTCTACAAACCCCTGCACTGCCAAGCCTTCATACTCCGACCGTGACGGGTATCTTTAAAGCAATAGCAGTAGTGGCATTCCCTCATCAGCACATGAACCAACCCCAGCCAACCCTAACCACCAGTCCAACCAACTCCACTCACCACTACACCTGGCAATGGCAAGGCCAAACCCTGCAAATCACCTATGAAACCCTCGGCAGCGGCCTCCCAATTCTGTTGCTACCCCCCTTTAGCACCGTTTCCACCCTGCCCGAA
>JAAHHN010000059.1 GCA_010672165.1 Spirulina sp. SIO3F2 | reverse complement strand
AGTTCTCCAGGGTTTTGTTGTGGTAACTCAATTCTAGAGGACTGGCTCCCTCTTCTGAATTCTCTGTATCCCTTTCTGCATCTGCCTTTCAATTTCTTCTCAAACAAGTTTTGTCAGTCAATCAGGGTCGAGCGTTTCCAATATGTGATTTCTGCGATCGACTCAATTCCAGCCACCGATGAGTATTGGCATCCCCATCTCTTAGAATTTAAGTTCAATATCTTTACGGAGTTAGCCCAAAAAGCGTTACAAAACAATGACGTAAAGATCTTCGATTTTTTACATCGCCGAGCGCAAGAAATTGTTGCTGAACTTCGTATGTCTGGCTCTTTTAATTCAGAACAATGGACAGCCAAAGTTATTTTCGTGAACTTGAGCAAAGGTGGTTGGGCGATCGCCCAAGCTCAACATCTTCAGTCCCAAGGAGAAATCAATGAATCAGCCGAGATTCTAGAACAAGCATGGAGTGAGCTTCCTAACTTAAATAAGACTGATATTAGTGAGACTCAAATTAACCTTATCAATGCAAGTTTAGAATTGGGAGCAATTGAGCAGGCTGTAATCTGGTTTACTTCATTGCAAGACAAGCCACTGAGTCAAGATGCTTGCTGGACAGAAGAAACATCATTGAACCAAGCCCAAAAAAACAGAATTACCCAATGTCAGCAAGCTTATCCCATTAAGCGACAGATTTCTTACTTTGAGCAATTATCTGATTCAGTTCAGAAATCTTCCCTGTTTTATAACTCGCTGGAGATACTCTTGAATGATCTTGAGCAGCTAGAATATCAAGACCAGTTAGATCAACGCCAAACTGTTAGAGAACGGATTGGCATTCAGTTTATTCGCCTAGGAGATATTGAGCGTGGCCTTGCTCTAATCAAAGAACATAGTAAAGAAGGTATTAATAATGAAGTCATTGAAGCCTTACTTGGACAGCAAAAATATCGGATAGTACATTTACTAATTTCAAGTTCAGACTCTTTTGATCTAGAAAATCAACAGCGTCTACTGCTGAGTCTTCTCCAGAATTTAGCTGCAAGCGATCCGTGTAAAAATGCGGTATAAGATTATACTCTCAAGTTTTGGAACGGCAAAATGATTTGATTTTTTCGGGGTTCGATAGACTAAAGCTATACCTATAGAATTCAGGTCAAAATCGTGGTTACTCAACTCACCCTTGCCAAACTCCAAGCATCAAGCCTTGAGCCTTACGTGAAGCTGATTGAGCACGGCATGGGAGATTATGCTTGGCTCAATCCCGCATCAACTGAACTTGTAACGAAGCAACAAGAACAACTAGCGGATTTGCAGGGGCGTTTAGTTCGCGATCGCACCTTGCTGATGAATGAAGCCACAATTTGGGCTAGAGCCATTTACCCTTTACTCCTGCTTGCAGAAAGAGATGATATTCAGGCGTGGGTTGAGGTGGAAGTGAAAGGTGAATATCCCAACTTTACGGTTTCTGGGGTTGCTGATGGGGTGTTAGCCCGTTGTATTGAAGGGGAATTGAAAACACCCTATTTGATCGTAGTTGAAGCTAAGCGAGGACTAGAAGCTGAGAATCCGAAATATCAGCTTTACGGACAGTTGTTGGCGATCGCTTACATGAATTGGAAAAGTACAGCACTCGACCCCCAAGAAGTATTTGGCTGCTACACCATTGCGGACACTTGGACATTTGTGCGGGCAGAAGTTGAAGGGATGGAGAGCGATCGCCCTACCTTAACCCTTGAGTCCTCTCGTGATTATGTCGAGAAACTTGAAGCGACGCAAATTTTACAAATTCTTCAAGGGATTGTTAGTCGCTACACAGACCATTCAGGAAAGGGATAGATAGGATGATTAACTATGCAGAGAACCATCTGGCATCGTTGCCCCGGAAAGATTTGCCCCGGTGAGTTTGACCATCACGCGATCGCCCTGACTCATGATCGCATTGTGCAAATTCGCCCCACTTAAGTCTGCCCCACTCAAATCTGCACCAATCAAATTTGCCCCTTCCAAGTTGGCATTGCGCAGATTCGCTTGCAACAGGTTCGCTCGAAACAAATTCGCCTGTTTCAAGTTCGCTTCTTCAAGGTTGATCCCATGCAAAAAACCATCCTTGAGATTTGCCCCCATCAAGTTGGCACCTGATAGATCCCGCCCTGCGAGATCCCGCTCCCGGAGATTAGCCCCCCGCAGATCAGCTCCTCGCATATCAGACCCATAGGGGCGGTGGTAGCGACTGTAACCGGGTCGGGGGTTAGAGCCAGAATCGTTTGCTTGGGAATGACTCGCTTTTGCCCTAGCGTCACTCGCGCCGTTGTAAGAATTTCTCGGTTGCTGATTATAGGTGTGGTGCGGCCGAGCAGGGGGACGATAGGTTTTATATTTAGAGGTTGAAGGGTGGGCTGCTGAACTATTGGAGCCATTGGCTCCATTTTGCCCAGACCGCTTCTTGGTTTGCTCCCGTAACATATCCCGAGCATGATTAATCGCTTTGAGCTTCTCGGCAGCCTTGGCAATTAGACGTGGATTATTATCCGGCAAGCGATCGGGATGCCAGACAAAGGCAAGATCTTTATAGGCTTGATTGATTTCTTCAAGCGATGCGCCCGGTTCGAGGCCCAATATGCTGTAATACTCGTTCAGAGAGGTCATCATAAGCAGCAGGGTAAGCAAGCGAGTCCCTTAACTAGGATAAAGGGAAGCTTTGGAGAGTTGCAAAATCACCGTAATCTTTTCCAAAAGTGACCTGTTGTGATGTTTGCATTAATACATATAGCTATTGGACATTTGTGTTGGATCGGGCGCGAACGCTAGCCAGAGCGGGAATTGCAACAGTGCTAAGCTGATGAACTCCTCGGTTTCATCCATGACAATGATCGGCAGTTGTTTACGCTCTACAAGGCGATCGGCTTTTTGCGCTAGGGCCTCGGGGGATTCAAAAAGGGTAATGCCTCGGGTGGGGCCATAATCACTGCGAGAAATCCCTAGGCAATCTTGCAACCCCCGCCGCCATTCCCCCAAACGCTCAGGGGTGTTGGCCAAGACCAAGACGTTAATGTTATCGCCATAGGTGCGACGCAAAATCGAGATAATCGCCGAAGCAATCAGGATATTCTGCAAACGACTACCCATCGAGCGCACTGTACCCCGTCCTCCCTGCTTGAAGAACCATTGTTGAACTCGTTCTGCATGGATGGGCTCAAACGTGCGACGCAGTTGCCAGGGCGGGCCATAATAATCGGGCGCGGTACGATATTCGTCCAGAATGCTCTTGATTTGGCGGCGCTGTTCTTGGAAACGCTGTTTAGCAAATTGGGGTGTTGTGGGTTCGGGTTCTGAGGCGGCGGGCGCACGTTGGGGACGGGCAGCGGCTCGGGGTGTGGGCAAATCGATCTGTTCAGCAGCAGCGGCGAGATCTTGCAAGCTGCCCAAGAGATAATCCTTGAAGCCTTGGAGTCGAATCGCAATTTCTTCTGATGTGCCCACAAACGTTTGCTGCATCTGGGCGATGACCCGATCGCGCCGTTTCTCTAGTTTCGCCACATCTGCTTCGAGCTGACGCTTGTGCTCACTCAAGTTTTGCAGTGAGTCCATAACCAACTCGTACACCCCTTTGCCTTCGTCTACCAACAAGGCTTGATGCTTCTCTTGTAATTGGGCAATTTCTTCACTGAGCCGATCTCGCTCGGTTTGAAGCTCGGCGATCGCGGCTTGTTGTTGCTCCAGTTCAGCCTGCTGCTTCTCCAATTCAGCTTGCTGCTCGGCGATCGCAGGGTCAGGCACAGGGGGAGCTTCAGGTGCCGCGATCTCTTCTGGTTCTGCGATCGCGTCTGGCTCTGGCGCTGCTGTTGATGGTGTTGGAATTTCCTCCGTTACTGATTCTGGCTCAACTGGCGTTGTAGATGTTCCAAGATCCGGCAAAGGCTGAGCCCCCTCGGTCGTTAGTTCAGGTAGGGGTTGCAACGATTCAGGATTAAGGGATGGATCAGATTTGGGTGAGTTAGACAGGGGTGAGCGATCGTCAACGGTCATGGGCAGTTGGGAAAACAGCGCGTCAGATGTCTATCTTACCGAGGTGTGGAGCAATCTTTAGTGGGCAACCCCTAGGGCGCGTCCCAAATCACACCAAAAACCTTGCTGGAGAAGCAACAGAGCGCCTGACCCAAATAAAAAATGGGGGCGGCGAACCCTCTGGTAACATTTCGTTGAAATGCGGTAACAGCCCCTAGTCGATGCGAGGCAAATCTTTAAGGCAGTTTTGTAGGGTGTTTGGGTCAAAGAGCATAGGAATAAAGTGGATACTCTTGACTTCTTTGAAATAAAACAGAATGGGCAGTGCTGGGAAATAAACCCGCCAGTTTTGCCAATCGGTATAGGGGAAGTCACGGATTTGGCTGTCGGAGCGATAGACCTCTAGGCTAGTCTCTGTAAAGCGCAAACGAATCGTAGCGGTTTGGATCAGCAGAAAAATTCCAAAGAGGCTAATGATACCGCCGAGCCAGAGGTTGAGGAACAAAAGCGGTAAGCCGCTGAGGAAAACAACCGTAGCGAGGATGTAATTGGGGGCGATTTCGGTTCCGGTAGTGGTGATCGGGGTGGTGGTCATGGCAAGATAAGCAAGATTTTCTGGCTATTGTAACGATTTGGAAGTAATTGTTAAGGCTTAGCAGCCAATCTCATTGCGCTGACCAGATGGTGATTGCTGCCGCTACCTTGGCTGCGTTTGTTAGGAATCCAGATAGCGATCGCTTGTCTCTGTTTTGGGAGAGCAAATGATATGAAGCAAAAAAGTGTTATATACAACGCCAATTCTCGTCAAATCTCACTGCAATACAGAGCAAGTGAGAAAATTAATGCCCTTGAATGGGTTGAGTAAGATTACTTTGTAATGTGGTGGCAACATAAACGATACCGGAATGCAAAGGGTGAACAGATTCAGATTTAATCCCCCCACTGCTGTCCTTCCTTCTGTTCTAAACCAAAGTTAAATCAGCACTGGTATCAAAACTGGATACACCCTCAAGATAAGCAAAGGTTGTGCCATTGACTTGCAAGGAAAGACCATTCGCATCTGTAACCGTGGTGATATCAGAAGCCGTGAATGAGCCAAGATTGAAGTAGTCCATCAATGCACTGCTATCGATTTCAATCACATCTCCTTCAGAAGAACTAAAGTCGGTGATTGCATCAATAGAACCATCGAAGACATCAAACACAAAGGTGTCACTGCCATTACCGCCTGTCAGGGTATCAGCACCTGCACCACCATAGAGGGTATCCGCCCCATTACCACCTTTCAAAACATCATCACCCTTGCCACCATAGAAGGTGTTATCGGCACTATCGCCTGTAATGCTGTCGTTGTAGTTGGTGCCGATAATATTTTCAATCCCATAGAGGAAGTCACCATCGGTACTATCTGTGCCCACAGTCGCTCCGCCGTATGTACCAATAGTGGCGTGTGTGTAGTTCAATTTAACCGTTACCCCTGCCTCGGCGTAGGAGTAGTCAGCGGTGTCTGTCCCTTCACCACCCAAGAGCATGTCAAAACCACCTCCACCAATCAGGGTGTCATCTCCTGCACCACCGTCGAGGGTGTCATCCCCTAAGCCACCATCTAGCACGTTCGCAAAACTATTACCTGTGATGGTGTCGTTGTAGTCAGTTCCTGTAATGTTTTCAATGTTCCAAAGGGTGTCAGTATCGCTGCCATTAGTTCCCACCGCAGCTGTGCCATAGCCCACCGGATTCCCAAAGATGGTTACAGTGGTCAACTCAACCGTAACGCCTTCGGTTGCGTAGGCGTAGTTGGCCGTATCGATGCCATTCCCACCACTGAGCGTGTCTACCCCCTCGCCACCATACAGGGTATCTGCCCCGTTACCGCCATAGAGCGTGTCATCGCCAGCCTCACCATGCAGCTCATCTGCCCCGCTACCACCATAGAGCGTGTCATTTCCTAACATCCCATTGAGATAGTCATTCCCTTTGCCGCCATAGAGCGTGTCACTTCCCCCAACAGTTGCATAGTTACCCCAGTCATCGCCTAGGAGAATGTCAGCACCCGCACCACCATAGAGGGTGTCGTCGCCTGCACCACCAATTAAGGCATCGATGCCATTTCCCCCTTGAAGGGTGTCATTCCCACCCTGCCCATCAATATATTCATTTTCATCAGTACCAATGAGGGTATCGTTATTATTAACATCTCCATAGATTGAATAGGAACTGTCAGTGACGAGAAATGCCAGGAATGCTAAGCCGCCGTAATAGGTGTCGTCGTAGTACATGGTTGATGAGAAGTCTTTTTACAGTTCTAATTCTCGTCAAACGCAATGGAGGCAACAATATAGAGAAAGTGAGAAAATGTGGTGTGTTTAATTTTTCAAGCGCTTGGCTCTTCCCTAACTCCCACTATCCCGATGCATCTCCCTGAAGACTCTGAACCCGTTCTTGAAGTAAATCTGCTGCCGATGATCGACGTGCTGTTTGTAGTGTTGATCTTCGTGATTTTGGTGAGTCTGGGGGCTGCCCGAATTGTGGGGCTGCCTGTGAACTTGCCGAGTGCCCAGACTGCTGAAGCGACAGAAAGTGAGCCGCTGGCTGTCACGATCCAAGCCGACGGCAGCATACTGGTAGGTCAAACTGTCGTTACCCTTACGCAACTCTTGCCCACAATCGGGAAACAACAACCCGAGAATGCCCTCATCCTCCTCAACGCGGATGCCCGCGTTCCTCACGGCCAGGTGGTGCAGGTACTCGATCACCTCCGTCAGCTTGAAGGGATACAGATCGCGATCGCCACCGAACCCGCCAATGTCATACCCCTTACATCGTTGCCAGCACCTGAGAATACACCCGCTGCACTACCTGCGCCAACCGCGCCATCCCCTCAGCAATCTCCGCTGGTGTCGCCGTCAAACTAATCCGTAGACATTGTTGTTTGTGCGGCCAATCGATGCGCAAACCGGGAAAGAACGTGGAGCCAGGAACCGCGATCACATCAACTGTTTTGAGTTCTTGATACAGCTCCCAATCCGTCATGGGCAATTCATCAAACCAAAGCCAGGCAAAGATTGCGCCCTCACCGCGATGGAGATACCAAGGAATATCAGCAGGCATTGCTTCATCTAATGCTGTCTCCAGCACCGTGAACTTGGCTTGGTAGTGGGGACGAATCACAGTTTCGGCAATTTCAGCCAAGCGTCCAGAGGTGATCGCTTGGGCAGCGATCGCCTGGCCATAGCGTGCTGAATGAATGCAAAGATTGGTCTGGAAGCCTTCGAGCACTTCGATAATTTCCGGATCGCCGATCGCAATACCGATCCGCTCCCCTGGTAGACCTGCCTTGGAGAGGCTCAGACAATGCACCACATTTGCACCCATCAATGGCGTCATTTCGGTGAAGTTGAGGGCAGGATAGGGCGGTGCATAGGCGGAGTCGATAAAGACAGGGACATTATGAGGTGCAGCCATCTGGGCAATTTGCTGTACCTCCGCATCCGTGAGTACGTTACCTGTGGGGTTGCAGGGGCGAGAAAAAATCACACAGCCTGTTTGTTCATCGATCTGGAGCTGGCTAAAGTCTGGGCGATATTTAAAGCGGTGAGCGGCGGCATCAATTTCGAGCTTGGGTTGATAGGCAACCAGAGCATCTTGATTGAGACTAACGCCACCATAGCCTGTGTAGTCTGGACTCAGAGGCAGCACAATTTTTCGCAAATTTCCCTCAGCATCTGTGCCTCCAAAAGCGTTAGCAGCATAGAAATATAGGCTCTGGGAGCCAGGGGTGATCAGGATATGACGATCGCTCAACTCCAGACCATAGCGCTGATTAAAATCTTGGCATACTGCTTCAATTAGCGGTGCATAGCCCTGACTAGATCCATAGCGTCCCACCACTGCCCCATAGTCTGGGCTATTAAGCAAATCTTGCGTGCAATCCCGCCACAATTGTTCCACCTCGGGTAAGACCACTGGATTCCCCGCGCTGAGGTTAATAAACTGGCGATCGCCTCCCATACGCAGGGTTTCAATAATATCTTTCATAATGGCGCGAACCCCGGTTCGACGGGACATTTGCGCACCCAGTTGAGCAAGGTGGAGTGAGGTCATGGCAGGGGTGGCGGCTGACGCGCCACAGGGTTTAACTTTTAAAATTTTAGAGATAGTCTCTCATCTTAACGCCCATGCATCATGTTTCCATTCGTACCGCTGATATCCATGCCGCGATCGCTTTCTATGAACAGTTGGGCTTTGCGATCGCGGAGCGCTTCACCACCGGATACACCCTTGCTTGCTGGTTAGAAGGCTTTGGCGGCCGTTTGGAGCTAATGCAAATCCCCGAACCCGATCCTGCTCCTGACCCTTTTGGTGATGAACATTATGTGGGCTATTACCATTTCACGTTGGATTTGACGACAGTGGCTGAGAGTTTGCCTAGCTGGTTAAATGCAAAAAAAACAGAGTATGAAGTTAATAATCAATCCTTGAAAGTATTGTTAGAACCGAAGCAACAAATGATTGGCAATCGCGTTTATGAAGTGGCGTTTATTGCAGATACAGATGGATTGCCGATTGAGCTATTACGACAGTTGACCTGATAGCAAAATCGTGAAGTCAGACTTTTCAGTAGTTTAAACGACGTGTCAATCGTGGGATAGCTGTTATAATCATCGCGTAATTTCTAAATTACAAAATAGTTGGTTTGTTTTACTAACTTAATTGTAGCTAGAGTAAATTTCAGATACTTAATGTATAGGTGAATATTGATGGCAAATGCACATGAAATGGCCCGCTTGTTAAAGGGAGAGCGATCGTTTAATGGCTCTGACCTCAGCCAAGCCCACCTGCTGGGTAAAAATTTATCTCGATTTAAACTCAATGAGGCCAATCTTTATCAGGCGAATCTCGGTCGTGCCAATTTGAGCCAAGCAGAGCTGATTGTGGCTGATCTGCGCGAGGCCGACCTCAGTGGCGCAAATTTAAGCCGCGCTGATCTCTGGACGGCTGACTTGCGTAATGCAAATTTACAAGGTGCTGACCTCAGCCGGGCTAACTTGAGCCAAGCCGATTTGAGTGGTGCAGATCTTCGAGGCGCAAACCTGAAAGGGGCAAATCTTAGTGATACCAAAGTGTTGGGCACAAATTTTCAGGGGGCGATCCTCACCAATGCAATCATTTCAGCTCAAGATTGGTCGATGAATGCCCAAACTAACTGGGACAGTGTGGTTTGCACCTATGTACGTCTGTTGGATTCGGCTGATGGGCGGCGTTGTCCCAGCGATCCAGCACAAACATTTGGGCCAGAAGAATTTGGCATGATGTTGCAGTTGGGAATATTGTGTGAGTTTTGAGAGGTCGGGCTGTCCGGTAGAATCTTAAGCGAACTTTAAGTAACCCTACTGTTATGCCGATCTTGAGACTTCCGTTGTCCCGTTGGTGGCGGCGCGTGATTTCGTTTATGAGCCTTTGTTTACTCTGTTTGACGGTGGTGGTGGGGTGTAATGCCCCCCAAAGCCAGGATGTTGAGGCACCGGGCGCAACCGCAGGCGATCGCCTTGTCTATGCCACCATCACCGCTCCACGCACGATTGACCCCGCCGATAGCTACGAAACAGCAGGCGTAGAATTGATCTATAACTTGGGTGATACGCTCTATGCCTACGCACCAGGCACAACGGAACTCAAGCCCCTGTTGGCGACTGAGATGCCTACGATTAGTGAGGATGGGCTGACCTACACGATCCCATTGCGAGATGGGATCGTTTTTCACGATGGTACGCCCTTCACTGCGGAGGCGATGAAGTTCTCCCTCGATCGCTTTATGCAAAATGGGGGTAAACCGGCGTTCTTGCTCTCAGATATTGTTGAGAATGTAGAAGTTTCAGGTGATTTGGAGCTGACCGTTACAATCAAACAGCCTTTCTCTGCATTCACCGCAGTGCTTGCCTATGCTGGGATCTGTGCAGTGTCGCCGGAAGCCTACACGATTGGCGAGGGGAAATTTGAGCCCAATGATTTTGTGGGTACAGGCCCCTATAAATTGGCAGAATTTGGCAGCGATAAAATCCGCTTGGATGCGAACCCAGACTATTGGGGGGATACCCCAGGGAATGGGGGCGTTGATATCCAGGTCTATAAAGACAATACCGCCAATGTCTTTAATGCCTTTAAAACCGGAGCCGCTGATCTGGTCTATCGTGGGCTTGATCCAGATCAAATTACCAAGTTGCAAGAAGGGGCTGAATCAGATGCTTGGCAAGCGATTGAAGCGCCAGGGGCTTCGATTAATTACATTGCCCTGAATCAAGATCAAGCACCATTGGATCAGCCAGAAGTTCGAGAAGCGATCGCCTATTTGATTGATCGCCAGCTGATTATCGATCGCGTCTTCAAAGGCGAAGCAAAACCGCTCTATAGCTTAGTTCCCCCAGCCTTTACGGACTATTCTCAGCCTGCGTTTGAAGCTGCGTATGGGGAGCCAGATGCCGAGAAAGCGAAAGAGCTTTTGGCGGCAGCAGGCTTTACGCCTGAGAATCCTGCCACTATTGAAGTCTGGCATCCCTCTTCTTCAGTGACGCGGCAGGGTGTAGCACAAACCTTGCAAGCCTTAGCACAAGAGCGTTTAGATGGGGCGATCGCCTTTGAGGTGCAAACGGCTGATGGGGCAACCTTCTTTAAGAACATTAAGGATGGCATCTATCCCACGTCGCTGGTGGGTTGGTATCCAGATTTCCTTGACCCCGATAATTTTGTGCATCCTCTCTTGAGTTGTACCGAAGGTTCGGAGGCAGAGGGTTGCATTAATGGCGCATCCCAGAATCAGGGGGCGTTCTATTACAGCGATCGCATGAATGAGTTGATCGAGCAGCAACGTAAAGAAACTGACCCCGCAGCTCGGCAGGCACTTTTTGCGGAGATCCAAACGCTGTTGGCGGAGGATATCCCTTATATTCCCCTGTGGCTGACGACAGAATATGTCTTCGCCCAGAATGGTTTGGAGGGCGTTGAGATGAATCCAAGCCAGTTGGTTTATTTTGCGATCGTGCAGAAATAAACTAGGTGATTGCTAGGTTCCAACCCCTGGCTGGTCTGTAGCTGGGGGTTGGCTGTTAATCTGCATGAAACTGCGCAAGATTACGCAGTTGGGGTTTGGTGATCGAGTTGGCGGGTATTCTGTTGATTATGGGGTCACGCCGTAGAAAGGAAAATATTGCACCCTAATGAATTTCAGAAGCCACCAAAAACATTGCTGTACAAAGGATTTAGCAATTGTGTAGTACGCTATCGCAACCTCACTTCCTAAGACTTGAAATTCCAGACATAGTCCCCTATAAGGTTGATATCCTGCTATCCCAGCGGCGATAGATAACTCAAGAATTTATTCAGCATCGTATTGCACTACCACACCTTTGCAATCACTGTACTCCAGAAAATAACTGCAGCCGCCAAAAGAAGCATTTATTTTGCTTTGAATCAGAACTTCAATGAAATTCTTTAAGATTAAACAGTTTTAAAGAATTTCAGCTCCTAGTGTTCCGTCAACTCTAATTTTGTGTGTTATCTATCAGCAGAACTATTATTGAGTAAGTGGTATAGAAAAATGCAACTCACAATTTCAAGCTTGACAGAATACTAGGCTGATTTTTCTTGAAAGTTGCTTATGTTTTTTACTCTAATATAGAGAAATCAATCATAGTCATTGATAAGAAAAAGCATCCAAGACCAATCGTTCCAGTTGGAGGTGCATGTGAAATGGCGAACAAGACACCTGATGCTGCTAAAAGCACTGTGGATAAAAATGAGTTACCTTCAAGGTGTAAATAAATAGCTGTACAAAAAACAGCAACTAACCAACCACAAGCTCCAAATAATCCAATGATTTGTACTAGAGAGTCTGTGAAAAGTAAGTTGACATACTCAACTGCCAACCTTCTCAATTCTGGAGGAAGCTCTTGAGAGTTGAGTACCAATATACCGCTTGCAATTCCAGATATAGAATCTAAGGCATTATAGAACGTAAAAAACAAAAATATGGATAGCTTTGAAATTATAGACAGGTAACCACTAGCAGATTTAACTAGAAGAAATACAACTAATGCAATCATTCCAAATAAAGGGACTTGTAGAACGTGCACAATAATCCAAGTATTTACTTGTTGAGTGATCACTTCAAATGCTGTCTCCCGTGCATTACTTGTAGGATGAAATGCTTCTACTCCACCAAGTAGTAAAGGAGTAGAAAGTATGAATATTTTTTTGAGCATTGCATTGGATATACTAATAATGATTTTGAGTTTCTAATCTGCTTTAGTGAAAATCACCCAAAGTGCTTGTTTCAAAAGATATACAATGTACATTGTTTTGTCGATCCAGAGCTCTGTGTGTAAATCAAAAAGATACTCTACCTGCCTGCGATAGAGCATCTCTTCGCTTTTAGCATTATATAAAATCACCTTTTCATGCGTCGTCGCATTAAATTAATAAAACCTAAAGACGTTATACCTGCTAACAAACTCACAGGTTCAGGCACTGGTTTGGGTACATCCGTTGACCTTACCCAGGTAATAGTACCAGTCCTAACCTCTGCAATATCGACTGTACTAAACGGTTGTACACTTTTTAGATTAAGGGAAGTAGGTATGGCAAAATTGAAGAGAGAGCCATTTTGATTTTCGAACATCCAAAAGCTCGAAGGCCCTCCTAAAAAAGCGTAAGCAGAACCGTTGGCAATTGCCGCAGTAGCATCCTCAGTAGAAGCAAAAGCAAGACCACCAGAGCTTGCGGCAACAGCAACAGGGGCAGAGGAAAACAGGTCAATTTCAGTATAATCCAAAATACTTCCTCCTACTATTGTTGAAATATCTGCTGATATCAGTCCATTCTGCCCGACATCAGTGTCAAGAGTGCCGTCATCTTTAACTCCTAGTGTTACACGACTTTTTAAGACTTGATCGTTCAACAATGAACCACTGCTTCCGTCAATAAAGTTCCCACAAAATTGAAGTGTCAGTTGAAAAGCATGGGATTCAGGAAGGTGGATTAGCCCAAAAGTCATAATCCCAGTCAGTACAAAAGAGCTAGCTATTTTGCGTTTAAGCCGATTAAATTTCATGGTCTTTATAAACATGAGACGTCAATGGGATATTGAAAGGTCTTCTTCTCTTTTACGTGAGTCGAGATAAAACTTTACAATTGAATTCAACTTCCAATCTCAAAAGACATAACAAAGAGCTGGATTCCTTCATCAAACAAGGCTTTAGACTATTGCACTCTCTGGGGTCACGCCATAGAAAGGAAAACATTGCACGTCAAGGAACTTTTTCGAACCTCAAATCCTTACCCAGAAAGGGATCTAGCCATACAACCGTCCAGTTAAAATCTATGGCTTCCGCAGGGATGTGTCAGAGAAATGCAAGACAGAATCTATCCTGACACCGTTGTAAACGCTGAGCTGGCGTCAGGTTAGGGTATAACTCACCTGACACTGACCTCCTAGCGTGCAATATTGCCCCTTTTACGACGTGACCCCACTATCGATGATCCACCCCATCCATTACGCCCTACTAGGGGCTGTCGTCAGTTAGATTTTAAACTCTGGCTATGACTGACTTACAGCCCCTTTGCCTACTTTTTGGGTCGGGCACTCTATTCCTTGTCCCATCAGACTTCTGATGTTAACTGATGACACGTCCTAAATCTCAAACCCCGGATCACCAGGCGTCATGGCAATTTCAATCAACCGGGGTTCCGCCGCTCCCCAAGCTTCGTTAAGTGCAGCCGTTAACGCCGCAGGTTCACCCACCTGTACCGCCTTAAGACCAAAGGATTGGGCCAAAGCACAAAAATCAGGGTTGACCAAATCCACCCCAATCGTCCGCCCAAAACTCTGACGTTGGGCCTTGCGAATCGAGCCATAGCAATTGTCATTAAAGACCACGATCACGATCGCAATGTTGTATTGCATCACCGTCGCTAGATCCCCTGTCGCAAAAAGCAGCCCTCCATCACCGATCATGGCTAGCACAGGACGCTCCGGTTGAGACAGCTTTGCCCCCATCGCCGCTGCGATCGCATAGCCCAGGGTGCAAAAGTTACGGGAGCAGTGATAAGTGTTGGGTTGGTTACGGTCGAGGAAGGCGACTCCCCAGCCATTACAGCGGGCTGGATCACCAAAAATCATGGTGTCATCGGTGATCGCCTGTTGGAGCGCATCCATATATTGCCAAGCAGATTGCGATTGGAACATGGCCAGTTTGTCCGCTTTATGCTGGGCCATTGTCAATGGGCCGTCGGGGGTCTGGAGGCAGGGCTCAGTCAGCGATCGGGCCTCCGGTATCTGTTTGCGCAGCTCATCGAGCAACTGCTGCAACACGAGCTTGGCGTCTCCCAGTAAACCCAATTCCACAGGATACAGCCGCCCCATATTTTCAGGACAGGTGTCGATCTGAATCAAGGTAGTTGGAAAGTTGAGTTTGAGCCGCCCTGCATCCGCATAATCAAGACTTGATCCCACCACAAGCACCACATCTGCTTCGGCCACGAGGCGCGTGACATAGTCACTGCGGCCATTGCCCCAGCTCACATTTAGCGGGTGGTCGGCGGGCAACAGCCCCTTGCCCAGCGCTGTGAGGAAACAGGGCGCATTCAGCTGTTCTACAAGTTTTTGGAGCTGTGCGTGGGCTTCAGCAATGACGACTCCCCGACCCGCAAAAATCACGGGTGCTTGAGCATCGGCGAGGTATTTAGCCACAGCCCGAACCGCAATAACATCGGCATTGGTAGGTTGTGGCCGCTCACTGGGGTAGATTTCGACTGGCCCCGTTTGGGTTTGCACATCCAAGGGAATTTCCACCACCGTAGGGCCAGGGCGTCCTTGATACGCTTTCCGGAATGCAGTGCGCAATGCGCCTGGAATCTCGGTGGGGGTGTCCACTCGAGTACTCCACTTGGTCACGGCGGCGATCGCGCTGCTTTGGTCTTTGAGGCCATGAAACGAGCCTTT
The DNA here is from genome assembly GCA_010672165.1 of Spirulina sp. SIO3F2. Classification (GTDB taxonomy): domain Bacteria; phylum Cyanobacteriota; class Cyanobacteriia; order Cyanobacteriales; family Spirulinaceae; genus SIO3F2. Next base: position 17,579 of record JAAHHN010000059.1, on the reverse strand, counting down.
GCCAATTTGCTTACGGGGGGCTTGGGAAGCAATCACCACCATCGGCACAGAGTCTTGATAGGCATCCCCGAGGGTCGTAAGCGTATTGGTGACACCGGGGCCAGAGATAATTAACGGGACAGCAATGCGATGGCTCGCTCGACTATAGCCATCAGCAATCAAGGTCAGACCCTGTTCATGCCGCCCCGTGAGATAGGTCAGCTGGGGCTGATCTAAAATCGCATCACAGAGGGCAATGTTATGTTCACCCGGAATGCTCAATACATGGGTGACGCCCTCAGCCACCAGTTGAGCGATCGCAGCTTGTGCACCCGTTAAAAGATCTGCCATCGATTTCTTTGCTCCCAGAATGAAAAGGGTTTCCCCTCTAGACAACTACTGCCATAAGCATAAGCGGCCAATGGCCCGCTAATCTTACCGCAAGACAACAAGTGTAATATCGCCCATGAATGTTTAATAGCCCAATGGGCGTCTGAACAGCCGCGATCGTCAATTCTAACCTGGATTATTCACCAAGCGATCTCATGGAGCATCCTAATGGGTGGCGAAAAAAAAGCTCAGGCCGCCATACTCTATTGATTTTCCTAACGTTAGATACTCATCGCACGCCAGCGTTGATTTGGGCTATCCTCATCACCAACCTAATTTTATTGTTAAGACCATCGCTAACACCCCCCAAATGTATAGCAGGTTACCTGCTGCTCTGGTTACTTGCTGTAAGTATAAGTAGATTTTTTATCGTTGGGGGTGATGCGACGACATCATGGACGATCGCTATTCATCAGATTGAAGTTCAATGGAGATATTGTCGATGGGGCGTTACTGAAATTGAAACAGCGCCCTTTATGCTCGCAGCAACAGCATAGAATGAGCCTGTTCTGAGTTTTACCCGATTCATTCAGGACTCAGCCATACCCGAGGTAAGCCTCAGGGTGTTTTCTACGTGAAACCATGCAAAATAATCAGGCAGTTCAGGCTCGTTATGCACGAGCCCAAGATTTGGCTAATTCTAGTCAAACAAGTTCAGTCCAAAATCTAGACGCGATCGCCATTGTGGGGCTTGGTTGCCGATTCCCAGGGGGCGCAGATAGCCCCCAGACGTTTTGGCAATTGTTGCAAACAGGTCAAGATGCGATTTGTGAAGTGCCGTCTGACCGTTGGCAGGTCGATCAGTTTTATGATCCAGAACTGGATAGCAATAACACCATGAATACCCGCTGGGGTGGGTTTATCGATGGAGTTGAGCAATTTGATCCAGTGCTGTTTGGCCTCTCAACAGCAGAAGCGGCCGCGATGGACCCCCAGCAGCGCTTGCTCTTAGAAGTAAGCTGGGAAGCCCTGGAAAATGCTGGACTCGCCCCCGATCGCCTAGCGGGTAGTAAAACAGGTGTGTTTATTGGGAGCTGGGTTTACGACTACTACAAGCTCCTGCGCTATTCTCCCTCCCGTGGCGGCACTGGCGTAGCCAGTGGGATGACGGCGAATCGCCTCTCCCATGTCTATGATTTTCGGGGGCCGAGCATCTCCGTTGATACAGCTTGTTCTTCCTCATTGGTGGCAGTTCATACCGCCTGCCAGAGTTTACGCACCCAGGACTCAGATCTGGCGATCGCGGGAGGGGTCAACCTAATCCTGGCACCGAATTGGACAATCGCCCTCTCTCAAGCGGGCATGATGGCGGCAGACGGTCGGAGTAAGACCTTTGATCATCGCGCCGATGGCTATGTGCGGGGGGAAGGGTGCGGCATTGTGGTACTCAAGCGTTTAGCAGATGCTCAAGCCGCAGGCGATCCAATCCTCGCGGTCATTCGAGGCTCAGCGATTAACCAAGATGGTCGCACCAAGGGCATTACCGCGCCCAATGGCGAAGCGCAGCAGGCAGTGATTCGGGAAGCCCTAGAGCGAGCCCAAGTGATGCCTGAGCAAATTGATTATGTGGAAGCTCACGGGACGGGTACGCCCCTGGGGGATAAGACCGAAGTGCAATCCCTCGTTGCCGTGCTGGAAGAGGGGCGATCGCCTGACCAGCGCTGCTTTCTGGGTTCCGTTAAAGCCAATATCGGCCATCTCGAAGCTGCGGCTGGGATTGCAGGCCTAATCAAAGCCACCCTCTGCCTCCAACAGGGAGAAGTACCGCCGCAATTGCATATTCAGCAACTGAATCCAGCGTTGGCATTGCCATTAGAGAAATTTGCGATCGCCACCCCCCAGCAGCCCTACACCCAGACGCAACCTCTCCGCTTTGCCGGGGTCAACTCGTTTGGTTACGGCGGCACGAATGCCCACATTATTTTGGAAGTAGCGCCTCAACCCAAAACACAACGATCACCAGAGATTGAGCGGCCAGAACACCTATTTTGTTTGGCCGCCAAAAAAGAGAAAACGCTTAAAACGTTGGCACAACTTTACATTGAGTATCTTGAAGCTGCGCCCACAACGCCTTTAGCTGACCTCTGTTTTAGCGTCAACACCAGCCGTGCTCATTTGGAGTCACGCCTTGCAGTGATTGCCGATTCTACACAGGACTTAAAACAGCACCTCCAAGCCTTTATCGCAGGGGAATCGGCCGAGGGTCTAGTCACCGACACTCAGAAGAATAAGCAAGCAGAACCACCCAAAATTGCCTTTCTATTTAGTGGACAAGGTTCGCAATATGTGGAGATGGGACGAGAGCTTTATGAAACCCAACCCACCTTCCGGAAAACGTTGGACTATTGCGATGCCTTTTTGCGTCCCAAGCTTCAGCGATCGCTCCTTTCTGTCCTCTATCCCACCGCAGCCGATGCCCCCGATTTAGCCAATACCGCCTATAGTCAGCCTGCCCTCTTCGCCTTGGAATATGCCCTAGCGCAACTCTGGCAGCAATGGGGCATTGAGCCAGATGTGGTGATGGGTCATAGTATCGGGGAATATACAGCAGCGTGCGTCGCTGGCGCATTTAGCCTCGAAACGGGCTTGACGCTAGTCGCTGAACGGGGACGCTTGATGGCGGAACTGCCACCCCAGGGAGCAATGGCAGCGGTCTTTGCGGAACGAGAAGCGGTTGAAGCTGTAATTGCGCCGTTTGCAGCTCAAGTCTCCATTGCGGCCGTGAACAGTCCAACTCAGGTGGTGATTTCTGGTGAGACCGAAGCGATCGCCTCCGTCATTGCCAACCTAGAAGATGATTACATCACCTGTCAGCCGCTCAATGTTTCCCACGGCTTCCATTCTCACCTGATGGAGCCGATGCTGGCGGAGTTTGCTGACTTTGTGGCTCAGTTTGATCTTGAAGTGCCTCGCCTCCCCTTGGTCAGTAATCTGACGGGTGAAGTCTTGCCTCAAGGCAAAATTCAGGATGCCACCTACTGGTGTAACCACATCCGGCAAGGGGTGCAATTTGAGCAGGGCATTCAAACGCTCCAGCAGATGGGTTATGGCATTTTCTTGGAAGTGGGACCACACCACACATTGCGGGAATTGGGTAAGCGATGCGTCCCCAAGAAAACAGGGCAATGGCTGACTTCCTTGCATAAAAAACAGGGTAATTGGCGATCGCTCTTAATTGCAATCCAGACGCTTTATACACAGGGTATTGCGATCGATTGGGTTGGGTTTGACCAAGACTACCCCCGCCAACGGCTCCAGTTACCCAACTATCCCTTCCAACGCAAACGCTGTTGGCTCGATGAATCAGAATTGCAATTTTATGGTCAAGACTAATATCAAATTACACAATTTAAGCTACAGATTATCATGATCGAATTTAGCCATGAAAATAGTTTTTTAAGTACAAACTGCGAACTACTAACTGCCAACTGAGATAAAGGGGTGTGATGACAATTGGTATTGAAAAACTAACCGTTTATGCCGGACGTTTACGCCTGGATATTCCAGATTTGGTGGCGGCACGAGATGCGCTAGATGCTGCTTATGTGCAAACCCAATTAATGTGTGAGCAGCGCTCAGTTTATCCGCCCTTTGAAGATGCGGTGACGCTGGCAGTCAATGCAGCCAAAGCAATTTTGACACCTGAAGATCTTGAGTCGATCGCGCTCCTGATTGTGGGCACGGAATCCGCTGTAGATTGTGGTAAACCTGTCTCCACTTGGGTACATCGCCTCTGTGGTTTAAAGGCAAATTGCCGCAACTTTGAGGTCAAGCATGCCTGCTATGGCACAACTGGAGCGCTCAAGATGGCAAGCGCTTGGCTAGCAACGCAAAATGACCCGACTAAAAAAGCCCTAATCATTAATTCTGACCTGAGCCGTAAGTTTTTAAATACGCCCTATGAACCAACCGGTGGTGGTTGTGCGGTGGCGATGCTCGTGAGTCAAACTCCGGAAATTTTAGAATTTGATCTCAATCGCGTGGGCTATTGGACAAGCGAAATCAGTGATACCTTCCGACCCACTTCTAAAACTGAAATCTTTAACGGTCAAATCAGTTTGTATTCCTATTTGGATGCTTTAGATGGTGCCTATCAACATTATGAGAAGACCATTGGTTCAGTTGATTACGATGCCGCTTTTAAAAAGCATATTTACCATGCGCCGTTTCCCGGTATGCCGCTGCAAGCCCATCGCAATCAGCTCAGTGGGTTGGGACTCTCAAAAAAGGCAGCGATCGCCAATTTCGAGCAGAAAGTCTCAGACAGCTTGGTGTTTGCCAAACGAATTGGGATGGCCTATGGTGGCTCAACGTTTTTAAACCTGTTGAGCTTACTCAACACAGCAGAAGACTTACAAGCAGGGGATGAAATTTCAATCTTTGCCTATGGTTCTGGATGTCAAGGCGAGTTTTACTCTGGCACGATTGGTGAGAATGCGATCGCTCAAGTTCGCAGCCTAAACCTTGAGAATACGTTGGCTGCTCGCCATTTGCTCACGGTAGAGGATTACGAAAACCTGGAATTGCTGCGAGAACAGTCCATTGATGCTCAAACTTGGCAACGCGAACATCCTCTAATCGATAAGGTTTACGCCGCAGCCTATGACGGTCAAGAGCTACTTGTTTTAGAGTCTGTACAAGATTATCAACGGAGCTACCAATGGAGTTGACGACATCGGTTCGATATCAGCTCAATTCTGGTGTGGCTGAAGTGGTTTTAGCTGCACCCGAAACAGGGAATAGTTTCACGCCGGAGTTGGTGGAGCAACTGAGGGGCGCGATCGCTCAAGCCAATGCAAATGCTGATTGTCGAGTGATTGTGTTGAGCGCTGAGGGGGATGATTTTTGCCGAGGTTTAGATTTAGCGGCTCTGGTTGGTGATGGTGACAGCTTTAATGAGCCGTTACTGGATCAAATTATTGACTGTCTCACAGCAATTTACCGTTCTCCTAAACCCGTAATTGCTTGTGTTGATGGTAGCGTGACAGGTGGGGGCTTAGGGCTGGTTGCGGCCTGTGACATTGTGCTAGCGACGAGTAATGCAGTGTTTATGCTTTCGGAAGTGATTGTGGGTATGATTCCCGCCATGATTGCCCCGTTTTTACTCCGTCGGTTGTCGCCAGCACAATTGCAATATTTGACCTTAAGTAGTTGTAGTATTGATGCGACTGAAGCGAAGGATTTAGGCTTAGTGGATAATCATTGTGAGGATTTAGCTAAGGCTTTGAAGGCACAGCTTAAACGTTTGTTTCGATCATCGCCAAGAGCAATTGCTCAGAGTAAAATGTACTTTGAACAGTTGAGTCCAAATACATTGAATGATCAGTTAACAATCGCTAAACAGACGCTAGTAAGCTGGCTACAAAATTCCGAAAATCTACATGGAATTCAACAATTTTCTGAGGGGCTATCTCCCACTTGGTTTGCACGATATCCACAGAGGAGAGCCTAATGAATAAAGTGTTTATAGACTGCTTAGAAGAGGGGATTTATCAACTCAAGATTGATGATCCTGAGAATGAGAATCGCCTCAATGAAGAACTATCTCATGAGCTTGTCGCTGCCTTCGATGAGTTAGTGGATAACCCTCGTATGAAGATCTTGATCCTGACAGGGAGTAATGGGGTTTTTTGTGCAGGAGGAAGTTTAGAGTTTTTGCGTAAGCTGGCAGCAGGGAAAAGTAGTGAAAAAGATTTATTTCTGGTGCCAAATCGGATGTTGGATTTTCCCGTGCCAATTATTGGCGCATTATCTGGTCATGCGGTGGGAGGCGGCTTAACAATGGCACTTTATTGTGATGCCATTATTGCCTCAAAGAGTAGTCGTTATGGCGTGAACTTTGCGAATATGGGCTTTACTCCGGGGATGGGGACAACCTCAATTTTGCCTACGATCGTTGGTCATCATTTTGCCAGTGAGATGATTTTAACCGGCAAACTTTATAAGGGTCGAGAGCTAGCAGGGCGTGGTTTATTCAATGACGTCGTTCCCACTGCTGATGTATTGGAAACAGCTTTGGATATGGCTCGACGAATTGCTGAAAAACCCCGCTATGTTCTGGAAATGATGAAGGATGTGTTGGCTCTACCGCGACGGCAAGCTTTGCAAGAAGCGATGGCGCGGGAGCATCTCATGCATAAAATTTGCTTCGACACACCCGAAACCGCTTCAATCATTGAAGCAACCTATCTTGCCAGTCAAAAGTCTCTCAGCATCGAAGATTTCTGGCAAGTCTTGAGCCAGCAACTTCATGATAATGAAGTCAAGTTCTTTGCCAATCTCACAGAATTTGAAATTAAGACGTTTCTTGAAGCTAGTACGGTATTGCAATATAAGTCTGGTGATTATGTGATCAAAGCAGGTGCCCTAAGTGAAGGGATGTTTATTCTGCTTTCTGGCACGGTGGAAGTCTGTAAACAAGATGAGAAGACCCGGAAGAACTTTGTGCTCTCAACATTCCATGAGGGTCAAATTTTTGGAGAAATGGCATTTGTGAGTCAAATGCCCCGGACAGCCGATGTGGTTGCGCTGACTGACATTGAAGTGTTGATGCTCTCAAAAGATTCGATGCAGAGGCTGATGCGAGAGATTCCAGCAATCACCAATCAAATTTTGTTTAACTTGTCTCTGATTATGTGCGATCGCATCCACAGCACAACGCAGAGCCTCTTTGAAGTTTTAAACCCTCAGCATCAGGAGGTGAAATAATCCGCTAAAAATAATTTAAGTTAACTGTCCTTGTAAACTTTTTGACTCATTTAGGAGATGCATTGATTATGACCAGAGATGAAATCCTTGATCTAGTGATCAATAACATGAAGCTCAATGTTGATGATCTTGAAGATACAGAGATTGACCCCACCAAAGCAATGGCTGATTATGGGGCTAGCAGCTTGGATATTGTTGAAATTGTCAATACAACTTTGCGTAAGCTCAAGGTGAAACTTCCTCGGACTGAACTCGCTCAACTCAAAAACATTAACGACTTAGTTGACTTGCTTGTGAATACCGCAAGTTAATTGGCTCTGTACAAGACACAAGTTGTAGGTTGTAGGTTGGGTTAACGAAGGAAGCCCAACACCAGCAAGGATTACAGAGAATGTGTTGGGTTACGCTATCGCTAACCCAACCTACAAAACACTCTATTAGAGTGAGCAATGTCGGCGAAATAAAGAGTTTAGAACTGTAGGTTGGGTTGACGGAGGAAATCCAACGCTGAAAATGCTTTAGTAACTCAAAAATTTCCTAAGAACTTGTTTTTACTCTGTTAATCGAGTTCATAAATCATCTCAACTGATCGACTTAAAGATTTATTTCTGGTTGCAAGATTAAAGATGCAAAATATTACATCTAATTATCAGCGAGAACCGATCGCAATTGTCGGTATGGGCTGTCGGTTTCCTGGTGGGGCAAATAACCCAGAGCAGTTTTGGCAGCTCCTCATCAATGGCGTAGATGCTATTACCGAAGTCCCTCCAACGCGCTGGAGCCAAGCCAAGTTTTATAATCCCGATTCCGCAGAACCGGGAAAAACCTACAGTCGTTGGGGAGGATTTATCAACCAGATTGAAGAGTTTGACGCTCGCTTTTTTAAAATTTCGTCTCGTGAGGCGGCTTGTATTGATCCCCAGCATCGCCTCTTGCTCGAAGTTGCTTGGGAAGCCCTAGAAAATGCGGGGCAAGTCCCGGAACAATTAGCGGGCAGCCCAACGGGTGTATTTGTGGGTTTGATGTGCCATGATTACGGCGATTTGCAACTCGGGATGAGTGAGCGTGATGAGAGCGAAGCTCATACTGTCATCGGCTCGATTCTGAGTATGGCGGCGAATCGGATTTCCTACAGTTTTGATTTCACTGGCCCCAGTTTGACCCTGGATACTGCCTGCTCTTCATCGTTGGTTGCAGTGCATCTGGCTTGTCAAAGTCTCTGGAGTGGAGAATGCACCATGGCTTTAGCAGGTGGTGCGAATGCTATGTTGCGACCGGAAATGACGGTGGCGATTAGTCGTGCATCTTTGCTATCGGAGGATGGTCGGTGTCAGAGCTTTGATGCAAAAGCCAATGGCTATGTGCGCGGCGAGGGAGCGGGGATGGTTGTGCTCAAACCGCTGTCGTTGGCGATCGCCGCCCACGACCCCATCGCAGCCGTAATTGCCACGACAACCACCAGCCAAGATGGTCGCAAATTCGGCATCGGCGCACCCGACCATCAAGCCCAGGTCGCTTTGCTGCGTCGTGCCTATGCTCAGGCGGGCGTTGACCCCCATCAGGTTAGCTATGTTGAAGCCCACGGCACCGGAACATTTGCGGGTGACCCAGTGGAAGCCAATGCAATTGGTGAGGTGTTGGGGCGCGATCGCCCTGCGGGGCAAGACTGTTTAATCGGCTCGGTCAAAAGTAATATTGGCCACCTCGAAGCTGGGGCAGGCGTCGCTGGTTTGATCAAAGCTGCTCTCTGCTTGCAACACCAACAAGTGCCGCCCAGTCTCCATTTTGAGACCCCAAATCCGAAGATTGATTTTCAGGGTCTTAAGGTGCGAGTGCCTACAACCCTTGAACCCCTGCCAAGCTATGGGAATGAGTCGATTACGATTGGCGTTAACTCTTTTGGTTTTGGGGGAACCAATGCCCATGCAGTGCTGCAACAATATGTTGCTCCCACCCTGTCCCCCGTGAGTGAGCCTGCGGATGTGTTGGCAGTGCTGTCTCTTTCTGTCCGGCATCAATCTGCGATCGCACCCATCGCCCAACAATACCTCGATTTTCTGTCTCACACTCCGGCCTCTTGGCCTGAGATTTGTCGCATGGCGAGTCTACACCGCAGCCACCATGATCATCGTCTGGCGGTGGTGGCAGCATCCAAGGCACAAGCGATTGAGCAGTTCCAGGCATTTAATACCGACCCTGCAAGCAGCACTGTTGTCCAAGGACAATATGTGCGGGGTCAAGCTCACCGTCTTGTGTTTGTGTGCTCCGGTATGGGGCCGCAATGGTGGGCAATGGGGCGATCGCTCATTCACAATGAGCCTGTTGTGCGAGAGACGATTCAAACCTGCGATCGCCTCCTCAAAGAGCATGTGAACTGGTCACTCTGGGCTGAGCTCAATGCTACAGAAACTGAGTCTCGGATGGCTCAGGTAGACGTTGCCCAGCCTGCTTATTTTGCCCTGCAAGTCGCGTTGGCCAAGCTCTGGGAAGCCTGGGGGATCAAACCTGATGCAATTGTGGGGCATAGTGCAGGCGAGATAGCAGCCGCGCATATTGCCGGAGCGCTCACCCTAGAAGATGCAATTCAGGTGATTGTGGCCCGGAGTCAGCTCCAAAAACAAGCGGCGGGTCAGGGCACGATGCTAGCGATCGCTCTTTCAGAAACCCAAGCAGAGTTGTTACTAGCAGGATATCGAGATCGGGTCAGTATTGCCGCGATCAATAGTCCCCAGGGGGTGACACTTTCTGGTGATGGAGCAACACTCCAAGAGATTGCCGAATTCTTAACTAGCAGAGATGTGTTCTGTCGGCAACTTGCGGTGGATATTCCGTTTCATAGTGCTGCGTTAGATCCCTTAAAAGGTAAGCTTATTGAGCGGCTCAACAATATTCAGCCGCAAATACCAAAAATTGACCTCTTTTCTACCGTTACAGGTCAGCAATTTGAAAATCAAATGGATGCTGATTACTGGGCGAATAACCTCAGGGAACCTGTGCGGTTTAGCCCTGCGATCGCGCAACTGATTGAACAGAAAGCAGATGTCTTTCTGGAAATTAGTTGTCATCCGGTTTTATCACGCTCGATTGCTGAGAATTTAGACGCTGCCTCAGCGCAGGGTCAGGTGCTACATTGCTTACGGCGAAAGAAAGACGATCGCCAAATCTTGCTCACTGCGATCGCCCAGCTTTACACCTTAGGCTACGCCATCAACTGGTCAGCACTCTATCCTGAAGCGGGGCAATATGTGCGTTTACCGAACTATCCTTGGCAACGCAAACGGTATTGGAAAGAGTCAGAAGCGGCACGGCGCGATCGTCTTGAATTTGAGGATATCAATCATGATATCGATGATATTGAATTACACTCAGACAATTCTTCACCGCAGATCACTATAATCCAGGAATCAACTGAGCAAACGATATCAGAAGAGAATACCCTCAACTCAGCGCTACAAGTTCAAAAATTATTTGCTCAGGTTCTAGGGACAGCACTGACGGAGGAGGATTTAGAGCGATCGCCTAGTGATTTGGGTTTAGATTCTTTGATGTCTCTAGAACTGAATGCCTTGCTTGAGAAAAAACTCGCTCTTGAAATTTCGACGACGCAGTTGATGCAGAATATCAGCATTAATCAACTGATCGAGCAAGCTTTATCTCAGTCCAGCTCAACAGATTTACTGTCAAAGCAAACTCCCATTATCACAGAAACTGACAGCATAGAAACCGATTGGATAGTCAACATTAATACTAATCCAGATGCCGCTATTCGCCTATTTTGCTTTCCTTACAACAGTGGTAGCATCGCCACATTTTACGATTGGCCCAACCAGCTACCTGACAATGTTGAAGTGCTCGGAATTCAGCTTCCAGGGGGAGCCGATCGCCGTCATGACAAACCCTTACCGGACATTACCACAGTGGTGCAGACATTAGCACCGCTGCTCAAACCCTATTTAGATCGCCCATTTGCTTTTTATGGTCATAGTCTTGGTGCATTAATCAGTTTTGAACTTGCCCATGAACTCTGGCAAAGCTATCAATTAACGCCAAAAATGCTTTGGATTGGGGCTTGGTCTGCACCCCATCTACTGAATCCATATCCAGCTTTAGAGAATAAAACTGACGAGGAAGTAATCCGTGATATTTTGCCCTTGATTGATGTGCCAGAAACAGTGCGACAAAATATAGATATGATGCGATCGCTGCTGCCTCTACTCAGAAATGGTGCCAAGCTCTGTGAAAACTATCAATATGTCCACAGCACTCCCTTAAACTGCCCGATCACAGTTTTCAGCGGTAGCGCTGATCAAGTGATTCAAGGTGAGCGAATTACTGCATGGCAGCAGCACACCACGCACCCTCTCATTAGCCAAATTTTTGACGGGGGACATTTATTTATTCATGATGTGCAAGATGCTGTTTTGGCAAATTTATCTGAAAAGCTGACTTCAATTATTGGATAGTTTTGCTAATTAGCGGTATGACTTTTTTGTTTTTTGATTCCTAAAATAAAATGACAACAAACTCAGAAAAATTTATTGGTACTTGGCACTTACTCACTTGGTATAACCAAGACTTAGATGGTAATCGGTATTATCCCTTTGGTGAAGATGCTGTCGGTTACATCATGTACGCTGCCGATGGGTATATGGGCGTACACATTATGAAGCATGATCGCCCTTACTTCGCTACCAATGATTTATTAAAGTCTGAAGCAACAGAACAAGCTGCAGCGTTCCAAAGCTATATTGCCTATAGCGGTCGCTATGAAGTGCTGGAAACAAAGGTAATTCACCATGTTGAAGCGACACTCTTCCCCAATTGGTCTGGTGTAAAACAAGAGCGTTTTTTCGAATTCAGTGGAGATCAACTCATCCTTAGTACTGATCCAATTATGATGAATGGCCAGCAACAAAGTGCGCATTTAACTTGGGAGCGATGTGCAGCACAGGAATGATAGGTAGGTTGTAGGTTGGGTTGACGAAGGAAACCCAACACCAGCGAGAATTTAGGGAATGTGTTGGGTTACTTATATGAGAAGAAGGCTGCGCTATGGTTCTTCTCAACCTACGAAATTATAGAGAGTTTTAGGCGATGCTCGATTTGTTTCCTGCACTTAGTTGCTCACCCTACGCTTCCCTTTTTCTTCACATTCAGGTTAATCAAAGTATCTTACAGGGGAACTATTACCAATGACTGCAACCATGACAGGAAAAATCGCAGTAGTGACCGGAGGCAGCTCTGGAATTGGACAAGCGGCATGTCTACGATTTGCCCAAGCAGGCGCAACAGTTGTCCTCGCAGCCCGAAGAGCTAAAGAAGGTGAAGAAACTGCACAGATGATTCGAGAATCTGGAGGACAGGCTGTTTTTGTGCAAACTGACGTTGCCAATTCTACTGATGTGACAACGTTATTTAAAACGTGTCTGGAGCGCTATGGCCGTCTTGATTATGCCTGTAACAATGCGGGTATTGAAGGAACGATTGTCCCACTCGCTGAATATAGCGAAGCAGACTGGGATCAGGTGATTGCAGTGAATCTTAAAGGGGTTTGGCTATGTCTGAAAGAAGAAATTCAGATTATGCGTCAGCAAGGTGGTGGTGCGATTGTTAATGTGTCATCAGTGGGTGGGTTGATTGGTTTTCCAGGTTTGGGTCCTTATATTGCTACCAAACATGCGCTTCTGGGACTCACGAAAACAGCGGTTTTAGAGTATACAACTGACAACATTCGGATTAATGCGGTTTGTCCCGGACTGATCGATACGGATTTGGCCGATCGCTTCACAGGAGGGGCAGAGAGTGAAGCCGAGCAGTTCCTGATGTCATTGAAACCAATGGGGCGACGGGGCACTTCGGCTGAAGTGGCCGAAGCGATTGTTTGGCTCTGCTCAGATGCTGCATCCTATGTCACGGGCCATTCAATGGTCATTGATGGGGGTTTAATGACGATTTAGGGATGCTGCATATTGAAGCCTCAGTTAAGGGGAAGTGCTTTAACCAATTGTTTGCCGAACTTTTGCCCATTGAGTAGCCGTAAAAAAGCACTTGGTAGATTGGTCAATCCCCCTTCATCAATGTCATATTTCTGATTAATTAATCCAGCATTGTACCAATGAGTTAAGCGTTGCCAAGCTTCCGGGTAGCGAAGCTGATAGTCGAGGACAAGAAAGCCTTGAATCCGGGCGCGGGCGACGAGAATCTGGCGGAGAAAGCGTGGCCCGATATCAGGCTCGTCAAAGCGATCGGCCAGGCTGACTGTGCCACAGAGCGTGATCCGAGCATGGGCGGCGAGATTTTGCAATACAGCATCGTGAATCGGGCCGGATGTATTGTCAAAAAAGACATCAATCCCGTCCGGGCAGACGCGGCCGAGGGCAGCAGCAAGATCAGGTTCAGTGCGATAGTTCAGGCCTTCGTCATAGCCCAATTCACGACACCAGTTAATTTTGTCTTCAGAACTGGTGATCGCAATTGTTCGACAGCCCGCAATTTTGGCAATTTGACCCACCAGTTGTCCCACCGAACCCGTGGCTGCGGAGACGACCACTGTATCTCCAGGCTTAATTACCGCCGCTTCCACCAAACCGAAGTAAGCGGTTAAACCATTGATACCCATAAAATCGAGCCAGCAAGGCAAAGGGGCAATGGTCGGATCAACCCGGCGGATGTTGGCGGGCGAGAGCACCGCAAAATCCTGCCAGCCAAACCCCATATCAGTGACGACAATCTCATCGGTTTGAAAGGCAGGGGAATTCGAATGAATGACTTTGCCGATCGCGCCGCTGACCATCACGTCGCCAATGCTAACGCCTGTGGCATAGTTCTTCTTGGGGCTAATCCGCCCTCGCATATAGGGGGCGACATCCCAATACAACGCTTGCACTAGAAGCTCATTAGCACCGGGTTTTGGTATGGGGCATTCCACCAAATCCCAGTTTGTGGCTTGGGGCATCCCCGTGGGATAGGCGGTTAGCTTCCACTGTCGATTTGTTGAAGACATGATAGCTGGGTAGATACCTCAATGTTTTTTCCACATTATTCAACACCCATGACGGTGCTGAGTGAAAACCTTCACAGCAAGAGTTTGAAATCTAACTGACGACAGCTCCTAACCATAAACCAACTGGCTCAGCCAATGCTTAAACACTCGCCACAAAATTTGTGGATGGAATAAAGTCCTTGGGGCTTGGGTCAGGGTCAAGACTGCAAAAAAGGCATGGGTGCTCTGAGCATCCCACAACGTTGTTTGATGAAGCTGTGAAGCATAACGATTAAGGAGGTTGGTGCCGAAAGGCTTGGGCCCGGTAACGCCTGGAAAGCGAAAATCTTCACTTACTGAAAGTCGCCAAGGATTTTCAATTGCCCGTGCTGCTGCTTTGAAAAAGGATGGCGCCAAGTTGTGACTTGAGTTTGGCTGTGTTTGTAAGCAGCGATCGAGGGCTTGTGCTGCTAAGGCGCTCATGGTCATTCCCTGGCCATAGATCGGGTTCGGACTACACAAGGCATCTCCCATCACCAAATAACCCTGAGGAAAACGGGAGAGGCGCTCATAGTGATGACGACAATTGGCTGGAAATTTATGCATTACACTGTCCGTCAACGGTTGAGCGGAACGAATCACATTGTAAATATCAGGATTGGGGAGACTTTGAGCATAGTCAAGAAACCCAGATTCATCCGTTGGAGCATAATCTCCCAACCAGCCGATTAAAGTAACAATCCAGCGATTTCCCTCGACTGGCAATAATCCGCCAGAGCGTCTGCCTTCCGGTGGCACAGGGAGTGTACAAATCCCTTTGGCATCTGATAGCAACCTGGCGTTTTGTTGATAAAGACGTGTGGTATAGCTCACATTGACGGGGATAATGCTTGTTTGGGGTTTTGGGTAGCCTAACGCTTCGAGCCACTGGGGCGATTTAGACTGTCGTCCTGTGGCATCAATGACTAGATCTGCGGTGAGCGAAGTCAGATGTGCTGCGCCCCGTTCTTGAATTTGAACGCCTGTAATACGAGTTCGGTCTGGGCTGCTGATTAAACCTCGAATCTCAGTCCCTTGGCGGCAAACCAGGTTTTTGATATGCAGTACTTGCTGACGAACATAGCCTTCAAGATACGGCCGACTCATACAAAGGAGCGACAGACCACTGGGGTCACGATGCTTATAGCCTCCTCCTTGGAACCAATACACATCACCCGGAAGATCAAGCCGATCGATGCCCAATTGTTGTAAATCTTGTCCCATTTTAGGGAACAACTGGTTCAGAATTTGCTCACCTTTTACTAACAAGACATGTAAATGCCGATCTTGGGGGACACCCCGACGTGAAGCTGTCGCTTCAGGAAAATAATCGCGCTCCACCAGTGTCACACTTTCAAAATGATCGCTGAGAACACGGGCGGCTAAGAGGCCTGCCATACTTGCCCCTAGGACAATAGCATGACGTCGACCTGGGATTTGACGTTGCGTGGTAGGAGCGTTCATACAACAGGTTCATCTGAAGATTGATTTCTCCAGTGTATAAACCTTCAGTGAGTGGTGTGTTGTTCTGTATCGCACTCTCTTACATCACTTGTTTTTCCAATAATTCATTGCTGTCAACGACTCCGCCCCTCAGATTAAGCTTAATCTGAGGGGCGGAGTGGTAGATTCACTAGGGATGGTTGATTGGTTTGGCTAGCGACCAATCACTTCCACCTGTACCGGCGCGACACCACTGCCTAACATGCCAATGGCGCTTGCACCCGCCCGCGAGAGGTCAATCACTCGGCCATGGATAAAGGGGCCGCGATCGTTGATGCGGACGATCGCTGAACGACCATTGTTTAGGTTGGTTACTCGCACACGCGTACCAAAGGGCAATGTGCGATGCGCAGCTGTCATGGCGTTTTGATTGAACCGTTCACCATTAGCGGTGCGACGTCCGTGGAAGCCAGGTCCATACCAAGAGGCTTGACCCCGCTGGCCGCTCCAAGTCGGCGTTGACGCTGTTGGACGCACGGTTGCCCGATAACGGGGTCGGGGTGTATTCGGAACTGATAGGGCTGGGGCATTGCCCACCTGACGACGCAACAAATTGGCTACGCTCAAGGCGTCTTGATCTACATTGCGAGTGGTTTTGGGCAGAATATTCTGCTGATCAATAGTCAAGAGGGTTTCTTCGCCCAGTTGGATCGCGTAAGCAGATTGCTCATCATCCCAATGGAGCGCAATTTCTGTTGCAACCTCAGGGGCAATTTGGCTGATGCGTTCAGCGGCTTGAGCGGCTCGCCACAGCGGGTCAGCTTCATCCGTAATTTGACTATTCTGGATTTGTTCCGGGGTCAAAGACGCTGTTGAGGGTACAGCGGCTGAGGCTTGCTCCCCTAAAAAGGTGACCACGGGGATTTGATTAACAAAGAGTGTTGCGGCAGTAGATGAGCCTGACTGATGAGGATAAATGATGGTTTGGTTGAAGGCGATCGCCACCGGAGCTGAAGCATCGTCTAGGGCGGACTCAACTTCAGTCTCGACGCTCTCAGCCGTTTCTTCAGAAATCGTTTCCACCGTTTCAGCTTCGACTGGGCTGGCTTCGGTTTGGGCAACTTCAACCTCAACGATATCTACGTCCACCGTCTCAGCTTCAATTACCTCAGTTTCAACTGTCTCAATCTGCTTGGCTTTATCCAGTGGCTTCTGGACAAGATCGTCAGCAGCGATCGCAGGAACTGAGGTTCCGAGTAGGACAGTCACAGCGGTAGCACTCACGCTACCCCACAATAAATTACTCATAGGCTTTGTTAAATTCGGTCTTTAGTCTGGCCGAAGCCAACGCTAATAAGTGGTTGTGTCACCGTGAGCAAGGAGTATTGCTCTCGACCCGAGTCACAATAACATGAACTTTTATTACAGGAAACCGTAATTCTTAAAATTGGGGTTGTGGCGGCGATGACGCTGCGGGGAATCGCCCCCCCCCAAAACCCAGAGCAGCAAACGGTTTACTCAATGCGTGCTCTTCTCTCAATCGGTACAAGATAATCTCTACTTATCACGGTGCTCAAAAATCTTAATTACTGATTTTCTTAAGATTTGAGCGAACAGGGATCGCAGCTAAATCCTAGAATGAACGACACCATTTCGTTTAGTTCATCACTCAACAATTATTAAACTATGGATTACAAAGCGGCAGGGGTGGATGTGGTTGCCGGGCGAGCGTTTGTTGAGCAAATTCGCCAGGATGTTCAAAGCACACAGCGTCCTGAAGTCCTCGGGAATTTGGGAGGATTTGCGGGCTGTTTTGCGCTGCCCACTGGGTATCAGGAACCGATTTTGGTCTCAGGAACTGATGGCGTGGGCACGAAGCTGAAAATCGCTCATCAGCTCAATCAGCATCACAGTGTAGGGATTGATTTGGTAGCAATGTGTGAAAAATGGTGATCCAGGCATAGGTGCGCAACAGCGACGATGTCCAGAGCGGCAGTACAAAGCCCAATAACAACAAATTTCGCCACCGAACTGGTGC
>JAAHHN010000058.1 GCA_010672165.1 Spirulina sp. SIO3F2 | reverse complement strand
CGGTTGTTCTGCTAGCTTATTCGTAGCGCAGGCGTCTCGCCTGCCTGATGCATGATCTAGACCCAGGAGACTTCAGAGGACAATGTCTATCTTCTATAAATTGACAGTGGGGCAGCGATCGCGCCATCATAAATATATAGTCTTTAAGTTTTGTAAATATGGGCTTGTGAACTGCCCAGCCCCATTACTCCTCATCACTCTTGCTAACTGTGGAATTTTTCTCCCTTGAACAGCTCCAAGCGATCGCCCATGACTATGGCTATTGGGCGGTTTTTGGTGGCATTGCCCTGGAAAATACAGGCGTGCCGCTCCCAGGTGAAACAATTACGGTGGTGGGCGGCTTCCTCGCTGGCTCTGAGGAGTTGAGCTACTGGGGGGTGCTGGGGAGCGCGATCGCGGGGGCGGTGCTAGGTGATAATTTTGGCTATTGGCTGGGGCGGTGGGGCGGTTGGCCGCTGCTATTGCGGCTTGGGCAATTGTTCCGGATTTCAGAGACGAAGCTCGTGGGGGTGCGGGAGCAGTTTCAGGCGAATGCGGCGCGGGCTGTATTCCTCGGGCGGTTTGTGGCGCTGCTACGTATTTTTGCTGGCCCAATGGCGGGCATTGCAGAGATGCCCTATCTCCGTTTTTTGGTTTGCAACCTAGGCGGGGCGTTTCTTTGGGCTAGCGTGATGGTTACATTAGCCTTTTTTGCGGGGCGACTGGTTCCCCTGGCACAGTTGGTGCAATGGGTGGCACAGTTTGGTACGGCAATGTTGGGGATTGTCGTTGTGGCGGTGGTGGTGGCAAATCGGCTTAAGGCACGTCGTGTTGAGGCAGGTTCTGAGCTGAATTCTTCATCTACACCACAACCGATTGTTGATATGGAAACTTCTGTGGTTTTGGATGAGTTGGCGTGAGTTGTAGGCGGCAGAGCCGCGAACGGTGTGTGTCACGGCAGAGCCATGACACGAGGGAAAAAACTATCCGGAATTGAAACCCTGATAATTCAGAGTTTATCGGCGATTGCGATCGCCGATTCAAATCAATGCAATGACATACAGCATTTAAGGCTGGTTGAACGGTGAATCGTGAGACAGAGGACGATTATGGAGAGGATGCAATAACTGCATGAATTTGTGCCGAAATCCACATCAATCGCCCATTTTGTGTAAATAAGCCGTCACAATCGGCTTGATGATTCGAATTTAGGTTGCATAGAATAGCGCCAGGCTTTAAGAGGGGATCGGAAAAGAGCCTTTTTCTATTTTCCTAAGTAATAGCCTATGCCTCACTATTCAGACGTCCTTCAACTGTCCGAACGTCTTACCTCCCTCCGAGTGCAACGCTGACAACAGTGGGAAAAATTTCGATAGTTGATTCAATCGGTATTCAACCTCGCTCTCGTCAACAAACTCAATCCGTTTGGATTTTGCTTCATTCTCGAAATGTGCAGTAAGCATTCAAACCCGGATTACTTAACCCTGAGACACCAGACTATCAATAATTCATCTTATTCTTATGACAAGTAAACAGACTCTGATTGTCATCGGCAATGGTATGGTCGGTCACAAGTTTATTGAACTGATGGTGAGTAAACAAGCGACTGACCAATATAACTTGATCACGTTTTGTGAGGAGTCGAGAGTCGCTTACGATCGCGTCAACTTAAGCGGTTATTTCTCGGGTAAAACGGCTGCGGATTTGTCCCTCGTTGAGCCGGGTTTTTATCAGGACAATAACGTCCAAATCTATATCGGCGATAAGGTCACGGCAATTCGCCCGAGCGAGAAAATTGTCGTTTCCGCTCAAGGCAAAGAAATTGCCTACGATAAGCTCGTTCTAGCAACGGGCTCCTATCCCTTTGTTCCCCCGATCACAGGGAAGGATGCACCGGGCACTTTCGTTTACCGGACAATCGATGACCTCGAAGCCATGGAGGCTTACGCGCAGAACTGCAAAACTGGAGTTGTTGTTGGGGGCGGCTTGCTGGGTTTGGAATGTGCCAATGCCCTTAAGAATATGGGCTTAGACACCCATGTTGTGGAATTTGCGCCGCGCTTGATGCCGGTACAAATTGATGATTTAGGCGGCAATGTTCTCAAAAGCAAAATTGAGGAGCTAGGTGTACAGGTTCATGTCAGCAAAAACACCACCGAAATTGTCAGTGCGGACGGCAAGATCACCAAGATGACCTTTGCCGATGGGACGGAACTGGCCACAGATATGATTGTCTTCTCGGCTGGTATCCGCCCTCGGGACGAACTCGCCCGAGGCTGTGGCTTAGCCATCGGCGATCGCGGCGGTATTGTGGTCAATGACTATTGCCAAACCTCTGACCCCGATATCTATGCGATTGGGGAATGTGCTCTCTACAACCAACGCATCTATGGGTTAGTCGCTCCGGGTTATCAGATGGCGGAGGTTGCTGCTGACCAACTCACTCAAAGTGCCGATAGCTGTTTTACTGGCGCAGATATGTCCACAAAGCTCAAGCTTCTGGGAGTTGATGTGGCGAGCTTTGGGGATAACTTCGGCCGTACTGAAGGGGCAAAGGAAATCGCGGTCAACGACTCCGTTAAAGGCATTTACAAAAAGCTCGTCCTCAATGCGGACGGAACGCGTTTGCTCGGCGGCATCCTCGTGGGTGATGCTGCGGACTATGGCACGTTGCTCCAATTCACCCAAAATGACATTGCTCTGCCGCCCCATCCCGAAGACTTGCTTTTGCCCCCGCGTGAGGGCCAACCTGCGGGAATGGGTGTCGATAGTTTCCCAGATACTGCCCAGATTTGCTCTTGCAACAACGTCACCAAGGGCGACCTCATTACCGCCATTCATGAGCAGGAACTGACCGACATCGGTAGCATCAAGAAATGTACCGCTGCGGGGACGGGCTGTGGGGGCTGCGTACCTCTGGTCACCACGATCATGAAGTCCGAGATGAAGAAGATGGGCCTCACCGTGAAGAATCATCTCTGTGAGCATTTCGCCTATTCTCGTCAGGAACTCTACCACTTGGTGCGGTTCCACAAAATCAAAACCTTCAGCGATCTGCTCAAGCAGTTCGGCACTGGCTTGGGGTGCGAAGTGTGTAAGCCTGCGGTAACCTCCATGCTGGCGGCCACCTGGAATGACCACATTCTGGATCAACCCCATGCGGGCCTGCAAGACACAAACGATCGCTTCCTGGCCAATATTCAAAAGGATGGGACTTACTCTGTGATTCCTCGGGTTCCTGGCGGCGAAATCACCCCGGATAAACTGATTGTGCTGGGTGAAGTCGCCAAAGAATTTGGGCTTTACACTAAAATTACCGGGGCGCAACGGGTGGATCTCTTTGGGGCACGTTTGGAGCAGTTGCCGGATATTTGGCGACGGTTGATCGATGCGGGCTTTGAATCTGGCCATGCCTACGGGAAAGCCCTGCGTACTGTTAAGTCCTGTGTGGGGAGCACCTGGTGTCGGTATGGGGTGCAAGACTCTGTGGGCTTTGCCATTGAATTGGAATTGCGCTATCGCGGCTTGCGATCGCCCCACAAGCTCAAGTCAGCCGTTTCTGGTTGCACCCGTGAATGCGCTGAAGCCCAAGGCAAAGACTTCGGGATTATTGCGACTGAGAATGGTTGGAATGTCTATGTGTGCGGCAATGGTGGGATGAAGCCCCAGCATGGTGTGCTGCTGGCGTCTGATATCGACAAAGAAACGGTCATCAAGTACCTCGATCGCTTCTTGATTTTCTATATTCGCACCGCTGACAAACTGGAGCGCACAGCCACTTGGTTCACGAAACTCGAAGGCGGCATCAACTATTTACAGGATGTGATCATCCACGATTCCCTCGGCATTTGCGATGAGCTAGAAGCCCAGATGGCCCATTTAGTGGATACCTATCAATGTGAGTGGAAAGCCGCGATTGAAAATCCGGAAAAACTCCAGCTCTTCCGTAGCTTTGTGAACAGCAATGCTGTAGATAACAACCTAGCCTATGTGGAAGAGCGCAACCAAAAGCGTCCTGCCACTGTAGAGGAGAAAAAGGTATTGAGCGCGATCGCACAATAGTCCTCATCAGCAGATTACGTCGGACAGGTCTGTATCACTTCATCCGGCGTCATGCCTCAACCCAATTATTAGATGAACGAAGAGAGAAATAAACATGGTTCAAGCCGTATCCACACCCCAACAGACAGCCGTCCAAGACTGGGTTGATGTTTGTGCGCTCGCAGATATCTTCCCGAATACGGGGGTCTGTGCATTGGTTCAAGACAAGCAAGTGGCGATCTATCGAGTCCAAATCGATGATCAAGATCAGGTTTACGCCTTGGATAATTTTGATCCGTTTAGCCAGGCGAATGTGTTATCCCGAGGGATTTTGGGCGATCGTCAAGGGGTTTTGAAGGTTGCCTCCCCGATCTATAAGCAAAATTTCAGCCTAGAGACGGGGCAATGCTTGGATAACGATGAGGTGAGTGTGCCCACTTATGCGATTCAAGTCGTTGAAGGCCGTGTGCAAGTGAGTATCGCTTAGAGCGTTCTTAACACGTCTACACTCACGGATGGACTTCAGAGCCAGGCTGAATTGGAGCGGATCGTTGCGGTTCGCTTTATTCTGTTTGAATGGCCATAGACTTCAATCGCTTCTCTTCAGTTAAGCCGATGACGAAGGACAGGCTTGCTCGATACTGTGTTAGTGCTTTCGGTATCGCAATCCCCCCACTGATATCATCGCCTATATGAATGGCAAAGATAGCTTTATTCAAGTCATTGATGCCAAGGCTGCCGTATGGCGATCGCGATAGATTGAACGAATATGAAACTGTTATTACTAGGCAACTCAGGAGCAGGTAAAAGTACGCTAGCCAAACGACTGATCGGCCAGCAAGCGATCGCCTACCTATCCCTTGACTTGATTGCTTGGAATGCAGATGTGCAGCGCAAGCCCCTAGCCGAAAGCATTACGCTGCTCAATGCATTTGTTGAGCATGAGCAGCAGTGGATTATTGAAGGGAGCTATGGCAATTTAGTCAAAGCTGCCTTGCCCTATTGTGATGAACTCTGGTTTCTAAATCCAGGTATTGAGGTTTGCATTGCCCATTGCCGTCAGCGGCTGTGGGAGCCGGACAAATTTGCCTCGCCCGAAGCCCAGCAAGCAACGCTCAATCATTTGATTGATTGGGTCAGCACCTATGAGTCTCGCAACGATGAATTTGGTCTCCAGTGTCATCGTCAGGTTTTTGATAGCTTTACCGGCCGCAAGCAGGAATTGAGCACTGTTGCCGCCTATGCGCTTGCTTACGCAAGTTTTGTTAAGCATTGTGAGAGCGCCATTTCCAGCAGCATTAATGAGGTGTGAACCATGATGAATGCTCAAAAACTCGCCGCTGCGTTTCATATGACTGACGCCGTCTGGGCTCGCCACACTAACCCGTGGAGTGTGTGGACACGCTATGGTGCGCTGCCGCTGTTGATTGGGGCAATTTGGAGTCGGGTTTGGCTGGGCTGGGGGGCGATCGCGCCCACAATAGCCGTACTGCTCTGGATTTGGCTCAATCCCCGCATTTTCCCGAAGCCCCAAACCACCCGCCAATGGGCTTCTAAGGCGGTGATCGGTGAGCGAATCTGGCTCAACCAAAAGCAAGTGCCAATTCCCTCGCATCATCAACCCGTGATTGCGTTTACCAATGGGGTGAACGCGATCGGGTTTGGGATTTGTGTGTGGGGATTGTGGCACCTTACGCTTTGGCCGACGTTATTGGGTTTGTCTTGGGTGGTGTTGGGCAAGACGTGGTTTCTAGATCGTATGGTGTGGCTCTGTGATGAAATGGGCAGCCATCCGGATTATCAAGATTGGTTGTATTGATTGGGCAATCGTTGATGGTGTAACTGGAGGTACAAGCGATGGAGCGTTAGGAGGAGGTGGTGATGCAGGAGCGGTTTGGCGAGGCTTATAGAGATTATCAGCAAAAGATAGGGGCGATTTTGCCTCGGATATGTTGGATAAGCGGCTCAGAATAGTAAATAAATCTTAAGTAATTTCGGGCGATTGTCGGAGAAATGACTATACTAAACCTTACATAAGTGATTGCATAAGCATGTATAGCGGATTGCAAAATCACAAGCTATATCTAATTTTTACGCACAGAAAGATCTAGCTCAATCTACCTACACCACATTTATGGGATAGGCTACAGTAGTGTGTAGCCTAGTCAATCGTAAAAACACCATTGCCCAGTAGTATTCGGTCTCTAACAAACTACTTACCCAATTGAATGTATTGGGTCAGTTTTTTTTAATCGAATGCCTACATCGAGATGCTATGTATAACAATTCTCTTTGGCTAGGGAGTTTGGTGAACTGGCTCAGTTTCCTAGACATGCAAGTAAGCGATGTTTTCTGGACACCAAGGAGATTGAATATTGAGCAACAGGTTGAATGAATGAACAGTAACAAATAATTTGCGTTGTGTAATTCAGATTAGGATCGAAGACGGATGTCATTATTGATTCACTTGATTTACTGTAGTGCTACGACCTATCCCATGCAAGATGCAGACTTAGTCAGTTTGCTCGAAACGTCTCGTAAAAATAACGCTAAAGCAAAGATTACGGGCATACTCCTCCATGAAAATGGTAGTTTTTTTCAGGTTCTTGAAGGAACACAAGAAGCCGTTGAGCAACTATATGAACGCATTCTTCACGATAATCGGCATACCAAAGTTGTTACGATTATTCGTGAACCCATCGCAAAAAGAACATTTGGTGAATGGACAATGGGTTTTGTTAAGCTTGATTCTCAAGAGCTTGATGAAATTATTGGTTTAAATGATTTCTTTGCTGAGGGTTCAAGTTTTACTCAGCTTGGAGCAGGACGAGCGAAGAAACTGCTCGCTGCATTTCGTAAAGGACGTTGGCGATCTAAGGTCAAGAATCAGTCACCAGTCCAGCAGAAGGATGGTGAAAAAGAAGTTTCATTAAAATCAGCAACATCCCATATCTCTAAAATTTCTTTTGCCTTTCAACCGATAGTTGATGTAGAGGAACATCGTGTCATAGCGTATGAGGCGTTAATTCGTGGGCAGAAAAATGAAGACTTTTCAAATATCGTCCCTGAAATTAGTGAGCAAGAATGGTTACAGTTTGATACGAGTTGTCGTGCCATCGCAATTAGTACAGCGGCGAGATTAGGTCTACCCTCCGACCTCCATCTCAATTTTATGGCTCGTCAAGTCAAGGATGCACGTAGCGCTATACAGTCAACGCTGGAGGCTGCTGAGCGAAATGGTATTAACTTAAATCGTATAGTTCTGGAAATTGATCAAGACAAATTAATTGGTGACTCACAACACTTTGCTCAAATTATCGAAGAATATCGTGGTGTTGGCTTAAGGGTCTCTATTGATCATTTCGGGGCTGGTCGTGCAGCACTCAAATTATTAGAAATTCTTCGCCCAGATATGATTGCTTTGAATATTCAAATTGTCCGTGATATTGATACCAATGGAGCCAGGCAAGCCATCGTCAGAGGCGTTACTCAGACCTGTGATGATTTGGGAATTGATATCGTTGCCAAAGATGTTAACTCTGTTGAAGAATATCAATGGTTTCTGGATGAAGGAATAACTCTGATTCAGGGTAACTTGATCGCATCTCCTGCTTTTGAACAATTCCCTGCTCCCCAATATCTATAGAGTTGGAGGCCTCGTTATTTCTATGGACTTGTTTTTACCTAACTTTTCTTTTGCATTTCAGCCCATTGTTAATGTTTTAGCGGGTCAAGTTGAGGCATTTGAAGTTTTAGTCCGTGGGTCTAATGGTGAGTCTGCCAGCCAAGTTTTTCAAAAAGTTCATGAGGCAAATAGATATTGTTTTGATGAAACGCTTCGTGTCAATGCAATACGCAATGCTGTTGATTTAGGCGTAAACTGTTATCTAAATCTAAATTTCCTTCCACGAAGTATAGAAGTTTCTAAGACAGCAGTGTCTTCGCTAATTGAAGTTGCTAAAGAATCAGGATTCCCTGTTAATAAAATCTTCTTAGAAGTAACTGAGTCAGAAGTTATTAATGACTTTTTGTGGTTTGCTAAAGCCATCAACTATTACCGTAATTTCGGGGTTAACTTTGCTATCGATGATTTTGGAGCTGGATTTTCTGGCTTGAATTTATTGGCTGAGTTTCAGCCTGATAG
This sequence comes from Spirulina sp. SIO3F2, assembly GCA_010672165.1. Taxonomy (GTDB): domain Bacteria; phylum Cyanobacteriota; class Cyanobacteriia; order Cyanobacteriales; family Spirulinaceae; genus SIO3F2. The sequence continues at coordinate 24,608 of JAAHHN010000058.1, read as the reverse complement.
TATCAAGATTGATATGTCCCTCGTTCGAAATATTGATTCTCATGGTCCCCGTCAAGCAATTGTGCGGGGCATTATTCGGACTTGTCAGGATCTTGGTATTGATATCATTGCGGAAGGGGTAGAGACTGATCGAGAGTATCAATGGTTTTGTGAAGAAGGGATTGAGCTGTTTCAAGGGTATTTTTTCGCAAAGCCGGGTTTTGAGCACTTGCCTGTTGCATTTTTTCCGAATTATGAGCCTTAGTAAGCTATCAGTTTTTTGGGGTATGTTTTTACCCAAAAGGATACTTTTGGGTATTTCACGCTCTACACCCAACAATATCTATTCGAACTGATCCCCGAAATTTAATTGGTTACAATGCAAGGGGTATTTACGGTGGTCGATTTATCTTGGGGCTTTCCAGCCAAGAGAATATCATGATAAATACGATGGCACTGGATTTTTATGAGGTGATAGCCAAGCTAGATCTCTTACATATCAAGGTTTTACATCACCTTTACAGTAATCTCTAAAACCTAGCCTTTATCAGAGTGGTGCAGGGGTTGTTGATTCCGAATTGGTTGGGGCAGGGCGGGGTTGGTGGTGCTTGCGGTGTTTGTTGGGTGAGGATTCCGAGGGAGGAGGCGATGATGGTGGCGTGGTTTGGTGAAAGCTTATGAGGATTATTGGCAGCGAGTGGGGGCAATCGTGCCTTGAACACTGGGATTCCGCCATTTGCATGATATATCTGAGAAGATATACCATGCTTTCAACGCAGAATTATGAATGTTTCTTGAGCTGGTGCAGTTGCAGCTTAATATTTGGGTATTCTGGGTAAAATGATCACTAGGTCGAGAACAAGTGCTGTTATGTACTTGCAGATACTAGTGAATCTACATTATTTAAGCATGTCGTCTTAGCAATATGCTTCGTAAGCGCTTGAAAGTTCATAAAAGACAAAAATAATTCTCCACTTAATCTTTCTAGTTCGTCAGAGGCGGAAGGTGATGAAAAAGATTTTTATATCAGGTTTTTTGAGTATCGCTTTATTAATATCTGATTATGTCCCTAGTCCAAGTAAAGCAGAAGGAGAGTTTTCTACAAATTCTGATAAACCAGTTAACGTTCAGGAACTCCTTCAAGAATTTGGTAGATATGGTTACTTTCCTGAAAGCGGTCTAGAATCAGGAAGGACAATAATGTGTTATGAGGAAAGTGGGTACTCTTATGGAGGAGATTCTGATCTTGCTAGCCTATCTTTGAAGGCAATTATCCCTGATTTAGTTGCGATTTTAGAAACTAGCAGCGACCCAGAAACTCTAATTAGAGCAGCTAGAGTGCTTAGTCTAATTAATTCAAAGGCTGTTCCTACAATGGCTACTCCTGTATTAGAAAAGCTCCTCATATATAAAAACTTGAGTACTTTAGAGATCCATCGCAATTTACCAGATTATGATATTGATGATCCTCTAGAACAATATCCTCTAGAACAACAAGTTCACATTGCTGTATCTAAAGCTCTAAGATGTATTATGGCAAATACTCAAGATCCTCAGCGTCGAGGATTTAAAGTTCATGAGAGCAAAGAGCGTTTATCCATACCCACAGAGACAGAGATAATCAACAAGATAAGTGAGTTAACTGCCTACTGGAGTGGTGTAGATTCTTCTTACTGTCCTACAGTTGATCTTAACAAGTCTGTTAATTTTGTTGAGGAGTTTGGTCTTGGTAGACTATCAAGAATAGGTTATCAGGGACAGGCTACAGTTAATCCCTTACTGGAGTATATAGGGAGCGATGCTCCTAGTCTCCGTATAGCCGTCATTAGAGCATTGGGTAAGACTAACGCGGCTAATTCAAATACCATAGCAATAATTGCTAAATATTTAGAAGATGAATGTATTTCAGTGCACAATGAAACAATCATCACACTAGGGAAACTGGGGAATAGAACAAAGTCAGTAGCTGTCCTTTTGATTGGTGGCTTGAGCAACACAGAGGATATAATTCGTTTAAATACTGCAAAATCACTGGGTAGCATTGGAGCGACTACACCAATTGTAGTTGAATTACTTCTCAGAACCTTAAAGCAGGATCAGAATTCTAGTGTTCGCATGGAAGCTGCAATAGCACTATTAAAGCTAAAATCCGAAGACACTAAAATAGTAGATGTAGCAACTAAAGAGGTATTAGAGCTTTTGGAAGAGAATGATCCTGATATTCGACTAGCTTTAGTCAGGGGATTAGTGGAAGTTGATAGGATTCCACAAAGCTTACTGAATAAAATTTTTGAATATTTTGCTAATGCTCAAGAGAGCATGGAAGTTCGTCTAAACTCTCTACTCATCCTTGGAAAACTGACTTATGAAAAGAAAAGTACTCTGGAATTAGATATAAAGTCTTTTCTACTAGAAGCCCTTACTAGAAAACCTGCTTCAAGATACTTTCAATCATCTAATGTTATTGGTTTTAGCAATTCCCTTTGGATTGGTGATGATAGACATAATGAGGAAGTTGATGAGGAAACTTTGAGGCAAAGAGAAAGACTATATTCTTTCTATAATTCGTGGCCCACTGACAAATTACATGCATTTTTTTTGAGTACAGCAAAAGTAAAGAAATTTCCTGAGTTAAACGAAGCACTTAGAGGAATTTTGGAAATGGGAGACAACGAATTTAAGTCGCGTTATAATTCAGCTTTCATTCTTGGTTTTATTGAAGACCCTACTAACCCATCTCCTCAAACGATTAAAGCATTAGAGTCTATCATGAATAATGTAAATGAAGATTTTGATATCCGCTGGATAAGTGCATTTTCACTGGTACGCCTTGGAGTAGATACTGGTAATTTCTTTGGGAGTCATAACCTGCCCAACCCAGTATATGTTGATTGTGAGCTAGATAAGTTTGGTGAAGGGAATCTTGTTTTTGACCCTTACTTTGGTTGGTGTGAACCAATAGCAGGAGGAGGAGGGAGTTTTCGAGGGTGGTCTGAAGCAATAGAATGTTTTTTTAAGAGGAGATGTTAATAGGGTTTTGTGATTAATAATGTCTAGAATAAGCTATCAGAAAAGTTTTCGTGAAAAGTCATTTGTAGATCAAGATCTGTCTGGATTTGATTTTAGCTATGCTGATATTCGAGGATCAGATTTTACAAGAGCTATTCTTGTTGGTGCAGACTTAAGCTATACAAAAGCAGGGTTAAGCTCTAGTTGGACATTGACTTTAAATACTATTCTTTTAATTTTAGTAGCATTAGCGACATTTATTTCGGCATTTGGAGGAGCTTTCTTGGGTGGCTACACAGGTAATATTAAAAGCCTTGCTGGAGGGTTGTTTGTAGCTATTTTTATGACGTTCTTCTTCTTGGGGTTCTTACTTATTATATTATTTAAGGGGATTGGTGCAGAACTGTGGTTGTTTTCCGGGGTTTTTGTTACTTTGGTTAGTATTACCATTGCCTTTCCTGGTTATCCCATTCCCAATAGTAGAGTTTTCGCTATTTTTATGGCCATGCTGCTAACTGTAAATCTGGCAGGTATTTTCCTCGGATCAATTGCAGTCGCTGTTGCGAAAATTTTGTCTAAACGTTGGAAATCCTATGAAATCATAGCCATTTCATCTATATCTTTACTGCTCGGAGCATTTGAAGGAGGAATATATGAATTAGTTGGTAAGCCCACTCTATTTTGGGCACTAGTTATAATGATGCCAACGACCATCAGTTCAATTGCATTAATGATTTACGTGGGTTCTTGTGCTGTGCGAGAAGATAAAAGATATCAGTTAATTGGTAATCTAGCAGTTAATTTAGCATCTAAAGGGGGAACTCGTTTTACAAGTGCAGATTTAACAGATGCAAACTTTTCTTGTTCAAATTTGAAAAATTCTGATTTCAGAAATGCAGTTTTAACACGAACCTGCTGGCAAGATGTACAAAACCTAGAGGAATGTCGTCTTGAAGGAACTTACTTAGAGATATCAATAATAAGAGAATTAGTAGTTACCAAAAAAGGACAATCAAAGGATTTCATGGGTTTGGATTTACAAGATTTAAATCTTAATAATGTCAACTTTACTGCCTCTAATCTTATGGGCGTAAAGTTAAGTGGTTCAAGCCTTAGATCAGCGAACCTGGAAAAAGCCAATTTAGCTCGGGTACAACTTTACGGAACAGATCTGACAGGAGCTATATTAACTGGATCAACTATTGAGAATTGGGCAATTTCTGTAGATTCAAAGCTGGACAATATAGAATGTGACTACGTTTACATGCGATTACCAACAGCGGACGATCCAGATCCCTGGCGAAAACCAGATGACCGCAGTCAAATCTTTCAATCCAATGATTTTACAGATTTTATTTCCCCTATAGTTAAAACGCTAGAGATCTATAGAAAACAGTACGTTGATCCTCGTAGAATAGAGATTAGCTTTAAAAGCTTAGATTTATACCATTACGATAAAATTGATCCCGCTGCTGTTGCAATTGCAGTTCAACAACTAGCAGAAGAGAATCCTGAAGCAGAGCTAGAAATTGTTGCCCTTGAAGGAAAAGGAGAGCAAAAAATTCGATTACAAGCTACCATTAACGACAGAATAGATACTGCCCAGCTTAATGCACAATACTTCGAGAAATATCGAAAAATACTATCTTTACCTTATTCTGATATTCAAGCTGTTTTAAAAGATTCTATACAAAAGGATCAACGAATTCAGGGTTTAGAAAGGTTACTAGAGACTGCATTACAACAACCAAAGTTTTACATAGAGACCTATCAAAATAAAGGAGAGTTCATTATGTCACAGAGCAAAGGCAACATCAGTATCACTGGTGTAGAGGGCAGTGTAAGTGGTGTTGTGGCATCTGGAGAGAGCCAGAATATGACTGGAGTTGCCATAGGTACAATTAGCGGATCTGTCACAAACAGCATTGGTCAGCTTCCAGAGTCCGATGACCCTGAAAAGCCAGGTATAAAGGAACTACTGAGTCAACTACAATCAGCAATTGAGTTTGAGAAGGAGCTATCTAATGAGGACAAAACAGAAGCCCTTGAACAACTTGAAACTTTAGTAGAGGCTTGGCAAAAGCCAGAAGATAGTAATTTACAAAAAGCAGCTAAAACTGCGATTAAAATCATCAAAGGAACTGTGGCTGGTCTTTCAGATACGGCTCAGCTTACCGAGTCATGTACAAGACTTTTACCAGCTATTGCCTCACTGCTTGCTTTAATCTGAATTGAGTAAATTTTATAGAGTTGTGCCCTGAGTACAGGACAAAAAATCATGAATCGCCTTAGACTCTTGTAAGCTTGTAGGTTAAAACCCAACCTATAATTTATAGCTTTTGTCCTGTACTGATGAGTTGTGTTATTTTCAGAGGTATCTAAGCAAAGCTGAACTTGGGTCAAAGAAGTAATGGAAATCAGCGCCATCATTCATCCAGCCGAAGAAGGTGGATATTGGGCAGAAGTCCCCGCCTTGCCAGGTTGTATTACCGAAGGAGAAACCCTAGAAGAAATCCAACAAAATCTCCAAGACGCGATCGCAGGTTGGTTGAGCGTTGCCAATGCTCATTGATGAAAGCAGTCAATTTAACAGAACAAGATTTATCGTAATAGGGGGAACAGTTAACACCAATAAAGCGAGTCATTTTTCCCCAGCGCGAAGCCGCTCAATATCTGCGATCGCCAACCCTGTCTTCTGACTGATCGTGGCATTATCCAATACATCCAACAGTTGAACCGCGATCGCCAACACCTCCTGTCGCCGACCCTCTTTAATTCCCTCCTCTAAACCTTGTTCACGCCCCGTAATTTTTCCTCACGATAGAAGTGGCTATCAGGCTCACATCAATCGCCTTCCTCCTCAGTCTCAGCAGAAGACTCAGTTTCCTCCTCAGGCTCATCCTCTCCAGCTAATGCCGCATCAATTTCATTCACCCCATCGATCGCTGGCTCATCATTGGCATCCTCTGATTCTGCCCCGTCTTCTAATTCAGCATCGGTCTCTAGCGGGTCAAGATCCTCCGTGATTAGCTCTGCACTAATATCCGCATCAGTGACAGTCGCTTGGGTCTCGGATGCGATCGCCTCTTGCTCCTCCAGGGGTTTAGCGCGAATCCGACGAATCGGGAGATTCGCCACCAGCGACGTCATGCGATCGCCACTGGAGAGGGAAAATTCCGACTCATCCGTATCAATATCCATATAGCGTTCCACGACCGCCAGAATCTCACGCCGCATCGCTTCGAGCATTTCCGGACTTAAGCCCGCGCGATCGTGGGCGATCACCAGCTTCAGACGCTGCTTGGCGGCCGAGCGGCTATCAATCTGGCCGCCTCCCAATAGACCGCCTAAAAGGTCACTTAATTTTTCCCAGAGCGGTTTAACAATTAGCACAATCGTGATCCAACCGTATATCTGCAAACAGTACTGCTAAAAACATCACTTCCGAAACAAGCGCCGAATGCGATTCAAGAGGGTGTTATGGGTCGCCACCAGATCGAGAACCGGAATATCTTCCCCTTCCAGGCGACGCACAATGTTGTTAAAAGCGATCGCGGGCAAAGACTGCTCTGTACTGAGGGCGATCGGCTCACCGCGGTTACTAGAGGTGATAATCCGCTCATCGTCTGGTACAACCCCCAGCAGCGGAACCGCCAAAATCTCCAGCACATCTTCAACACTCATCATGTTCTGGAGCTGCACCATCTCCGGCCGAATTCGATTCACAATCAAACGGATGTTGGTGATGTCGTTGGCTTCGAGGAGACCAATCACGCGATCGGCGTCGCGCACGGCTGTCACTTCGGGTGTGGTGACAATAATCGCTTCCTGGGCAGCAACGATCGCATTACGAAAGCCTAATTCAATCCCAGCGGGGCAATCTACCAAAATGTAGTCAAATTTCTCTGCCAATTGCAGAACCAACTTTTTCATCTGCTCGGGGTTGACCGCCTCTTTGTTGCGGTTTTGGGCGGCGGGGAGGAGGGCTAAATTGGGCTGGCGCTTATCACGCACAAGGGCTTGTTCTAGGCGGCAGTCCCCTGCGATCGCCTCAATGGCGGTATAGACCACTCGGTTCTCTAGCCCCAGGAGTAAGTCCAGATTCCGTAAACCAAAATCAGCATCCACTAGCGCGATTTTATGGCCGCGCTTAGCGATCGCCGAACCCAGGTTCGCGGTCATGGTAGTTTTGCCAACGCCCCCTTTACCAGAGGTGACAACAATAATGCGAGTCATAGAAATTTGCGATCGAATGCCAATAGGGAGATTTTAAAGGGTTTAGGGCAATATATAATGACCCGTCCTAATCTGGATTATTCATCAGAAAGCAATAGAGTTATCCGTCTCTCTCATCACCAGCTTTCGTAGGGGCGAGTTTAGAAACCACCTCTACCCGTCTGGATGCCGCTTCACAATGCGGGTTTGGAGATCTCTGAGTCGTCCATGCCAGTGAACGCAATCAAGCTGAATCCAGCCAAATATTCTGGTCGATCGCAAAGCGATGGGTTTTAAAGAAATTATCGGCTGGAGCCAAGCGAATCCCCGACTCAGTCAAATAGGCCATTTCAGGATAGAGCTGATCGGGGTCAGCTTCTGGCGGTCGCGCTAGGGATTGAGCAATCCGCAATTGCATGGCTTCCATGCGCAGGGCAAAAATCTGACAGGCCGCGTTCCCTTGAGAGCCCGCATGGGCAATGCCCCGCAGCCGTCCCAAAACAATGATGTCTCCCGCTGCCACAATCGTACTGCCGGGGTTGGTGTCACCACAGACAATGACTGTGCCGGGATGGCTGACCTCCTGGCCAGAGCGGAGGGTAGATTTGACGTAGAGGGGTTCGGCCCAATATTCCGCTGAACTTGCTAAATCTGGTGTGGGTTGATCGGGAGCTTTGGGCGTGATTTGCTCCACGGAAAAACCTGAACCTGCCGCCGCCACCGCAGTTTGTCGCCGTGCTGTGACCACCCAACGCAGGTCAAGGCGGACTTTCGCCAGGGCATCGGCGATCGCTTGTAACTGCCGACTATCTAAAAGGTGTTTGCCTGCCCAGAGTTTGGCGATCGCGCCGGACTTCCAAAAGGCTTCCGTGTTATGCAGTCGCTGCTTAAGGCTATCCCACAACTCCAGCCAAGAGCTGCCAGCGACTTCAGGATCGGGCAGCAAAATCTGAATACAATCATCTTGGCGAGTCAGACGAACCTGGGCATCAGCTTTGCCCAAAGCAACGGTTTGGGGGGGAATGAGGTCAGACAACTTGGCGTTGGCCTTGGGCGTCATAGAGCAGCGGGAGGGGACAGCATAACGCTTGCGATCCTATCAAGAAACCGACGAATTCAGAAATAGCGCGATCGGGCAATGACAAGTCTTCCAAACAATGTAAGTACTGAAAATCATTCAAAAGCTTGCGATCAGTGCGTTTCATGCTTCGCAACCCATCCCGATGTCATGGCAGACTCTAATTAGAGTAATAGATTATGGAGAGTCGTTTTTTCTATTCCTAAAAAAAATATTCAACTATCTATTCAACTATCTACCAGAATATCATTTCTATAATAAAAAATGATATTCTTTATTCTCCACAAGTTTTTCATAAGTCTATTTTATTTTGCGACAAAAGCAAATTCACAAGTTTTTCACAAGTCCAGTATTTCGCCACATCTCTTTTCCGAAAAGGCTTTCAGGCTTCGTCTTCACTCTGGCTTTAAATAGCGCATTTCAAGTTTAAAGATTTAAATAAATTCCAGTTCTCAGCATTTTCTACTACTCAAATACCTCTTAAGGTATTAAGTAACGAGTCGGGAACAGCTTCACACGCAATTATTTTCCTGACCAGTGCTGACTAAACAAGCCACATCCCCAAGCAATGATTGAGCTGATGGGAGGGGATGTCGTGCGGCTACGCATTGGCTGAACTGTTTAACTAATGGAGAGACTAAAATCATGAAGACACGTTCTAGAATCAACTTTGCGGCTGTTTTAGCAGGTGCAGCGATTGTTGGAACTGCAACCGCAGCATCAGCCTTTGACTTTAAAACAAACTACGATGCGGCTTTAAGCGGCCGTGATAAGTGGAAAGGTAACCTGATGCTGGAATCGGTGGAGTTCGGCGGGCAAACTTACACCGACTTTGGGCTGGTAGAGAGCGCCAATATCGTTAGTAACGACCTTTGGACTGGCGGTAATACTGGGGCAGCCAGTGCAGACATGGGTGATAAAGCCACGATTGGTTTGTCTTCAGAGCGAGCCAGTGCTTCAGATATTGCCCAAGCGCTAGGGAATCGTAACCTGAGCAGCATCATCGACACCGAAGATCGCGGTAACTTTGCGATTGACCTCTTCTTTGATAGCGCGATCGATAATCTCCTGGTTTGGGAGCGGGGCAAGAACAGCAAGCTCGATGTACAAGCCATTGATAAAGACGGTAACGCTTTGGGGAACCTGCTTCACCTCGGTAGCTCTCGGAACTGGGGCAACGCAGGCTATAAGCTCAACACCCTGGAAATTGGTGGCACTCAAAAAGTGGGCTCAGTTGGGGTTTCTTTGGCTGATTTGGGTGTTAGCGAGGCGATTTACGGTGTCCGGGTGATTAGTAAATCTAGTTATAACGGGCCTGACTGGAAAGTGGCCGGAACCGCTGCTCCTGATGCAACCACGCCTGAGCCATTCTCGATGATTGGTAGCGCGATCGCCCTCGGCGGAGCAGCGGCGCTCAAGCGTCGTTCTAAGCATAAGTAAATCTACTTAATCTAAATCGCTGACAGTACGCAAACTTACAAGGAGCCTACTCATGGTAGGCTCGTTTTTGCATTTTGATAAATAAATCTGATCGCGTTCAAATTCAAATTTGAACTGGGGATGAGGATTAAGACAGCGGACAACTATAGGCAAACGAGATCTGTAATCCGAAGCTGATGGTAACAGACCGATGGCATTCGTTCCCATTCTTCTCTTACCACTGGGGGTTTGTTATTAAGAGTCTCTCCGCCTCAGGTGCTGCCAACGGTGGTGAAAAGTAATAACCTTGTCCGTATTCACAACCCAATTGACGCAGACATTTAAGCTGTGCTTCTGTTTCAACGCCTTCAGCGATCGCTTCCATACTCAGATTTTGGGCTAGAGTGACGATCGCTTGAACAATTTTGAGGTTTTTCGGCGCTTCATCAATATGACCCACAAAGGACTGATCAATTTTGAGCACATCCATTGGAAAACGGTGCAAATAGCTCAGTGATGAATAACCCGTGCCAAAATCATCTAAACTCAATTGCAGCTCTAGATTTTTCAAAGCCTGCAAAAGTTTCATAATCGATTCGGGCTGATCGATCAGCACACTCTCGGTCACTTCTAGTTTGAGACAATCTGGCTGAACTTTAGTTTCAACCAATATCCGTTCAATATGCTCCAGAATATTGGTTTGGGTAAACTGGCGTACCGACAGATTGACGCTCATTGTTAAGGGCTGTGAACAGAGCCGCTCATCATGCCATTGCTTGAGCTGCTCACAGGCAGTTTGGAGAATCCAATCTCCCAAGGGCAAAATCAGGCCTGTTTCTTCCGCCGCTGGAATAAAGACATTGGGGGGAATAAATCCTTGTTGGGGATGAAGCCAACGCACTAGGGCCTCAAAACCTGCAATTTGACCCGTTGCCAAACTGACAATCGGTTGGTAGTGCAAACAAAATTCACGATTATCGAGCGCACGGCGTAGATCATTTTCGAGTTGCAACAAATGCATGGCTTGCTCATGCATTTGGATATTGAAGACTTCGTAACGTCCCTTCCCCTCAGCCTTAGCTTGATACATGGCAGTATCAGCATCCCGCAATAGATGCTCCGCATCCCCATAGACGAACGCTGGGGTTTGCCGGGGTTTTTCTGGATTGAGTTGCTGGTAGAACTGCTCCCGATTAAAGACCACACCAATACTGGCATTGATAAAAATTTCGTACTGCTCCACATGGAAGGCTAGGGAGAGACGATGATTCATGGTCTGGGCAATATCCAGTACCTGTTGAGGATTATCAAGGTCATGAACCAAAACTGCAAATTCATCACCGCCCATCCGGGCTAACATATCTTTACTCCGTAAGCAGCGCTTGAGTCGCTTCGCCACCGCCACAAGCAGCAAATCACCAATACGATGTCCTAGGGAGTCATTAACCCGCTTGAAGCGATCGCAATCCAAAAACAACACTGCGAAGTTATAGTCTGGATGCGATTGGGCATCGCGCAGCGTTGATTCTAACCGCTCCATCATCAGACTGCGATTGGGCAGTTGGGTTAGGGCATCATGCTGGGCAATATGGAGCAGTTGCTCTTGGGCTTTTTTGCGTTCGCTAATTTCTTGTCGTAATTCTTCAGTGCGTTGTTTAACCCGCTCTTCGAGTTGGTTGTTGAGGTCAGTCAGCGATCGCTGCAAGAGCTGAATGGTGAGTTGATTCTCAACTCGCGCGATCACTTCTTCGAAATGGAAGGGTTTGGTGATGAAGTCTACTCCGCCCACCGAAAACGCCTTAACTTTGTCGAGCACCTCATCCAAAGCACTGATAAAGAGCACGGGAACTTTTTGGGTGAGGGGATCAGACTTAAGTTGTTGACACACCTCATAGCCACTCATACCGGGCATACAAATATCAAGCAAAATTAGATCAGGTGGCGCGGCCCTAGCCCCCATGAGAGCCATTCGCCCATTGATCACACTTCTGACCTTATAACCATGCTGTGTGAGCGCAGTGGACAATAAGCGCAAGTTTTCTGGTGTGTCATCCACCAGCAGAATATCTGCTCTGGCCTCCATTTTGTCTAGCATGGCGTTGTTGTTGACGTCGCTTACCCCCTATTGTAGGTCTCACCCCCGCCTTGGAGATGGGATTGTGCGAATGATCCTGCAAGTTTGTGTTTAAGATCGCCTGAATCCTTGATTCTACTCACAGAATGCGGTTTGGCTGAGCGATCGCCCGTGGAGCGACCAGAATTTGGCACAATATGCTTAATATTGCCCCTGTTGCGATAGACCGGCCGTTTGCTCATTGTTGCCCGAATTTCCTATGAACAGTCCTTTCCTCAATCGCCTCCACAGTCCCGAACGTCCAGTCCTTGTGTTTGATGGGGCGATGGGAACCAGCTTACATGCTCAAAACCTGACCACAGAAGAGCGAGGTGGTGAACAATATGAAGACTGTCCAGAATATTTGGTTATCAGCAAACCAGAAGCCATTGCCAAAGTTCACCGAAGCTTTCTAGAAGCAGGGGCAGACGTCATTGAGACTGACACATTTGGTGGTGCGCCGCTGGTGCTAGCAGAATTTGGCCTGAGCGATCGCGCCTACGAACTCAACAAACTTGCGGCTGAATTGGCCAAAGGCATTGCGGCAGAATATTCCACGCCTGAAAAGCCTCGTTTTGTGGCGGGGTCAATGGGGCCCGGCACAAAGTTGCCCACCCTGGGGTTTATTGACTACGACAGTTTGTATGAAGGATATATTATCCAAGCCTCGGGTCTTTTTGATGGCGGTGTGGATTTGTTACTGGTAGAAACCTGTCAGGATGTGTTGCAGATCAAAGCCGCTCTGAATGCGATCGAGCAGGTGTTTAAAGAAAAGGGCGCACGACTTCCCTTGATGGTGTCTGTGACGATGGAACAACAGGGCACGATGTTGGTAGGCACAGAGATGGCGGCTGCGATCGCCATCTTTGAGCGATACCCGATTGACATTCTCGGCCTCAATTGCGCAACTGGCCCCGATTTGATGAAAGAGCATGTTCGAACCCTGTCGGAAATGTCACCCTTTGTTATCTCTTGTATTCCTAATGCTGGCTTACCAGAAAACATCGGTGGTCATGCCCACTACAAGCTCACCCCTGTTGAGTTACAAATGGCGTTGATGCACTTTGTCGAAGATCTCGGTGTCCAGGTTATTGGTGGTTGTTGCGGCACGCGCCCAGACCATATCAAGGCACTCGCTGATGTTGCCAAAACCCTAACGCCGAAAGAACGCCAGCCAAAGTATGAGCCCTCAGCTACCTCGATTTACAGCACTCAACCCTACATTCAAGACAATTCCTTCTTAATTGTCGGTGAACGCCTTAATGCCAGCGGTTCCAAAAAATGCCGAACATTGCTCAATAAAGAGGATTGGGATGGTTTATTGGCACTGGCCAGCTCTCAAGTCAAAGAAGGGGCTCATGTCCTAGATGTCAACGTCGATTATGTGGGACGAGATGGCGAAAAAGATATGTATGAGCTAGCCTCACGGTTAGCAAAAACCTCCAAGTTACCGCTGATGCTCGACTCCACCGAATGGACGAAAATGGAGGCGGGCTTAAAGGTCGTCGGCGGCAAATGCATTCTCAACTCCACGAACTATGAAGATGGTGAAGAGCGCTTTGAGAAGGTGTTGGAGCTGGCCAAGACCTATGGCGCAGGCGTAGTTGTAGGCACAATCGATGAAGAGGGCATGGCCCGTACTGCTGATCAGAAATTTGCGATCGCCCAGCGGGCCTACAAAGCCGCCAATGACTACGGCATTCCCGGCCACGAAGTTTTCTTTGACCCCCTGGCCCTGCCCATTTCCACCGGGATCGAAGAAGACCGAGAAAACGGCAAAGCCACGATCGAGTCGATCCGCCGCATTCGAGAAGCGATGCCCGACTGTCACATCATTCTGGGGGTCTCGAATATTTCCTTTGGTTTAAACGCAGCCGCTCGCCAGGTGCTTAACTCCATGTTCTTACACGAGGCAATGGCGGTGGGTCTGGATAGCGCGATCGTTAGCGCCAGCAAGATTTTACCCCTAGCCAAAATTGACCCTGAGCACCAAAAACTCTGTCAAGACTTGATCTACGATCGCCGCGAATTTGACGGCGAGGTTTGCACCTACGACCCCCTGATCAAGATGACGGAGGTCTTTGCGGGCAAAAAAGCCAAGAAAGGCGAAACTGTTGATCAAAACCTGCCCATCGAAGAGCGCCTCAAGCAGCACATCATCGACGGCGAACGTATTGGCCTCGATGAAGCCCTTGATCAGGCCATGGAAACCTATCCGCCCCTGGATATCATCAACACCTACTTGCTCGATGGCATGAAAGTTGTGGGTGAACTCTTTGGCTCTGGGCAAATGCAGCTCCCCTTTGTGTTGCAGTCTGCCCAAACGATGAAAGCCGCCGTCGCCCACCTCGAACCCCACATGGAAAAAGAAGAGGGCGAAAGCAGTGTCAAGGGCACGTTCTTGATCGCCACCGTCAAGGGCGATGTCCACGACATCGGCAAAAACCTGGTGGATATTATCCTGACCAATAATGGCTACAAGGTGATTAACTTAGGCATTAAACAACCTGTAGACAACATCATTCAAGCCTACGAAGAATCCGAGGCCGATTGCATTGCCATGAGTGGTTTGCTCGTGAAATCCACCGCCTTTATGAAAGACAATCTTGAAACCTTTAATGAGCGAGGGATTGACGTACCTGTAATTTTAGGCGGTGCGGCGCTTACCCCCAAATTTGTCTATAAAGATTGTCAGGCAGTTTACAACGGTCGGGTTGTCTATGGTAAAGATGCTTTCTCAGATTTAGCCTTTATGGATCAACTGATGCCAGCGAAAAAGTCTGAAGAATGGGATAACTTGGCAGGCTTTACAGGGGGATTAGAAGTTGAGAATGCAACCTACTTCAAAGGGGATAATTACACCTCAGAAAATGGTGCTGCACCTAAAGCGGAGAAAGCCACAGAACCAGTCATAATTGATACACGTCGTTCAGAAGCAGTTGATATCGATCTGCCTCGACCTACCCCTCCCTTCTGGGGAACCAAAATCCTTGAACCGGGTGGAATTTCTCTCGAAGAGGTCTTTGAGTATCTCGACTTGCAAGCGCTGTTTGCGGGACAATGGCAGTTCCGTAAACCCCAGGGCCAAGATCGGGCTGAATATGATCAATTCCTCGCCGAGAAAGTTCATCCCATTCTCACAGAATGGAAGACTAAAGTTGTAGCAGAAAATCTGCTCCACCCAACCGTGATTTATGGCTATTTCCCCTGTCAATCGGAGGGCAATACGCTTTATATTTATGACCCGGTTGACCCAGAGGCGAAGCAGGAGGTCGCTAAGTTTGAGTTTCCGAGGCAGCGATCGGCTCGACGGCTCTGCATTGCCGACTTCTTTGCTAGCAAGGACTCAGGCATTATTGATGTCTTCCCCATGCAAGCAGTCACGGTGGGTGAAATCGCTACAGAATATGCTCAGAAGCTCTTTAAAGCCGATGATTATACTAACTATCTCTACTATTACGGCATGGCAGTCCAAACCGCTGAAGCGTTAGCGGAATGGTGTCATGCGCGGGTGCGGGTTGAGTTGGGTTATGGAAAGCTAGAGCCAACTGGAATTCGAGATATTTTGCAGCAGCGGTATCAAGGTTCCCGCTACAGCTTTGGTTATCCGGCTTGTCCGAATATGCAAGACCAATACAAGCAGTTGGATTTGCTGGATGTGCAGCGGATCGGGATGCATATGGATGAAAGCGAACAGCTCTATCCGGAGCAGTCTACGACCGCGATTATTGCTTACCATCCGGTGGCGAAATATTTCAGCGCCACAACTGGCAAAGAAATGGTTCAAATGTAAAGCAAGAGGTGCGATCGCGCTATTTATTGATTTTACTGGGCGCGATCGCATCCGTCATCTCATAGGAACGGCCATGGTTTTTGAGTACTATTTTTTGGGGATTTGGGAAGCTGCGGTAGAGCTTTTTGGCTTATAGCCTTCATAGATCTTGCGATCGAGAGTAACCCAGGACTGGGCAGATTGCAGTGTTCATTTAACTTATCATCCACAATAATACCATCGGTAAAGTTAGCTTGTTGTAATTGCTCACAAGTCACATCATTTGCGCCTATGAAATTGACATAGCGAAGATATGAATTTTCAAAGCTGGCGTCACGGAGTTCTGCTCCTTCAAACTCGACATTCTCTAACTTCATGTTGCGAAAATCAGCACCCTCCAAATCAACATTCTTGAAGATTATTCCACTAGCAAATGCCTCTGAGAACTTTGCTTTCCTCAGATCTCCGAATTCAAAGTCAACTTTTTCTAGATTCGTTTTACTAAAGTCCGAAGCCCGCAAATCGGCTTTTCTAAAGGTTGTCCCACGAAAAAATGCACCCGAAAAATTTGCTTCTTTCAAATCTCCTTTCCGATAGAAATCCAAGATTTTATCTTCACATTCTTTGGCCAATTTTTCAGAGTCTTCATCTGGTTCAAATTTTTTGAATTTTTCTGGCTTACAATCTTCATTGTTTTCATTAATTGCATTAATTTCTTTGATACTGGTCACACTTAGCTCATCGAGGAATAAAGCAACACGAGCTTTGCGAACGTTATCTCCAGTCAACTCTCTTAAAGTCACCAAAGTGATTTGTCGAATTAAGTTATGCTTTTTATATTGTGACTTTGATGAAGCATTGGAACCATATTGAATGTCTCGAACAGATTCAAGGTAGTTGGCTAGCGTTTGCTGATGATTAAGATCTTCAGCTGACTGAGAACTATTTTTTGCAGATTCTTTGTTGAATGACTGACTTGCAAGCCAGAGAACAACGGGAATCATGATCGCAGCGAGCGTATTCAAAAATTGCAGTCCTTTAAGTCCAACAAAATCATCATATAATTGACCTAATTTGGTTTCATCAAGCCACTTAAAGAACGCAGATTTTGAGTCTGGATTTTTGACAACAACATTGAAATTAGATTTTTCTACTGGTTTATTATCTTCTTGACTGGATTGTTGTTCGCGATCTGGATTAGTGATAACAACATTGACAATATCACTAACAAAAAATTCACGAGGATCATTGTCTTTTTCCATTTTTCCTGAGTAAGCCGTAACGGGCATATGGATAGTAGCGTCAACAAGCAACTGTGCAAAGGAGATTTTGAGATAACCCCCTGTGACATTGACACTCGACATATGGCTAAATTCTAGCCAGAGAATCCTCGAAGCTCTGTAAAAAAATGTAAGTAAACTGGTGGACTCAAAGCATCGTTTTCTTGGCAAAACACTGATAAGGTGGGCAATGCCCACCTTATCAGTGTTTCAGAAGTGCAAAAACATCCTAAATGGTTTAATTTTTGCTGTAACTTCAACTCAATCTTGGGGACAAGCTACCAAATTCTGCTTAAATCGAGTGTGAACTTTGGCAAGACCGCCTCACCGTTAAGACTGGTAGGATTGACCACTCGCTCTACTGGTTGTCCTGGATGATAGATTTCAACACTACGATCGCGGGGATTAATCAGCCAGCCCAAGCGTAGCCCATTCTCCAAATATTCTTGCATTTTGGTTTGAGTTTGGCTGAAGTCGCCGCTTGGGGAGAGCAACTCGATCGCAAAGTCCGGACAGAGGGGCAAGAATTTCTGGCGTTGCTCAGGGGTTAGCGCATCCCATTGGGCCTGAGCGAGCCAACCAACTGGCATCGGGTGCTCGTACCGCTCCATTCGGTAGGCAAAAAATTTGACTACATTGCCCACACCTCAACCCCTAGCTGGCCAAAAGTTGAGCGAGGGTCAAACCTGCGTGCTATAACTATTAGAGTTTTTACCCTGTTTACAAAACTTTATGCAGTGCTTACCTTCCATTCATCAATTAACGACTGATTGATGAATGGCTGAGTTCATGAGCGATCGCCCTTCGGACTCCATCTCAACCCAACCGCCCAGACCCAGAGTCCCCCCAAACCTCACCGCAATATATTTCTAAGCCTAAGCCTATGACCGTTGCACCTACCGCAGTCGGAGCGAGCCCCACTCTTGATCCAGACCTGCAACTGAGAGACATCTTGAAAACTCTCCCCAAGTCCGTCTTTCAGAAAGATTCACGCAAGGCATGGCTGGCCGTCGCGGCCAATATCACCTGCGTAGCGCTGGGCTATCTTGCTATTGCCTATTCGCCCTGGTATCTGTTGCCCCTTGCTTGGATTTTTGCGGGTACAGCCCTCACGGGGTCCTTCGTTCTGGGCCATGACTGTGGTCATCGATCGTTCTCCAACGACAATCGCATCAACGATATCGTCGGTCATCTGATGTTTCTGCCCCTCTTTTTCCCGTTCCATGGTTGGCGGATTCAGCATAACTATCACCACAAGCACACCAACAAGCAGGGCGTGGATAATGCCTGGGACGCGATGACCTCAGATGGGTTTCTCGCGGAGAGCCCGACGCAGCAGTTCCTTTACACCCATGTACGTGGCCGCTTCTGGTGGCTGGGGTCGATTGGCCACTGGGTTCAAGAACACTTCGATTGGACCCAGTTTGAAGGTAAACAGCGAGAACAAATTCGTTTTTCAGCGTTGTTCTCACTCATTTCCATGGCAATCATCCTGCCCACTCTCATCGCCACCATCGGCCTCGTTGGTTTGTTCAAATTCTGGGTGATGCCCTGGCTGGTGTACCACTTCTGGATGAGTACCTTCACGATCGTCCACCACACTCTGACCGAAATTCCCTTCGTTCCCGCAGAGAACTGGCACGAAGCTGCCGCGCAACTCACCGGCACCGTTCATTGTAATTACCCCAAATGGGTGGAGTGGCTTTGTTTCGATATCAACGTCCACATTCCGCACCACATCTCCACTGGCATTCCCTGGTACAACCTGCGTAATGCCCATGCTGCCCTGCAAGAACACTGGGGCCCACACTTGGTCGAGCGTGATTTTTCCTGGTCGCTGATGCAGGAGATCACTGGTGTCTGTCACGTCTATGATGATCGCTATCGCAGCATACGAGACATTGGGCGCGATGTTCAGCTCACCAAGGGCTAAATGCAAAATGTGCCCCTTACACGGTTGACGTGGCGGCTGGTGTCGATAACTGCGGTGCTGTAGCCACCCACCAAACTCGGATAGACGAGATGATGGATAGAAATGTGATTCCACAGTCCTGCCTACATTAGTGAATAATTTAGGTCAAAGGGGTCAAGTGTAAATTTTGGTGAGCCAATTTTGCCACTCCCAGTTATGGCAGTCAGACTAATACTTAAGTGCTTTAGTCCCTGTCCCATCGCTGCAATCATGGCTAAAAAAATGGAACCCAAAGTTGAAAACACCTATCTCCAAGAAGTTCTCGAAGAACAGGCTGCCGTCGATCGCCAACTCAAACGCAAGCGATCGTCTCTGCCACCTGCCGCCGCTGGTGCGCCTGCACCGGCCATGCCAAACTTAGATTTTGGCAAGGCAAGGGCTAGAGTGATACCTGAGGCAGAGATCCAACCCCAGCACCAAGGCGGTCGCGCCATCGACTATCGCATTGTGGGCTTTTGGTGGTGGAAGAGCGTGATTGTGCCTCCCAATGCCTATGTGGTACATACTCGTCGGGGCCATGATAAACCCATTCATTTGGGCAAGGGTACATCGTTCCGATTTAATCCCCTCACCGATGCCTTTTTGGTGATTCCCTCCGCCGTGCAAACGATTTTGATCAATGCCCGCTGCATTTGCCAGGAGCGCCAGGGGATTTTGGTACAAGCCTATGTGCAATGGATTATTGATGATCTTGAAACTGCCTACTGGAAGCTCGATTTTTCTGACCCGGAAGACCCGATGGGGATTGTCAATGTGCAATTGCGGGAACAAGCTGAAGCCGCGATTAAAGACAAAGTGGCGACCCTGAGCATTGACGAAATTCTGAGTGATAAACAGCCGATTATTGAAGAGCTGACCTATCGCCTGCGCACCGTGGCCGAAGGCAGCCGAGAAGATGGGGCGAATGCTAGCGGTCTGGGGCTCAAGATTGTGACGGTGCAGATTAAAGAAGCGATTGTTAGCTCCACACGACTCTGGCAAAGCTTACAAGCCCCTTTCCGGGCGGAACGGCAAAAGCTAGCTCGTTTGGCGGAGATTGAAAATGCCCAAGAGATTAGTGCGCGAGAACGAGAGCATAAACTTACCAGCGAGACCGCTGACCTGGAAGTGGCAACGCGGCTGGAGCAATTACAGGCGAATCAAGAGCGCGATCGCTACAACCGAGATTCCGCCGAGAAAACCCGCCGTCAACAGATGGAGCAGGCAGCTCAGCAGCAGGCGATTACGGCGGAAAATGCCACCGCCCAAGTGCGCAATGAGGCTGACTTGGAGTTGCAACTCCAAGAACTCGCTCTTGAACAGCGTCGTCTTACTGCTGAAATGGCCAAGGTTCAACAGCAGATGCAGCTCGATGCGATCGCGGCCGAGCAACAACACGCCACCACAACCCAAGAACTAGAACTGGCCAGCCTGCGCCATCAACATCAGATCGCTACCACCACTGAAGAGCTACGCCTGGAGCAGCAGCGCCGGGAAATTGCCAACCAACTCTCGGAAGAATATTTGCGATCGCAACTTATTGCTCAACTGCCCCAAATAGCCGAGAGGCTCCCGAAACCCGACGCTCAAAACACCACCATCATCACCACCGATGGTCAGGATGCAGCAGCCAAATCGCTGTTAAGTTTCCTCAGTAGCGTTATGAGTTTGGGGCAGGGTTGGCTTTCGCGTCAGGAGGATAGCGATTAAGCCACGGTCTCGCTCAATGCTCCTGAAAGATAATTAGCAGTAGATTCAACGATCGCGATCGCATTTTCATAGAGCATCCGCGTTGGCCCCAACAACCCTACACTCCCTATAGGCATTGTGCCTTGATGATAATTTGCTGCCACCAACGCGCAACTGGTCAAGGGTTCAATGGGGTTCTCCGCCCCGATACGCACCATGACGCGAGAGGGTTCGGAAGAGGCATCAGCGCGATCGAACAACAGCGGAAACAGGCTATCCTGTTCCTTTTCCAGTAACTGTAAGAGGGTTTGAACTTGGTTAATCGCGGCAAATTCCGGCTGGCGCAGCGCCTCAGCGACACCTTGGATCAAAATCGGGCTAATAGTTTGAGGCTGACAAGACTGCCAGATTTCTTCCAAGATTAGGTTTACGACACTGGCATAGCGCTGAAACTCTTGATCGAGTTCCCGCCAATCCAGAGTCTTGAGGCTGGCGAGGGACTGACCCCGCAGTTTGTAGTCCAAAAAATTAGAGAGCAATTGCAGCTCTTCAGCTAACTCCGTTTCTGAAATCTCCAACTCCGGCAAATCCAGACGGATGGACTGGGCTTGAAAGGCATCCGTGACCAGGATGAGCATAATTTGCGATCGCCCCACCGCTGCTAAATGCAAATGCCGAATCACCTGATTGAGGTTCTGGGGCAATGTCACAAGGGCAATATAACCGCTCAACGTGGCTAAAATCTGGGTTGCTTGCTGCAAGAGGTGTTCTAGTTGAGAGCTGGCCCAGTCCAGTTCTTGGGTATAACAGTTAACCGCCTGCTGACCAATTTCTGTCTCTGGTGTAATGAGTTTATCCACATAAACCCGGTAGCCTGAATCCGAAGGAATTCGCCCTGCGGAGGTGTGGGGCTGGTAGAGTAGACCAACTTTTTCCAGACTCCCCATCGCATTGCGAATCGTCGCCGAACTGACTTGCAGGTCATATTCCTGGGCCAAGGTTTTCGAACCCACGGGTTCGGCGGTGGCGACATAATGGCGGATGGTGGCCCAGAGAACCCGCTGTTGGCGTTCATTCAGGGTGCGATAGACGGGTTGAGGCATGGTCACTAAAGAGCGCTTCTAAAGGCAGCAAAATCTTAAACAAGTTTTTATGATGTGATGTTGAGCGTAGCATCCTGATGAAAATTTAGCATCACCATCAGTAGCGGGGGACTGTTGCGTCAACGGCGATCGAATACGCCTCAATCCCACCGCTGATGTTTGTAACATGCTCAAAGCCTTGGCTCCGTAGCCACTGACACATTTGAGCCGATCGCATCCCATGATGACAAAGGACGTAGGTGGGAGCCGCTGGGTTCAAGCGTTGGCTAATATGCTCAGCCCATTGGGCGGATTGGCTCAAAGATAAGACTTCAAAACCGGGGATGGCTGCGATCGCCACCTCTTCTGGTTCGCGCACATCAATCAGTTGCAAATCTTGGGGGGGATCGGCCATCAGCGCTGCCAGTTGGGTGACGGAGATGGTGGGCAGGGGGTCAGCATGAAAGTCCATTCGGTTTTATCAACAAACACTGCCGCGATTATAAAGCGTGCTCATGCTTGAGTCGTAAATCGGGGATCGTTGCCGCGATTCAATCTAATCAATTTCGGGGATGCTTAACAGCTCTAAAACGGCCTTCGCTTCTTCAGTGCGTCCCTGCTGGTTGAGTAAGTGGGCGAAGTCTTGATAAATGTCCCTAAACCATTCATTCAGATTTTCTTCGGACGCCTGATTCTCAGAGTTTTCAGCCCCCTGCTCGGCACGGGCACGGATCGATTCGTTGGTGGTGATGGCCTGACGATAATGATTGATGGCTTTGGGAAAATCCCCTTGAGCTTCAAACAAACCAGCAAGTTGAGCCAAACTTCTAACATGCCCCCTGTCATATTCCTTTGCTTGGGCGAAGTCATAGGCCTGCTGATAGTAGCTGAAGGCTTGGTCATATTCTGCCAGCTCTTGATAGATAAAACCTAAAGCAGATAAGACATCAAACAAAGACCCATCAAACAAGCTTTTTTGGTTGATAACAACATAGTCATAATATTGAATTGCCTGTTGATAATCACCCTGCTCTTGATAGATTTCACCCAGTGCGCGAGAGGTAAAAACTGCAAAGTACTCATCGTCAATCGCTTGATAAATTTTTAGCGCCTGTTGATGGTGATCGATCGCCTGATCATGATTTTCAAGCTGATAGTAAACACCACCCATTGCGCTTAGTGCTCCCGCGATAAAACGCGGTTCTCCCCATTCTTGGGCAACGCCAAGTTGTTGTTGATAGGTACTCAGCGCTTCAGAATATTGGCCTTGTTGGCTATAAAAATAGCCCAGGCTCCCAAATGACCGAAGCATATAATAAGGCTCACCCAATTCCTGTGAAACTCTTACTGCTGCTTGTAGATAGTCTAGAGCTGTTATGGCATCACCTTTTTCTAGATGAATATCTGCCAGATTTTGCAAGATATCTGACTGACTGGAGCCGTATTCATCCTGCTGATTATTTTGTTGCACCACAAGCTGCTGCCGAAAGTAGTCTAGCGCCTGATCGTTGTTATTGAGTGAACGATAGAGTCGCGCAATTCTGCCTAAGAGTTCAGCATACAGAGATTGTGTTTCTTGAGCCTTAGCAAACTCTAGCTCGTTTTGGTAAATGGCGATCGCCATCTCAAAATCATCCTGCTCTCGATAAATTCTGCCAATATTATCTAAGGTATTCAGCAGATCAAAGAATAGTGATAAGGAACTATGGCGTTGGTGCTCGACTTGCTGT
The DNA here is from genome assembly GCA_010672165.1 of Spirulina sp. SIO3F2. Taxonomy (GTDB): domain Bacteria; phylum Cyanobacteriota; class Cyanobacteriia; order Cyanobacteriales; family Spirulinaceae; genus SIO3F2. The sequence goes on along the minus strand of JAAHHN010000058.1, from coordinate 1,291 downwards.
TGGTAATAGGCAATTGCCTTCTCAATATTTCCCTGCTCTTGATAGATTCGGGCAATACTGCTGAGGGTCGTGCTAATTGAATACTGTGTGTTCCACTCTTCCTGAGGTTCAAGTTCTTCATGAAGGGTCAGCTTGCGCTGATAGGCATCAAGGGCGAGTTCATATTGTTCCTGTTGCCTGTATGCTTTACCGAGTCTGCCGAGTAGACTGGTGCGCACTTGTGAGTCTCCCTCTGGGCCCAGAATCTCCAAACCTCGTTGACAGAGATCGATCATCGCCTCAGTAAATTGATCGAGTTGGGCTTGCAAGTTAGGGTCTGACTCTTGACCAGAGTGTTGGGGGAGATAAACATTGCTTAAACCCACAAAAAAATCTGCGATCGCTTGCTCATCTCCTTGGGCTTGCAGTGCAACTAGGTGCTCATTATAGGCATTGAGCACTGCATTAAGGTTGTTACGTTTAAGCTCTAATTCAGCAATTTTGCCAAGTTTATAAGTAATCGAGTGATATCGATAACTGTCATTACTTTGTTGCTGTTGCTCAATCGATTGATAGTAGTAGTCGATCGCCGTCTCATCATCACCTTGGGTTACATAGAGTTCAGCAATATTACTCAAAACTGTTGCGGTCTGACTGGCATCCCCTTTATAAACATCAAGCTGGCGCTGATAATAACGGAGTGCCTCAGCAAAATTTTCTTGCTGTTGGTAGATCCTTGCAATATGTCCTAGTGTACGTCCTTCACTCCCTAAATCAACATCATACTCTTGATGAATACGTAGCGCTTGCTGATAGAATTCGATTGCTTTTTGGGCATCCAGTTGATGAGCTCGATTACCATAAATCTCAGCCAAGCGAAATAGAATATCTAGCTCTTTTTCTCGGTTTTGAGTCTTTTGATAAATCTCTAAGGCTTTTTGATAATCAGCAGCCGCCATCTCAAACTGAGATTGATTGCGGAACAGTTGACCAAGGTGCTCTAAGATGTGAGCCACCTGTTCAGGTTGACCTTGCGATTGCATAATCTCTAGGCTCTGCTGGAGATACATCCGAGCTTCTGGGAGCGCTTGGTCTGCTCGTCTAGAAATAGCCTCAGCACTCACAGCAATGCTCCCAAGATCCCCAGCCGCAAGAAACTCTGGTCTCTTAGCCTGAAAAAACGCCAGGGTCTCTAGAAATTCCTGTCGTCCTCCTTGCCAGCCCAACTGCCCAATACTTCTCAGAAACTCGTTCGCGCTCTGCCGATCATCAAGCGCTTGGGCAACCCGAAAGCCTTGCTCATAGTAGTCCA
>JAAHHN010000057.1 GCA_010672165.1 Spirulina sp. SIO3F2 | reverse complement strand
ACTGGGTCTTTACTCTGCTTATATTGCTTTTCTATTTCTTCGCTTGACAGATGCGGTTCTAACGTTACTGTTCTTCCCATTTTTCTCTAACTATATCAAGACTCCCTATACTATCCGGATTTGGTATCAGCAGTAGATGCTTCTCAGCAACCATTGCACGTTGCTTACCTGCACTACGTTGACCCAAACGATTCAGGATTTGGGAAGGTAGGGCCCAAGCCGGTGGCAATTTCATGGTCGATAGGAGACTGAGTTTAAGACGGCTTCTTTTCCTCTTGCTCCACCGGCGGCTGATAGGTCACTGTTTGTACTGCTCCTGGATTACCTAGAGGCTTAGCCTCCGCAGCATTGTTGATCTTAACTACAACTGCGCCTGCATTACCCGCTCTCACCGTTAATTCGTCATCGGCCTGCCAGGTGCGTTCTTCACCCTTGGCCAAGGTGCCCTCAAACTGTACTGAACCATCAGCAACAATCCGCACCCAAGACTCCTCTTCAAGCTTCATCGTTACAGTGACTTTATCCGGTTCGACGGGGGGGGAAGCAACTTGAACCGCCTCTTGAACGACAGGCTGAGTAGGCGATGGACGGTCTGTTGTTGCAGGCTCAGTTGCTTCAACAGTGGATTCTGGCTCAGATTGAGCAAGCTGAGGACTTGGCGATCGCACCACTAGGGATAAACCACTCACAACCCCAATCATGACCGTGACATATACCAGGTAGAGGTGAAACGGACGCATCCACGGTTTCTTAACTGGTTTCCAAGACGGCTTAATTGCCCGTAAATTAGGTTGAGTTGGAAAAGCTGCGGCTAAGGTTTTCCCTTCCACTCCAACAGCATCTCCCATCCGATGGATTAACGCCTGGATATAGATAGGTTCCGGAAGTTCCTGTACATCAGCTGATTCTATGGCGCGAATCAAGCGTTCCTGGATGCGGGTACGTTGGGCTACAGTTGATACGGTCAAGCCACGATGCATCCGCACTTCGCGGAGGTAATCGCCCAACTCTTTAAGTTTTTTCCCCTGGGCAGGGGTCAGGAAATCATTCGAGATCCGCATACTGAATTCTCCGAAACAGCTTGAGGCAAATTAAGTTTGCCAAGAAGGGTGGATAACTGAAAAATCTGTTCAATTTCGGGCTTAGCAATCTGGCGATATTCACCCAAGGCAAGGCTTGGAGAATCTGGACTGGATTTCAGGCCAAGACGTCCGATTGCACTACGATGAAGCGACACAACTGGATAACCTAGCTGTGCTGCTATCCGTCGGATTTGACGATTCCGCCCCTCCCGTAAGATCACCTCCAGTAAAGTTTGCTCTGGGGTTGAGCGTAAAACTCGCACCACTGCCCTACGGGTTTGTACACCATCTAGCTCTACACCCTGTCGCCACACCCTAAGTGCCGCTTGTTTTGGATGACCAGCGACCCAAACCTTGTAGGTTTTTGGTAGATGATAGCGCGGATGTGTCAAGGCTAAGGTAAGGACACCATCATTGGTCAATAGAATAGCACCTGTCGAATCAGCGTCAAGCCGACCGACTGGGTGCAAACCGTACCCCCGCTGCCACCTGCTCGGTAGACACCCTAGCACAGTCCGGCGCTGGTGCGGGTCATGACAAGTGGACATAACCCCACGGGGTTTATTCAAAAGAATATAGAGATCTTCAGGTCTGTTTTGTGCCTGGAGTAACTGACCATCGACTGCCAATTGATCCTGACCCGGTGTAGCTTGATCCCCAAGGGTGACAATCTGGCCATTACAACGAACACGGCCAGCTATGATCATCTGCTCAGCCTTGCGTCGAGAGGCAATCCCCCAACGGGCAAGAATCTTTTGGATTCGTTCAGGCATAGGATGATGAATCGTTGCAGAATCAGGTGAGTTGAGGAGTTGGGCTTGTCGATAGGCACAAACTATGTACAAATATTACAGGAATCTCGATGATCTACCAGGATCAAAATGAGACCATTTGCATCGTTAAGAGTTTCATGAACGGTTGACCACTAAAATCTCCAGCCAAATAACAATATTTTTATTCACCCTTATTTTTACCCATGACGGTTGAACCGCATTCTGCACCCGAATCTGATCTGATTGGTCGTGTTTTGGCCCCAGCATTGCGCCTATGGTTGCGATCGCAGCTTGATGAGATTGAGCAACTCCAATTGGTTATTGGGGGCAAAAACCGTCAAATTCTCACAGGCTATATTCCGGAGGTCTTTTTGCAAGCTGACCATGCGGTTTACCAGGGGATGCACTTGAGTCACATTGAACTCAAAGCGGCTCAGATTCGGATCAACCTCGGCCAAATCCTCAAAGGGAAGTCTCTAAACCTTTTGCAACCCGTTCCTGTCAATGGCATTGTGCAACTTACTTTTGCAGATTTGCAAGCCTCATTGGCTGCCCCACTGCTGGCGACCGCGCTGAATGATATTGTGACCGAGCGTGTGCCCTCTGAATTTGTTCCGCAGTTACAATCGCCCCAATGGCAGCAGATTCAGCTTGTGGGCTCAGAAATTCAGCTCTCAGGGATAGCCCATCAAACTCCCATCAGCTTTGGTGGGTCTCTCACTTTGGCTAATCCCCAAACCCTCACTATTGATCCCTTGCATTTCAGCTTTGGTTCTGACCGTCATGTCCTTGAAGCAATGCAGCTCGATTTGGGCCCAGAGGTTGCCTTTGAGGCCCTTGATGTAGATTGCGAACGACTCCAATTAGCAGGGACAATTATGGTGACGCCCGCATAGACAACTCAAACTCATCATGACTGACGCCAAGCTTTCGGCTGACCAATACAAACAAAAAATGCAGCGCCGCCAAGCGGTACAGGCCGAGCGTGTTGCTCAGGCGAATCAAGAGAAAGGTCTGATTATTGTCCATACCGGTAACGGCAAAGGCAAAACGACTGCTGCATTGGGGATGGTCTTGCGATCGCTGGGGCATGGCTATACGGTGGCGATCGTGCAATTTATCAAAGGGGCTTGGGAACCCGCCGAAAAAGCGGTGCTTGAACGCTTTGGTGCGCAACTAACGTTCCGGGCAATGGGAGAAGGATTCACTTGGGAAACCCAAGATCGCGATCGGGATATTCAAATGGCGGAAGCAGCCTGGGCACAAGCCTTAGCCTTCATTCGTGAGCCAGAGTATCGTCTGGTGTTGCTCGATGAGGTTAATATTGCTCTCAAGCTGGGCTACTTGACCACAGAGACTGTTTTGGCTGGACTGGCGGAGAAACCCGCTGATTGCCATGTGATTCTAACGGGACGCAGTGCTCCTTCTGAACTGATTGAAGTGGCTGATCTGGTGACAGAGATGACGCTGGTTAAGCATCCCTTTAAAGAGCAGGGGATTAAGGCCCAACCTGGAATTGAGTTTTAACTCTCAGTACAGAACCCATTTGATATTTTTTTTCGGAATCACAAAGGTTTCAGAGAATCCGTTGTGGCTACTCTCGCAGCGATAAGGCTTCAGAGTTCTAGAAAATCATGCGCAGTTATCTGCATGATTCTGGAAACCAGGTAGGCAAAGGCTTTGAATCCCAAGGTATAGATCCCAAATGAGTTTTATGAACTTGCGCTTAGCCAGAAGGTATCACGGCATTAGTGACTGAGAACATTAGGTGAAACGATGGGACTTTTGGGGTACGAACTTAAGCCGGAAGGGTGGGTGTTGAAATAATTCAATTAATTGAGAAATACCCTTACTGAGCCGCTAATTGCAAAGCTCCTCGATATTTACCCAGCCCTCTCCCATCTCACATAAGGCTATATGTTCTAGTGCGGTAGCCTTGCAGTCCTCTAGCCAAGGTTCAAATTCTAAGGGAAGGTCTAAGTCTAAGCTCGACAGATTAGCCCACCAGCAGTAATTAGTGTCTTGCTTGTGGAGATAAGCTGAAAAGCGTTTAACGTTACCTTTTCTATGTTCAACAGCAATGAATCCCCAAGACTCAGCAAGATTGAGTTTCACAAAGGAAAGGAACGCGGATGGCCCTTGAGACAACTGCTCACAATCAGAGGCAGTAGGCTTGATTCTATGAAACTTGATTGAGTGCCTTGTAGTCCCAGACTTTTTGGGTGTCTCGTTTAACCATGTAGTTTGCATATACTTTTTTCTCTAGAAGTTGTACATCGGTACACAGTTCAGTTCAAAGCAAAACTATGCGGCTGATTCCTGAGCCTATTTGAATTATGCAGGGCGTAGCATTAATTTGCTGCTGTACACTCGCCGTACATTTTGTGTACTGTTAATGTACAGCATCGCTACTACATACGTTGGTTCTAGACCAACGCTATATCAGGGGTTTCAAGAATTTCTAGAGAGCGGGTGGCGGGAATCGAACCCGCATCATCAGCTTGGAAGGCTGAGGTTTTACCACTAAACTACACCCGCGTAGGCAATAGCCACCCTCCACAGTAGATCATTCTTTTGGGTTCTGTCAAAGGCGATCGCGGGCCTTAAGTCGCAGATAGTGATCCACCAAATCTTCACTGATGCGATGAGCTGGGGCATCGAGTACTAAAACACCTTGCTGTTGCAATAGGCGAAACGTCCCCTGGCGTTGGGCTAGTAGATCCAGCGCTACCGCTCGGTGATATGCTGCCTGAGGGTCAAGGGTATCAGAGGTGTGGGCGATCGCATCCACTTGAGGGTCACGCAGCGTCACACAGAGCGGCAAATAGCGGGGCACCAGACGAGCGAGTGCCGTGAGCAATTCAGAAGAGGCGGTGTGATCAACAATATCTGTCAAGATCACGACCAATGCCCGTCGAGTTTGTTGGGCAACAATCTGGTTAATAACACCAAAATAGTCCGGTTCTTGAAAATTGGGTTGCAACGGCGCAAGGCGTTCCAGGATTTGGAGAAACTGGGTGGAATGGCGCTCAGGGGGGAGCCAAGTATTCAGGGTTTTGTCAAAGACCCCAACACCAACGCGATCGCCCCGTTCAATCCCCGCCATTGCTAAAGAAAGGGTGGCATTCACCCCCCAGTCAAATCGTTGCAAACCATCCACCTGAGCCGTCATCAAGCGTCCTTGATCGAGAAGTACAATCAGAGTCTGCTCCCGTTCTGGTTCTAAAACTTGCACAATTGGCTGCGATCGCCGTGCGGTGGCATTCCAATTGATTTTGCGCAGATCATCGCCTTGGCGGTAATCCCGTAACTCTCGAAACTCTGTTCCCTGCCCTAGGGTTTGAGCTTTACGCATCGTCCCGGTGTTTTGCAATGCCAGCCGGATGGAGAGCGATCGCAGTCCTACTAGATCCGGATAGATCAGTACATTCTGTGCTGCCGGAACCCGCCAGTTGTGCCACGTAAGTTGCCAGCGTCCCAATTGCCGTACCTGAATCCCTTGCCATTGGGTTTGGCAGCGGCGATCGGGGTTAATTGTGTAGAGCAGATCCTGGCGTTCTTGGGCAGCAAGCTGAAGCTGGAATTGGGGTGTGGACACCGCAAATTCAGGAGGATAAGTGTCACGAATCTGCACCCGTGCGGGTTGGGTTTGCGCCGCCACTTGGAGCTGAATGGGGTTATCTCGCCCTACAGAAAGCTTATTGATCGGCAGGCGGCTAACCGTAACGTGTTGGTCACGTCCTTGAAACCCATCGAGTAAGAATGCCAACAACAGCAGGCTATCCCAAATGCCTAGAGCGATCGCGCTGCTACTTACAGGCGCAAAACAGCTCATCAGAGTGGCGAGTCCGCCACCGAGCAGGAGTCCCCAATAGAAGCGGGATGCAGGAATCATAAATAGGGTTGCTTGCGATCGCTCTATTTATCCTATCGTGTTCCACTTCAATCCATTTCTGGCGCGACGATAAAACCAAACATGAGGATATTTTAATGTCTTTGTGCCTTGATATGGATAACTGCGAGAATGATCGTGAAATGTAAAATTCAGACATCATTCTATAGACTTGCTGGGGTGACTGCTTTAAAATAGTAGGACATCTAGACTGAGGGTTTCTGTCTTAGCCTCAATCTTCTCGGAACAGAAGCTATTGATTCGCTTGGTTTTCAGTACTTCTGACTGATTGGGATGCACTACATTCGGCCTTCAACTCAGCAGTTGGACTCCTTCACAGGATTTTCACAATTGCTGCTTACGTTTAAATTACCGCTTCTTTGCTTTCCCAGAATTTTGCTATGCATCCTGCTCAAACTGCACTCATTTTAGTCGGCTATCAAAACGACTACTTTGGTGAAACTGGACTCTTGCACCAGGTTGTTGAAGAGTCTTCCAAAGTCAACAATGTTATTGCGAATACAATTTCGCTTCTCACGCATTTACCTTCCTCATTGTTAATCATTTCAACCCCTATTAACTTCACGCCCAATTATGAAGAGTTAGTCAATCCAGTCGGTATTCTCAAAACCATCAAAGAAGTGGGAGCATTGCAAGCCAATACCTACGGCTCTGAAATGATCAAACCCCTTGTACCATTTCGAGAGCGGATTATTGATGTGCATGGTAAACGTGGCTTTAATGCGTTTGCCCATACAAACTTAGATCATCTACTAAAGCAGAAGGGGGTTGAGCATGTAGTTATTGCGGGGACAATCACCTCAATCTGTATTGACTCGACAGGGCGCTGTGCCCATGAATTAGGCTATCAAGTCTCGATTTTATCGGACTGTACTGCCTCACGGACTATCTTTGAACAGGAGTTCTACTGTCAACATATTTTTCCGGCCTATGCAGATGTGTTAACCCATCAAGAGTTTTTAGGGTGCTTTGCTGTTGCCGCATGACTGCTCATCAACCTATCGGAGATGAACTCCATACTCAGATTCAATATCGCTTGATGGAAGAGTTGGCGGCTTCGGAAGCACGCTACCGCCAACTAGTTGAAAATCTCAATGAGATTGTTTTTGAGATTGATCATCAGGGTCATTTAACCTTTTTGAATCGGGTTTGGACAAATACCTTAGGTTATGAATTGAATACTGTTTTGACCCGTCCGCTTCATGATTTCTTACATCCTGAAGAGCAAGACAATGGCAAATGCTTAATACGGCAGATTCTCGATACCAAAATCTCGATTAAAGAAGAGTTTCGTTTTCTCCATCAGTCTGGTCATCTGGTTTGGCTAGAGGTTTCAGCCCGTCCGAATGGGAAAGGGGGGGCCTCAGGCGTTTTGATGGATATTAGCGATCGCAAACGAGCAACAGCTCAGCTCCAATACCTGGCCTACCATGATACCCTGACTGGACTCCCCAATCGCCTAGCCTTTGTAGAACATTTAGAACAAGCCATTGCGAATCTTCAATGCAACCCCCATCAGCATTTTGCGGTTCTTTTTTTGGATTTAGATGGTTTTAAGTTAGTCAATGATACATTGGGGCATTTGGCTGGCGATCGCTTGCTGATTGAGGTTGCCCAGCGGTTACAGAAATGCTTATCACCCCAAGATGTTCTATCACGCTTTGGTGGGGATGAATTTAATATTCTACTCAGGACTGTTACCACGACGTTGGCTGCAACGCAGCTTGCTAAACAAATTCATGATGCCCTGACTCAATCCTTCGAGCTAGAAGAGAATAAGGTATTTATTAGTACTAGCATTGGCATTGTCCTTAGTCATCAAACAGCTCCAGTATCAGAACACCTTTTGCAGAACGCTGATATTGCGCTATATAATGCCAAAGCTATAGGTAAAGCCAACTCTGCAATTTTTGATTGCGATATGCACACGAAAGTTGTAGAGCGGTTACAGCTTGAGCATGATTTACGCCACGGTTTAGAGCGAGATGAATTCGAGATTTATTATCAACCCATTTTTGGAGTTTCTACTCCAATAGGAAATCCAACGATCAAAGGATTTGAAGCGTTGCTGCGCTGGCATCATCCCACACGTGGATTATTGAGTCCTGAACGTTTTATCCCTATCGCGGAGGAAACAGGCTTTATTGTTGAGTTGGGTTTTTGGGTACTCCACCAAGCTTGTTCACAAGCCCAAAAATGGCAAGAACAATGTCCCCCCAAAACCTCTATCCAGCTTAATGTTAATTTGTCGAGTCGGCAGTTTTTACAACCGGATTTATTAAGGAAAATTGACGAGATCTTACAAGGAACAGGCTTAGAACGACAATGCTTGACTTTGGAAATTACCGAAAGCACAATCATGAACGACACAGAAGCAACTCGCTTTCGAATCAAGCAGCTCAAATCTTCAGGGATTAGTCTCAGTATTGATGATTTTGGCACGGGTTATTCGTCCTTAAGCTATTTACATCGCTTCCCGATTAATACCTTGAAAATCGATCGCTCGTTTGTACAGAACCTCAACCGTAAAAGCGAAAATACTGAGATCATTGAAGCTATTATTGTGTTAGCCCATAAACTGGGCATGGATGTGGTGGCGGAAGGCGTTGAAAATCCAATCCAGCTCAAGCAGCTTAATGCACTGGGATGTCAACAGTTCCAAGGTTATTTTTTTTCCCGTCCTCTAACCGCTAGCCAGGTAAAAAAAGTGTTGGCAGAACACCAAGCTTTGACAAAAGCGCCTCGACAGCTAGGCTATGCTTATTCCACCAAAAATCAATCCTAGCGTCAGTTTGGCGGCGACGGCCGCTATGCAAATCAACAGCGATCGTCTTCGCCATCGTCTCCAACAGTTGGCCCAGATTGGCCGTCTCCCCAATGGTGGTGTAAGCCGCTTAGCCTTTAGTGCTGCTGACCAAGACGCAAGGGCACAGACACAACAATGGCTGCAAATGGCTGGGATGACTGTTCGCATTGACCCAGCGGGGAACCTGATTGGGCGCTATCCAGGACAGGATGAGACATTGGGAGCGATCGCCACAGGGTCTCATCTGGATACAGTGTCCTGCGGTGGTTCCTACGATGGAGCTTTAGGGGTAATCGCAGGGGTAGAAATTGCCCAAACGCTTCACGATGCCCATGCCCACTTTCATCATCCTTTTGAAGTGATTGTGTTTGCGGATGAAGAGGGCAGCATGATTGGCAGTAAGGCGATGAGTGGGTCGGTTGAGTCAAGGATGGCAACACTTAACCGTTCAAACAGCAATCCTTTAGCGAAGGCATTAACAGCGATTGGTGGTAACTGGAAGGCAATTGAGCAAGCTAAACGCCAGTCAGAAGAACTCCATGCCTTTGTGGAATTGCATGTGGAGCAAGGCCCGGTGCTTGAATCCGTGAGGGCTGCAATTGGCATTGTCGAAGGTATTGTTGGCCAACGCCGTTATCAAATCACAATTGAGGGCCAAGCAAATCACGCAGGTACAACACCAATGCATTTACGTCAGGATGCTTTGGTGGCAGCCGCTCGGGTAATCTTAGCTGTGCAAGCCTTAGCGAATGATGAGCACAAGCAAACTGTTGCTACAGTGGGAGAGATCCACACCATACCCAATACGGTCAATGTGATTCCTGGTACGATCAAACTAACGGTTGATTTGCGGGATCTTTGCGATCGCCACCTCAACCAACTTCAGTCCCAGTTGAATCAAAATCTACAAACGATTGGCCAGGAGACCCGCACCAAAATTGCGCTTCAACCCACCCTTCAAACTCCAGCTGTTTTGGCTGATGCGGAAATTCAAGCGGCGATCGAACAAAGCTGCCAAATGCTGAATACCTCCTATCATTACTTACCCAGCCGAGCGGGCCATGATGCTCAATCTCTGGCAAGGTTGACCCGTATAGGAATGATCTTCGTCCCCAGTCGAGGTGGTATTAGCCATTCAGCTCAGGAATACACAGCCCCTCAGCATTGTCTTCAAGGGGTGCAGGTGCTCTGGCAGACGCTCTGGCAATGCGATCGCCAACTAATCTAAGCAAGCTTTCTCTAGCCCGAGGAGGAACATCCGTCAAGATCAAAATCCCCATATCTTGACAAGATCGTTTACAGTAGAATGAACGACAGAATATCTGCAACCGTTTCTAGATCCTAATGGTATTAGATCCTAATCTCTTCGACCTTGAGTCTGATGAAGCTGATATTAACCTCCTGCTGCAATACCTCAAAAAGCAGCACCCAGAGGTTTTGGAGCAAGTTGCCCAATCCGCATCCCAAGAGGTACGGCAGATCATTTATCAGAACGTCCAGGGTCTAGTGGGGATGCTCCCTTCAGAAGAATTTAATATGCAGATTGTTACTGACCGTGACAATATGGCCAATTTGCTGGCTTCAGCAATGATGACAGGCTATTTCTTGCGTCGTATGGAGCAGCGCATGGAGTTGGATACAACCTTAGATAATTCGGGTTCCTTATAAATTCCTGTCCAAATCATCATTAATTCCCATAAAATCGTCTAGTGGGAATAGTTTTGAGGCGCAGGCGATGAAGCAACTTTACCAATGGCTGATAGCAGGGGTGGGTATTGTCCTCCTTAGCCTAGGCAGTTTAGCATTTGCACCACCAGCAGCAGCATTAACCCAAGTTCAGCTTAAGCAAGTTGGTTACCGGGATTGTCCCCCTGAACTCGCTGCGGGTGCAGTCATCAGCATGGGGGCACAATCGGCAAATTGTTTCTTGGTCACGGGCATTGCGGTGAATCCTTCGGGCAAATATGTTGTTGATGCGGATGTCTTTGGGCGAATTTACGATGCTAATAACAATCCCGTATTCCAAAATCGATCGCGCGTTGGCACAATCGCAGAGATTCCTCCGGGCGAGAGTGAGTTTGAAATCCGTATCTCCGTTGCCAAAAACCAACCCCTGCCTTTGCAGCTCAAGCAGTTTAAGGCATCTGGTTTTGCCTCGCGGGTTCGTCCTTTCTATTATGACCATGAGGACGATGATTTTGATTTCGACAGCGATTTTGGCTTTTAGCAGGAATTTATAAACGTGGAAAGGGGCGCGGAAACCACGCCCCTGCGGGGGGGGGGTTTACGATTTATCTCCATAATAAAACTGCACTTCCTTGGGTTTTAACCCTGGAAACCCAGCTTCCGTCAACATTTGTTCCAGCTCCGCCTGAGCCAGATGCTTGGCACCAATACGGACAATGCGTGATCGCATTGTATTGGTCACTCCACTGCGCTGGCGATTGGCTTCATAGCCCATTACTGTGTTGTAGAGGGCTAGTTTTTCTGATGGGATGGGGCTGCCATCCAAGTCAATGCCTTGGGCGATCGCAGCATCCACTGCATCTGCCCCTGTAGTTTTAGCTGATTCTGAACTCATGTTTTTTATACTTACGCTAATTCTTGGACGTTCCTGTCTGGATTCCCGCAGCGATTGTACCAAGCTTGGGCAGCATCCATGACAGTGATGTGAGCATTATGATCAAGCGCATGGGTACAATTGAGCCACTTCCATTTGACCAATACGAAGCTTTAACTGAGCTGCTGTGGCAAAGCTTTGGTGATGATCCCTATCTGCGTTATTTACTGGGGCAGCACGATCGCACGATCCGAGACCTTTTAGCTCTACGATTGCGGGTACAAGCCCAAACCCAGCAGCCGATTTTGGTATTGCGAAATTTCCAAGGACAGATTCAGGGTGCAGCCCTCTATGCAGAACCCAAGGACGAGGTCTCGCTGAGCGTCTTTCTACGGTACATGGTGCAATTCCTCCTCCAGGGACGCTGGCGGCTGGTCTGGCGACTCTCAGACTCCTTTCGGCGCATTGAAGCCGTACGACGCCAATCGCCAAGTCACTACTACCTAACGCTACTGGTGGTTATCCCCGAAGCACAGGGTCAAGGTTATGGTACGCAGCTTATTGAAGCAATTCATCGTCTGTCGGAGGCAGATGGGCGATCGCAAGGGGTTTGGTTAGAAACCGATGTCACGGATAACCTGGGCTGGTACGAGCGATTTGGCTACCAACAACTTGAAGGAATTCCCATTGCTGATCTTCAGATGATTGCCCTATTTCGACCCAATCCTTAAACAAATAGCGCGAAACCAACTGTAACAGTTCTTGACAAACTCGGCGGCCGCGATCGATCGCGGTGATAGCATTCCCCTAAACATCGTTTTAGAGAGACGGTTATGACAGAAGCACTTACCGGCACAATGCCCAAGTTTGGCGGCAGCACGGGCGGCCTCCTTAGCAAGGCCGATACTGAAGAAAAGTACGCAATCACCTGGACAAGCACAAAAGCACAAGTTTTTGAAATGCCGACAGGTGGGGCAGCAACCATGAATGTAGGTGGGAATCTTCTTTATCTGGCTCGCAAGGAACAATGCTTAGCCCTCGGCACTCAATTGCGCACGAAGTTCAAGCCTAAGATTCAGGACTACAAGATCTATCGCGTTTATCCTAATGGTGAAACTACATTCCTTCACCCAGCAGATGGTGTGTTCCCTGAAAAGGTGAATAAAGGCCGTGAAGCTGTGGGTAGCAAGGGTCGCAACATTGGTTCTAACCCTGAGCCCGCTAAGCTGAAGTTTTCCGGCACAGAGCCTTACGAAGCGTAAGAATCTGAGCTCAACTCACAATTTGGTCATGGTGATTAAGGAGGGTACCGCTGGCGGTGCGCTCCTTTTTTAAGGTTTAGATTAAAGTAAAACACCACCCCTCAAAGGCAGTGGTGTTTATACGCTTCCGTTATTAAGACGCGGTGAGCTGAAGGAGCGCTCCTCTTTTAGATACCCGAAAACACATAACCCACACCCAAAATGATGCCAATTTCAGTGCGATCGTCGATGAAACCAAAATTGGCGCTGGTATTAAACACCCACTCATCCGAGAGTCGTACATCCATGCCCCCCATTAACATGGGACCAACATTATCCTCCGCGTTGTCTGTTGCACTCGTATCACTATCAACGGTGAAAATTAATCCTCCACCAATAAACGGATGAAATCGAGCAGGCTCAAAGGGATCAGAACCAGATAGATGAATATCATAGGATAGTGGCAATGTAATTGCGACTTGATTGGCAAACCAAACGGCTGGGCGTAAAGATAGGGAAGAGTTCAAGGCGATTTTAGCGTTGACGACTGCTGACCCTTGAGAGAGTTGGGTATTGCCATTGACGCCAATTCCTGCACCAGCACCAATGTAGCTCCAGGGTTGATTAACAAACAGGTTGCGGTTAAAGGTTTGGGCCATCTCATTGGTCTCTGAGGGGAGCCAGCCCCCCGTAGGGGAAATGCTTTGCGGCCGCTCACTCAATATTTCACTGCGTTGGTCAAGGGCCTCTGCCTGAGTAGGTGTGGCGGTGAGTTCAGAAAATTGTAAGAATTCAACCTTGTTATCCGGTTTGGTAATACTATCCGGTTGAATAATTTGGGGCGACTCAATCCACTGAGCCACAGCAGTTGGGGTTAGAAGGGGTAGTCCCCATAACAGGGTAGCGAGGGATAGATAGCGTTTCACAGTCACTCCTCAAGATGTTGCATTCACTTCCCCATAAGTGTAGTGGTAGTTTGTCCTTCCGGAGAGAATTCTCCTTAACTCATGTGCCCTAACGGGTTGGAGAGTATTGGGATCTATTTCAAATCTTGATTCTCGCAATTCGATAACGCCAATAGCTTTACGTCAATAAGATGGATTACGCTAATAAGATGAAGCTCCCTAACCCGTTCTAACACCTATGGCGTCTCAACCCTCATCCTCTCATGCCGCAACCACTCGACTGGTCAACCATCTTTGGCAACGGCTCCAGAATTGGTTCACTGCACTGCCCCCTTTGGGCCGCGTGCTGCTGTTGTTAGTAACCCTATTTGTGAGCATGTCAGTTTTAGGGCTTGTGCTCAAATTTATTTCAGCATTTATCGTGGTGGCGGTCATTGTGGTTGCTCTCTATGGCATTGTCCAGGCTTGGGCTACTCAAGTACCAACAAACCCAAACAATGGGGGTTGAACTTTATAGATGGGGAGTTTCTGTTGCCCGCTTATACTTGTTTCGCAATAGGTAAGTCCATCCAAACTCTGGTTCCTTGATTAAGACCAGCACTGCTTAGTGCAATATCCCCACCCATCAATTGCATAAAATTGCGGGCGATCGCCAGCCCCAAACCTGTACTTTTGCCGCCTCGATATGGCTCCGTATCATGCGCCTTAACAAACGGTCGGAATAGCTGCTTCTGACGTTCAAGGGGAATGCCCACACCTGTATCTTGGATTACAATACGGGCCACCTGGCCACTGGGACTGACGATCCTACTTTGACCGGTCGGCAAAATCTCAATACTGAGGTCGATTTGGCCAGTAGCGGTAAACTTGATTGCATTTTCAAGCACAATACTCAGTACTCGTTGCAACTTGTGACCATCGCCATGCACCCAAATGGCTCCATCGCCCAAGGGTTGGTGCTCGAGCACTAGGTTCTTATTGTGCGCTGCTAGTTCCTGGGTCTTAAGGGCTTGTTGGAGAACTTCATGGAGGTTAAAACGCTCGATCGCCACTTCTGCATCTCCTCGCTCCAATAGCGACAAAGTCAAGAGATCATCAATGAGATCTTTTAAACAGAGGGTTTTCTCTTCGGCAATGGTCAGAAATTCTTGCTGCTCTTCCGGTGATTCATACAGCTCATGTTGCAAAATTTGCAGTGAGCCAATCAAACCATTGAGGGGGGTGCGCAATTGATCGGAAATATTTGCCAGGAATTCGTCTTTGTGCTGATTGGCCATCCGAGCTTCTTGCCAAGCACCTTCGAGTTCCTCTGTCCAACTCACTAGGCGTCGAATCATGCTGTTGACCGCATCCGTAAGTTGGTTGAATTCCAGAATTGAGGAAGTATAGGGAATTTTACTCGATTGAATCGACGTCTCATCCAGAACAGCATCCCGTAGCAGTTCGACTGGGCGGGCAATCATCTGTGCCACATAGAACACCGCAAGTACTGTGGCTCCTGATAGCAGCAAAGTCATCAGTACCAGCACCAGCAGCAACACCTGTTGAATGGTTTTAACCTGGGCGATCGCGGCTTCTAGAGGGGTAAAAGCGATAATCACCCATTTGGCGTCGGGCTGATCGGGTAAAGGACTTGCGATCGCAGTATAGCCAGCTAAATGTTCCTCTCCTTTCTCCGTCAAGGAGTAGAGATGAGTGAATTTATTTTCACCCTGAACAGCTTTCTTAACTAATGTTTCTAACGGTTTGGGATGGCGTTGTTCCTGCACATAGCGTCCGACCCGCTCAGATACAGGATGGGATAAAATCCGTTGATCGGCATCGATGATCATCGGCACACCTGCCAGGGAACTGGGACGTTGTGAGGTCAGCTCACTGAGTCCAACTTCTGCGATGAGGACTTGAGTTAATCCACCGTCTTGATAGATGGGGCTGGCCAGGCGTAAATTCAGGGTACTTACAGTTTGCAAACCGCCTACTTTCTGCTTAGGAGTCGGCCAATCTTGAGTTGCTGGAGCCAACAACACTTCAATGACTGGCGCTAATTCTGCGGCTGAGTTTGAGGGTTGACGGCTGGGCCAAGGCTCAACTGGAAAGCGCTGTAATAACCTGGAGCCACAGGTGCTAGCAACTAATTCTTGAGATTGGACAGAATAGGTTTGGAGGCAATGCACCATATAAGGAAGTTGCTGTTGACTGAGTTGAGTCAGTGTGGCCTGCATATCCGTACTCGTGCTCAAAATCTGAGCAGTGGTCGCCACTGTACTGGTGGCGCTGGTGATGGTTCGCTCCACTTGACTGCCATAGCGAATGGCACTTTCCGTGAGGTTTTGGCGGGCAGTCTCCAACAGTGCTGAACGCGCCTTACGATAGGTTACGGTGTAGGTTGTGCCCACACCAAGCAGCAAAATTGGCACAATCAGCCACAACAGACGAGAGAGCAAAAAACGCCGAAACGATGTCGATGGAGAGGGGACAGTTGTCATTTCGGGTTCGGGGGGCAGGCAACGCCGTTGAGGAAATTGAGTTTAGGGGGAAGAAAGTACCATGATGCGCCCCAAAATAGTTGTGGTATTGGCAATGAGTGCAGATGGCAAAATCAGTGATGGCTCCGGCTCACCAGCACGATTTGGCTCAGCAGCCGATCGTGCTCATCTTGAAACCCAAATTGCCCAAGCAGATGGGGTTTTAATGGGGGCGAACACACTTCGCGCCTACCATACTAGCTTAACCCTTCGTGATCCCCGTCTTCTCGACCAGCGGGCTGCGCGGGACCAAGCATCTCAACCCCTACATTTCATTTGCTCTGGCTCGGGACAATTTGAGCCAGCTTGGCGTTTTTTCAGTCAACCCATTTCCCGTGGCTTGATCACCACATCTCAAGGGGCCCTCAATGCCCAAGCCTACGATTTTGACCACGTTCTGATTAGTTCTACATCTACTGACTCATCCGAGATTGGTTGGACAGAGCTTTGGCCCCAATTTCAGAACCTGGGCATTCATCGTCTTGCTGTCTTGGGGGGTGGGGAACTGGTGGCGAGTTTAGGGGCGATCGCCGCGATCGATGAACTCTGGTTGACGGTTTGCCCCTGTTTAATTGGTGGTCGTGCCGCCCCCACCCCCTACGATGGCGTGGGTAAGTTGCTTAAGGAGACTCAGTCACTGGAACTGTTGTCGCATCGAATTGAAGGTCAGGAGGTGTTTCTGCATTATCGGGTGGCTCATCCTCCAGCAAACCCAGTGGTGGTAGCACCTCCAGCCGCTGCTGCGCTAGATCTACAACTGGGACAATCACCTCCACAAACGGAATAAGCACCGTAGCGGGTTTAGCCATCTGTTTCCGCCGCTTTTTTTTGTGCCTTGGAGCAGCAGGAGGATGCGCAAGTTGGACTTCCAAAATATCCTGGCTGGACGCAAATACATCAACAACAGTGCCAATCAACGCTTGAGTCTGATGGTGAATAACGGTTAGACCGACTAGGTCACTGACATGGAATTCGCCTTCGTCTAAGGGGGGGCGATCGCTAGCCGGAACCAGAAGCATGGAACCCCGCAACGCCTCCGCCTGATTTCGATTAGCCACGCCTGCAAGCTGGAGAACGTAAAGATTTTTGCCTGGAACCGGACGACCCTTAAGAAGTTCAATTGCTTGGGGTTGGGATTGAGATGGCGATCGCAACCACCGTTGGCCCGGCTCCAAAAATCGCTCCGGAAAATCAGAAGCGGAGAGTACCCTCACTTCACCGTGCAAGCCCTGAGGAGCAACAATTTTGCCGATTTCTAGCCACTCTGTTTCGGTCTCAGACATTATTTTGTCCATTAATCACCCTAGCTAAGACTTCAATCTGCCAACCATAGCCAAAAGCATCGCTCTCTGGGAGGATCTTAAGGTGATGCATTTCTATCTTGGGCTAGTGTCATGCTTCATTCAGGATATGACATGGTGACTTTTATCTATGGAAAAACCCAATCGATCACGATGAACTATCGTAGTTGAGTTGTAAATCCGAACCTATTTCCAAAACCCTGATTGAGTGGGCATTGCCCACCCTACGTAACCTTATTTCTCTCCGACTACGGAGAGCCGGTGGCAAAACTGTAGCGTGAGTTGAGTTGTTGTGTAGCCTCTCGGAGGGAGCGCTATGCCTCTCCTGCCTGAGCAAGAATCCACGCAGACGGAACCTGTCCGGCTTTCACCCCCAATTGATTACTCCTTACAATTAAACCCAAATTATGAAATCCTCACTCGTTATTCTCTACCACCGTGAACCCTACGATGAAGTCATTGAGAATGGTCAGGTGCGTTATCGCCCCAAGAAAAGCCCGAATGGCATTATGCCCACACTCAAAAGCTTTTTTGGGCATGTGAATTACGGGACTTGGATCGCCTGGAAACAGGTGACTGAGGACCAGAAAGCGGATTTCCAATCCCGAGTCACGGTTGAAGATGAGACCAATTACAGTGTGTTTCGGATTCCCCTCATCGCTCAACAAGTGCGGGATTTCTATCACATCACCTCCAAAGAAGCGTTTTGGCCCATCCTCCACGCCTTCCCCTGGCATTTTGATGATTCCTCGGCTAATTGGGACAACTTCCAAACGGTCAATCGCTTGTTTGCAGAGGCAGCCTGTGAAGAAGCTGCGGATGATGCCCTGATTTGGGTACATGACTACAACCTTTGGCTGGCGCCCTATTACATCCGTCAGCTTAAACCCCAGGCCAAGATTGCTTTCTTCCACCACACGCCATTCCCATCAGTGGATGCTTTTAATGTGATTCCCTGGCGACAACAAATTATTGAAAGTTTACTCTGTTGTGATGTGGTGGGCTTCCACATTCCCCGCTATTCCGAGAACTTTGTGAATGTGGCTCGCAGTGTTACTAAGGTAGAAGTTCTCAAGCGCGGTGCTGTGCCCGAACATATGACCCGAACCGGAACCGCCCTCGCTGAGCCGGATATGGTGACACAATTGCAGTATCAGGGCCGAACTGTGAATATCGATGCGTTCCCGGTGGGTACTAACCCTGAGCATATTCTTAATACCTTGGCTCAAGATGCGGCAAAAGCTCGCTTTGCTGAGATGAAGACGCAATTGGGCGATCGCAAATTGATCATCGCTGCTGGGCGGATTGACTATGTCAAGGGCAACAAAGAAATGCTCTTAACCTATGAACGGTTGTTAGAACGCCGTCCCGATCTGCATGGCAAAGTCAGCTTGTTGGTCTCCTGTGTGCGCTCGGCTAGTGGTATGCGGGTTTATCAAACGGCCCAAGAAGAAATTGAACACTTCTCGGGTCGGATCAATGGTCGATTCTCCACTTGGGATTGGTGTCCGGTGATTCTGTATACTGAGCCGATTTCGTTTATTGACCTGATGAGCTACTACAAACTTGCGGATGTGTGCTGGACAACGCCGTTGCGAGATGGTTTGAATTTGGTTGCGAAAGAATATGTGGTCACCCACAAAGAACAAGGAGGGGTCTTGGTGCTCTCAGAATTTGTGGGAGCAGCGGTGGAAATGCCAGAGGCAATTTTGACCAATCCCTATTCTCACGCGGCAATGGATCAGGCGATTGAGCAAGCTCTGGAAATGTCAGAAGCTGAGCAGAAAGAGCGCATGGGCAAGCTCTATGAGACAGTGGCGACCTATGACGTGAAATATTGGGGCGATCGCTTGCTGAAGATGTTCCAAGCGATGCAAACTCCTGAACTCACAACGTCGAGCTCAGAGGCGTAGTACAAAAACTGACGATTAGCCATTGAGTTGGTTGAGGGGAGGGGGCAAACCCCTCCCCGTTCGTTTGTGCAATTATTACTACTCCTTCACCGCGAAGGAACCTGGGGACTTATCATGAGATCTTGAGTGGTGATGTTTGGTGATGCTGACTTGAACATTAACAGGGGGAAATCCCTCCCAAATTCAGACATACACCAGACCTCAGATAATGTATCTGGATTCTGCTCACGAGGCGAATCTTGGCTTTTGTGAGGTTTATTGTTAAATGAGCGATCGCGCCCTATCTGACCTATCCGCAGCAGAATTAATTCAAAAAGTTGAATCTCTCCAAGCGCGCTTAGTGCATCTCGAAAAAGTCAAACTGGCCTTTGATGCTCAAGATGAACTCGTGCGATCGCTGGTTTCGATGGGACGGGCGGCAACGGGTCGTCTGATGCTGCGATCGATGCTAATGCAAACGATCAAAGTATCGGTGAAGCTAACGAATGCTGAAGAGAGTAGTCTATTTTTGCTCGACAATAAAGGTGCTGTAACCGAGAGTATTCTGGCGCGGGGGGCAACCATTCGGGAGCAGCGGGCTGACTTGATTGGTAAGGTGCTTGATAGCGGTTTAGCTGGCTGGGTGGTACGCAATCGACAACCCGGGATCATTACCGATACCCGAATTGATGATCGCTGGGTCACGTTACCCAACCAGCCTTACACAGTAGGTTCAGCACTCTGTATTCCCATCCTGCGGGGTAAAGCCCTTTTGGGTTTGTTGACACTCACTCACCCCGAAACCCATCACTTTACCGAGGCGACCAGCGAATTATTACAAATGTGTGCCACACAAATGGCATTGGCGCTGGATAATGCTCGCCTGTATGTATTGGAGCATCAGAAACAGGAAGAAAAAAATACCGAAGATGCCAAAATTCCTGAGACAAAGCAAGATCTCTCCCAAGTGGGCATTTTCATCATCGCGGACAATGGCAAGTTTTTATATGCCAATCCACTGATTGCTCAGATCTTCGGTTATGAGTTTGGCGAACTGGTGGTTCTCGATTCGATTTTAAAATTAGTCGCCACCACCCACTATCACCAAGTTGCTGAACAACTTCAGCAATGTTTTCAAGGCTACAATCCCGTAATTTCAGCCCAGTTTCAAGGTCAACGGAAAGATCGGCGTTTAGTGGATATTGCGCTTTATGGCACACGAACCAAGTTTTATGGCAAGTACGTAATTATTGGCGTGCTGAGTTTGCAATAGGAGTGCAGCGGAGTCTCTCTCTCGGAGGGATATCTGCGTCTGTAACAAGCCAGGCTAATAACAAAAACGGTCATCCTTGGGTTTTGGATGATATTGGCCACGACGCACGTGACCAAGCACCGTGGAAATGATTACACAACGGTGAGCTTGGCTAGGTTCAACATCAGGAGTTGAGGTCAAGCCAATGCGCCCCAGTGCTCTGAGGCTAGTGCGAGTACAAGTATTGCTAGCCTTGAAAACTGGACAGCCCTGAGCATTGAAGATCACGCGCCATTGTGTTTTGGCAGCGTTGCTGCGGATCGATGTTTCGGATTTCCCCCTGCTATTAGGCTGGGTGGCAAAGGTGACACCAGGTGTGAGGCTTGGCCAGCTTTCTAGGGTAGCGAGTTGAGCGGGGTCTACAAAAACATCATCCGCTTCGGCTGCGGGATGGAGCTGATAGCGAATCACATCTGGATCGCTGGGATCGCGGACAAAAGTAACTTGCCAAGCGATTTTAGATTTCTTGGCTGCGCCTTGAGTCGATCGCAGGGCCCGATAGACCTGTTCAGTGGCTTGATTAATGCGCTGGCGTTGGGTAAAACCGGCCCAGCCTGGGCCAGCGATAAACGCTAGAAGTCCAATCAAAACAACGACAAACAGTAATTCAATTAGAGTAAAGCCGGACTCAGGCTGGGTTGGTGACATCCCTGATATTGAGTGTCGGAAGCTGACACTAAAAGACAACAAGGTGATTATATAACAATCCGAATCAAGGATATTAATGTTGTAAACCTTGAGGTGCAGAGTAATCTGTAATCAATACCATTGACGATGTGAGTTTTACGAGGTTGACCCCATGCCCAAACGTCGAAATCTCCTGATGACAGGTGCTGCCTTGGTGAGTGGTTTGGTGAGCGCTTACCCCTTGTCTCGTTGGCGTCAGCGTCGGCATGGTTCGCCAAATCTATCTGCCAATGCTCAAGCAGCGCGGGAACTCCCCACCTCTGCGGTGATTCCCGAGCGAGTTCTGGGAAAAACGGGGATAAACATCCCGATTTTTGGCTTGGGTGGGGCGGGTCAAACGCCTTTGGGTCAGCGCGATCGCACTGCCGAAGCCATTACCCTCATTGAAACCGCGCTCCAGTCTGGCATTCGCTATTTCGACACCGCCGCCAGTTATGGTCATAGCGAAGTGCAGCTTGGGAAAGTTCTGCCCCCCTATCGTTCAAACCTCTTCCTGGCGAGCAAAACTGCTCAACGCGATCGTGACGGGGCATGGCGAGAACTAGAGCGATCGCTCAAGCGACTCAACACGGACTATCTGGATCTATGGCAACTTCACCATGTTTCGTTTCTCGAAGAAATTGAACAGGTTACAGGATCTAACGGGGCTTGCCAGGCCCTCAACGAAGCGAAAGACCAAGGAATTGTGCACACAGTGGGGATCACTGGCCACCACGAACCTGCGGTGATTGTGGCGGGGCTACGACGCTATCCCTTCGATGCCACCTTGATTCCCATTAATGCCGCTGATCCCCACCATCCCCGTTCTTTTATTTCTTCCGTGCTCCCAGTTGCCCAAGAACTCAATGTAGGAGTGACTGCAATGAAGGTGCCAGCCTATGGACGATTGTTGAAACCTGGACGGTTAACCAGCATCTCCCAAGCACTGGGCTTTAGTCTGACGCAACCGGGGGTTCATGCGGCTGTGGTGGCTGCGGCCAACCCGACACAACTCCAAGACAATATTCGTGCTGCTCAAGCTTTTAGGCCCTTGTCTGAGTCAGAACAGGCCGCGATCGCCGCTTTGGTCAAAGACAATTGGCAAGAGAGTAGCTTTTATCGGGATTGGACGTAAGGGCTTGGATATGGGGGACTGTAGCGATGCCTACGAAATCAAATTTAATAATGCGCTAGTTTCATGGTTGGCATCCCCTATTTGCAACCTTAACCCATTGGCTGGGGAAAGTTTTCGCGGATACCGCGAAACGGGGCTTGTCATCAACATGAACACTGAAGCATTGCGATAGGGAGGTCAGTCTACACCCCCTAACTGATTTTTGGGGTCAGGCGCGTTATCGCTTGTCCCTCAAGGCTTCTGATCATTCTGATGCCATACCTTGTTGGGTTCCATTGCCATTATCCCCAGAATTTTTCATTGAGTCATGAGAATCGAGCAGCTCCGTGCATTTTTGGCCGTTGTGGAAACCCGCAACTTTGGGCAAGCCGCCCGAGCCTGTCACATTACCCAATCCACCATCTCCCGTCAAATTCAAGCCCTTGAATCGGAAGTGGGTTTACCCCTGTTTCACCGGAGTGGTCAGGCGAGTTTAACGGCCTTTGGCGAACAACTGTTGCCCCGCATTAAACGCATTTGCCATGAATGGGATCAATCTTTGCAGGAAGCGACAGATATGCGAGATGGTAAGCAACCGGAACTCTGTGTGGCTGCGATTCATTCCGTTTGTGCTCATCATTTACCGCCGATCTTGCGCCAGTTTTGCCGCTACTATCCTGATGTGCAACTGCGAGTGACAGCGCTGGGGAGCGATCGCGCCCTCAAAGTCCTTCGCGATAATCTAGTTGATGTGGCGATCGTTATGCATAACCGTTTTTTAACAACGTCTTCAGAAATGGTGGTGGATTTCCTTTATGACGAACCCGTGGAAGTGTTGATGGCAGCTAATCATCCCCTTACCCAGCACTCCCAAATCCCTTGGACAGAACTGGTGAAATATCCACAAGTGGTGTTCAAGGATGGGTACGGAATGCAGCGACTCGTACAGGAGCATTTTCAGCAGTTGGGGACTCCCATTCAAACTGCAATGGAACTCAATACCCTGGATGCATTTCGCGGTGTGGTTCGCCAAGGAGAACTGATTGCCCTACTGCCCCAAACGGCTTTGCTAGAATCACGCCAAGATCCAACCTTGGCAGTCCGCACCCTGGCACCGGTTGAGCGGGTGCTCCGAACTCCTGATGATTGGAATCTTTCGCGGCAAGTTGTCTGTGTTACCACCCAAGATCGGCTCCAAATTCCACCGATCGCCCACTTCCGCCAACTGGTTCGGCAGTTTTTCACCCAATCCCCGCACTCCATGCATTCCACAGTTGCTTAGAGCCTGCCATCATCATTAGTTTGGGAACGGTTACGAGAAAGCAGACATGCTCGACCCCAAAAATCCATTCAGGGCAGTAACCCAGCAATGTTAAGGTATTGAAACCAAACTGATTATAGTCCCAGTTCTTCTGGCTTCAATTTTCCTCGCTGACCCTTTCCGGCTTGATCCTTACGTCCTATGAGTGCAGAATTCCGTGAGCTTCTCAAAAAAGTCGGCAGTGGCCCCCACACGAGCAAGGCTTTGACCCGCTCAGAGGCATCTCAGGCCGCAACTTTGATCCTAGATGCTGTGGCAACCCCAGCCCAAATCGGCGCATTTCTGATTGCCCATCGTATGAAACGCCCGGTGGCCGATGAATTGGCCGGCTTTTTAGATGCGTACGATCGCGCCTGCCCACCTCTGGTCGCCCTCGATTTGCGATCGCGCCTCACGGTTCTTGGTAATCCCTATGATGGGCGATCGCGCACGGCTCCCCTAACACCAGTAACAGCGCTGATTTTAGCTGCTGCCAATGTGCCTGTTCTTATGCATGGGGGCGATCGTATTGCTACTAAGTTTGGTTTACCACTGATCGACATTTGGCAACAGCTAGGGGTTCAGTTCAAAGGGTTAGACCGCTCTCAGATTCGACAGCTGCTCGCCAACGCCAATCTCAGTTTTCTCTATACGCCTGAGCATTTTGCTGCCACGACTACCGTCAATGACTACCGAGCCCAAATTGGCAAGCGTCCCCCCATTGCAACGGTGGAGTTGATTTGGACGCCCTATACAGGACTGGTTCATCTGCTGGCGGGATTTGTGCATCCGCCAACGGAGCGGTTTATGCAAGATACCTTAGCTTTACGGGGGGTTGAGTCTTACACTTTGATCAAAGGCCTTGAAGGCAGTGGTGATTTACCCCGGGAGCGCACAGCGATTATTAGCACCCAACGTCGCGGTGACACCCAGCCCCAGCGACTGAAGCTCCATGCCCGTGACTATGATCTCCACGGCCCGGATCTCCCGTTAGAGAGTCTAGAGGTCTTAATTGCTCAAATTGAAGCGACCCTGACGGGTCAGGACACCGAATATAGTCGTGCAGCAATCTGGAATGGGGGGTTTTATCTGTGGTCTGTGGGGGCAGCTGAGACCCTCGAAGCTGGGTTTGAGCAAGCACGCTCGCTCCTCCAGTCGGGGGCAGCAACCAATGTTTTGACGCGGCTTCAACAAGCCACTCCACAGCCTGCCCTCGTCTGACATGCCGCCGCCAATTATGCAAGGGGAGAAGATCGTACAAGGTGAAGCGATCGCTGCCATCGCCTCAGCAATTGTTCCCGCCCAAGGCAGTATTGGGATTGTGCGCGTGTCGGGGCGGACAGCCCTCACTATCGCCCATACTCTATTCCATACCCCTGGTCGTCAACGGTGGGAGAGTCATCGCATTCTCTATGGCACGGTGCGCGATCCCCAGACCCAAGCTGTGGTAGATGAAGCGTTATTGCTGCTGATGCGATCGCCTCGTTCGTTTACCCGCGAAGATGTAGTGGAATTCCATTGTCATGGGGGCATGATGCCCGTACAACAGGTGTTACAGCTTTGTCTCCAGGCGGGTGCACGGCTGGCCCAACCTGGGGAATTTACCTTGCGAGCATTTCTCAACGGTCGGATTGATCTGACCCAAGCAGAAGGTATTGCAGATCTGGTGGGGGCACGATCGCCCCAGGCAGCCCAAGCCGCATTAGCGGGGGTGCAAGGCAAGTTAGCCGAGCCTATTCGCCAGTTGCGTCAAACCTGCATTGACCTGCTTGCAGAGGTAGAAGCCCGAATCGATTTTGAAGAGGATTTGCCGCCGCTAGATGAGGCACACCTCAGTTGTCAACTCACCCAAGTCCAAACTGAGATTACTCAACTCCTCGCCACTGCCGATCGCGGCGAACTACTGCGGAGTGGGCTGAAGGTGGCGATCGTTGGCCAACCCAATGTGGGCAAATCCAGTTTGCTGAATGCGTGGAGTCGCAGCGATCGCGCTATTGTCACGGAACTTCCTGGCACGACCCGAGATGTGGTGGAATCGAGCTTGACAGTGGGGGGCATCCCCATCCAGGTACTCGATACGGCTGGGATTCGAGAAACAGGCGATCGCGTTGAACAGATTGGTGTGGCGCGATCACGTCAGGCCGCGGAGCAAGCTGATCTCGTCCTACTGACTCTAGATGCCCAAGTGGGTTGGACCGCAGCAGAAACCGCGATTTATGAACAGGTTAAACAGCAGACTGTGATTGTGGTGGTCAATAAAACAGATTTAGCCACGCTGAGAGAGGGCAGTTTACCTGAGGCGATCGCAGGTGTCGTGCAGACAGCAGCCGCTTTCGGTCAAGGCATTACAGAGTTAGAACAGATCATCTTAAAAACTGTACACACGGGCCAACTCCAAGCTGGCGATTTGGATGTAGCGATTAATCAGCGTCAAGCAGCTGCGTTAACCCAAGCCCAGATAGCACTGCAAAAAGTGCAAGAGACCATCGCCCAAGCCCTGCCGCTGGACTTTTGGACAATTGATTTGCGTAGTGCAATTTATGCCCTTGATGAAATTATTGGCGAAGGGGTCACGGAATCGGTGCTCGATCGGATTTTTAGCCAGTTTTGTATCGGGAAGTGAAATGTGAGTTCATACTGATGAATTCACTGTTTCAGCGATCGCGGCACTGGTTGCGTCAATCAAGGTCTCGAAATCAAAGTTCTCAATCAATGCCGCGATCGTTGTTTGAAGGTCAACCTGCTCAGGGGGCAAATCCGCTAAAAGAGCAAGGACTTTGTCTGCATCGGCTTCCAATGTGGCATTGTGTACATCCCAAAGCCATTCGGTGGGCTGGGGCTGGAGTAGTTGGGCGAGGTTAAGTTCTGGCTCGGCTGCGATCGGACTCATCACCGTTTCCGACTCCACATAGCGATAATCTACGTCTAGGTAGTCTTTGATTTTAGCTAGTAGCTCATGGGCCTGAAAGGGTTTGCCCACAATATCATCGCAGCCCACATCCAAAATACGGGTATGTTCAGACTTCATCACGCTAGCAGTTAAGGCAATAATGACTGTTGGTGTCAATCCCTGCTCCTGCTCCAGCGCCCGAATCTTGCCCGTGGCTTCAAACCCATCCATATGGGGCATCTGAATATCCATCCAGATGAGATGCGGTCGCCAAGCTTGCCATTGCTCAATGCCTTCGAGACCATCATTAGCAATCTGCACACTAAAGCCCACATCACCCAGGAGTTGTACCATCAAACGTTGGTTGTAGTCTTTATCTTCAACGACGAGGATGCGATAGTCAGGTTGTCCCGGTACAAGGGTCTTAACCTCAGGTAAGCGAGGAATATTCTGAATGGGAGTGGCATCAATCACTTCGATCGGAATCGTAAATGAAAATCGAGTGCCTGACCCGACTTGACTTTGAACGTTGAGTTCACCACCCATCAGTTCAACAAACTGGCGACTAATCGACAAACCCAATCCTGTACCTTGTCCTGATCGACGGCCGGTTTCGGTTTGGGTGAAGGCCTCAAACAATTTGGATAACTCTTCGGGCGCAATTCCAGCCCCGGTATCTTCAACCGCACACTTTAACCAGACTTGAGCATCATCAAGGGGGGAAATCTCCATTCCCAAACGGACATGACCCTCTTCCGTGAATTTAAAGGCATTCCCCAACAGATTAATCAACACCTGACGCAATTTGCCTTCATCGGCACAGATGGTATCCGGTAACGCTTCGAGTTTGGGTCCCAGCAAAGCCAAGCCTTGACTTTGGGCTTTGAGCGAAAACATTTCTGTGATCGTTTTGATAAAATCAGCCAAGCGAAAATGTTCAGGCTCAAGCTCCATGCGCCCCGCTTCAATTTTTGCCATATCAAGAACATCATTAATTAGCGAGAGCAAATGCTCGCCGCTGCGCCGAATAATATTCACTTGCTCATGGTGTTGAGGAAGCAGATTTTCATCCCGACCCAAAAGTTGGGCAAATCCCAAAATCGCATTCAGCGGTGTGCGTAATTCATGGCTCATTCGAGCCAGAAAGGTAGACTTCGCTTTATTTGCAACATCAGACTTTTCTCGTTCTTGTTGAATCACTTCCATCTGGTCATGAATATGGTTGGACATGTCGAGAAACGTTGTAGCGAGTCGGCCGATTTCATCGGAGCCACGTGGGAGTTCTTGCTGAGCGACAACCTGACCTTGGCGCATTGCTCCCATTTGGAGCGCAAGCTGTTGCAAACGAGACACAAGGCGGTGGGCTGCTCGCAGTTGAACCGCCATCAGGAGCAGCAAAATCAACACCGCAACCAAAAATACCCCAATGGTGCGAAACTGCGAGATCTGGCGCTGACGATAGAGCTGCTGGGTATTGAGACTCAGAAGTTGATTGACTTTGGTTTGACAATCGCTCAGCCGGGGTGCAATCCGGTCATATTGCAGGGTATTTTCAGCGCTGACCAGTTCCAGCTCAACGGTGCGATCGAGCAATTGAGCGATCGCCTGTTGATAGGCTTGCAAATTAGCCAGCAGTTGCTGTTTGACAATGGGGGGGAGCGCGGCTGCTTGAATTTGCTGTTGAAGTTGATCGATTTCTGTGCGCAGTTGGGTTGCCAACTTCATATTCAGGGTGGTGCTAAAGTCATTTTCTAACACTTGCAACGAGACGAATTGCACCATGAGGGGGGCTTTATTGGTTGCGTTCAGCTCTGCTTGAATGGGGGCTTCGAGGGCATCAATTTGGTCAAGGATGCCCGTTTCCATACCCAACCCCATCTTTTGCTTGACAGCATAGGTGCGCTCCACTGAAGTTGCGTACCGTTCTAAAGTTTTGCGGAGCACATTGAGGTCTTCACCAATGGTGCCCTGTGCTGTCGTATTAGCAGTCAATTTGTCAGCCCAGACATTCGCTTGAGCCATATTTTCCTCAAATCGTTCATACCAACTCAAGTTATGGGTATTGAGCATCTGCACTTCATCCAACCGAGCATTGAGGGTCGTGCGTTCTAGCTGGCTAAGGTGTTTTTTGAGTTGTAAGAGTTTGGTTTGTTGGACAATGAGTTGATTGGTCTGCGCTTGTTCCCAGAAGTTTAAGCCTGCGATCGCCACAATCACCCCTACGGCAACAACAGCCACATAGGAAAATTGATGAGACAGCTTAAAGGGATATTGGGACATCGCCGGTACAGCAATCTAACGACAAGAAAAAATCCAATAGCCTTAGTATCTTAGACTTTGCAACTGGATTACGTCTCTTTTCTGTAAAGCCTTGATTAGGAGAGTGCAAAATATAAGTTCTAAACCAATCATCTTCAACTCAGCAACCATAATCTCAGCTCAAGGGAGACCCAGAAAATTTAGACCTTGAATCTGAATGAGTTCTCACTCTTGTATCTTTCAACAACACTCCAAAGGCTGCTTTAGTATTTCTAATGTTTCATTGTGATCTATAACAACCCTGAAGTACAAAATTTAAAAATACTCGCTGCTTGAAACCTTTGTGACTTTTTGGGTTGGGTAGACCTATCGCAAAACCCAACCTATTTCCTGTAGTCTTTGCTGATCTTAGGTTTACTATATTAACTCGATATGTAGACTACATACAGTTTAAAACTTTTGTTCTGTACCCAGAGCGCAAGCACACATCATGCACGAGATGCTTTTTAAAGCAACTTAAAAAGGCTAAACCTTATGAAGAGTACAAGTATAGTTGCCTTAATTGTTTGATCGGAAAATAGAATATTTATTCATTTTTCTTGTCACCAATTCACTGTAGTGGAGGGGGTCAAACCCTCCACTATCAAGATTAGTAAAAAATGTGAGTCCCCTAAAACTGACAATGAGTTCTTGAATCTGATATTCATTCAGAACCGAAAAGTAGCTCTCCTTAGAGTTCTTCTGGGGATTTGTCTGCGATCTGAGGCCAGATCTCTTTGACCTTAGTTAGATTTCCAGTTTGGTCTTGCAAGAATTTTCCTTTAACCTCCTCATTCAAGAAGACATAAAGGCGATCCTTATAAATTGTCCAAACATTGGGATCACCATCAAACTTCTTGCTCAAGACCACACCAAAGGTACAAAAGCCGCCATTTTCAGGGGCATACTTCTCAGGGTTAGCTGCAAACTCATCCCGATTCTCTGCGGTCTCAAAGTACCAAATGGCATTATCCCATTCATACTGATGTTCTTCAGAGCCAGCTTTGGGTTCGCCTGTGGCGAAGTAGCTGACCGGGTCATAACCATGAAGTGCCCGGCCCTCTTCATCTAAATTCACTTTGTAAGAAACTTCCGTGGCAGTTGTTTCGTCAGCATCACTGACTGTGGTTGTTTCCTCTGTCGGAGTCGGTGCTCTTCCTGTACAACTGGTTATTAACAGTAAACCAGTCGTCATTGTCGCAAAGCAGGCAGCAGAAATTTTCATGCTCATTCACCAAACGTCATCAATATAATTAATCGTAATGTTTAGGGGCAGTTCTTGCTCAGTGACTCAGCGAGTAGTGGATTAATTAATTAAAATTATCAACCATATACCATGAGCATCCCTACCACCCAATCTCTCTCTCTTACGATGGCTATTCAAGCAGATCCGGATTATCTGCTCTATTTGGGGTCAAATTAACCTGGAGTATGGTTGAGAAATGAAGTTGGACTGCCCGAGAATACTCAAAGCTATACAGGGAAATAGATACAGCTATTTTACTGGGGCTGAACTCATAGAGTTTAGGCAACATTGGGACATTAACCAAAAATAGGATTGAAAGAAGTCAAGAAGTATCGTTCAACTTCTTGGTATCAAAAACCCATAGTGAGCGTTATCGGAACTACCGCATCTTTTTCAGACTATCCCAGCGGTCGGTAATAAAATCCGCAAAAACCGCAATCACCGGACGCTTACGCTCCTTAATCGAAGCACTAACCCGCATCCCCGGTTTCAGCGGCTTCGTCTCCCCCTTCACCTCCACCACCTGCGCCATTAACTTCACCTTCGCCGGATACCGATGATAAGGATTCAACTCATCTGGCTCCACCGCATCATCCCCAATCCAAAGAATCGTCCCCCCAATCTTGGCCCCATCACTGCTCGAAAACGCCTCCAAACGCACATCCACATCCATTTTGGGTGCCACATAACCAATATCATCCGCCGCAATAAACACCTCTGCCACCAACGCATCCGCAGGTACCACTTTCAATAAAACCTCCGAGCGATTCGTCACCAACCCCTCATAGGCGTCTAACTCAAACACCACCCCCGCCACCGGAGCCACCAACTCATGATCCACCAGCAACGCCGCCGTCTGCTCAATCTCACTTTTGAGCTGAGCCAACTGCCGCTCATTGTCCACAATCAACTTCCCCAACCGCGCATCAATCTCCTCAATCCGCTGCTGCGCCTGGGCAATTTGCGCCTGCACCTCATATTGAGACCCATGCACCGTTGTGGACACCGTTGCCTGAGCTTGGTCAATCGCCTCTTGCAAACGCTGCTGTTCCTTCGTCAACACCGCCACCTGAGTCTCGGCTGCATTCGTACGTTGCCGCTGCTCAATAGTTGAAAGCTCTGCCACAGCTCCCGCATCCTCCAACTCCTCATAGCGTTTGAGCTTATCCGTCTCCAACGCCAAATCAGTCTGAGCATTCGCCAACTCTGCTTGGGTCTGGGCAAGCTGACTCTGCAACTGCGACACCGCCAACTGATCCACCTGCAACTGTGCCCCCAAACTCGCCTGCGCCGTTCGCAACCGCACCCGCTGCGTCCCCGACAACCCTGTGGTCGAGCCCCCCAACTGAGAGCGCAGCAAAGCAATCTCCCCCACCAAATTGCTACGGTCTCTCACCAAAAACAACACATCGGCGGGCACATCCACCGCCGTCAAATCCACCCCACTCAAAGACCCCTGACCCAACTGCGCCCGATAAAATGCTGTCTCCTGTGCCAGCAACTCGTACTGCCGTTTCAGCGCCACTAACTCCGCCGCCACCGACTCTGTATCAAATACAATCAACGGCTCCCCCCGCTTGACCGTTGCGCCATTCTCCACCAGCACCTCAGCCACTGTGCCATTCGCCGCCGCCTGCACCTCTTCCACCGTCCCCTGGGGTTCCAACTCCCCCTGAGCTACCACGACCTGGTCAATCTTTGCCAAAAATACCCAACCAATCGTAAATGTCGTCACCGCCAACATCGCCCACAACAACAACCGTGAAAAAAAAGGAGACTGCTTGAGGAGAATCGGATCTTCAAACGGCGTTGAGTCGGAGGTAGATGTGGGGGGAGGGAGGGTTTGAGTCATTCTGGAGTTCAGGGTTCAGAGTTCAAGGTTCAAAGTTTTTTGAATTCGGAATGTGGAGTTCGGAAATTAAGGCTCAAAGAATTGCATCGATAGCTCAAGATACTGGTTACTCATGACCCAAAAACTGATAACTGCTCACTGACCTAATCATCCTGTTGCCGAAACAAGCAGAAATAACTGCCCTGCAACTGCATTAGCTCCTCATGGGGGCCTTGCTCCAGAATCGCCCCATTGCCCATCATCACAATCCGGTCAGCATGTTGAATTGTCCTTAAGCGATGGGTAATAAACAGTACTGTTCGCCCCTTAAACGCCTGCACCAAATTCCGACACACCTGAGATTCTGTATCATAGTCCAGGGCACTGGTCGCCTCATCCATAATTAGTAAACGGGGATCTTGCAAAATGGTGCGAGCGATCGCCACCCGCTGCCGTTGTCCCCCCGAAAGGTTAGCACCACGCTCTCCCACCAAAGAGTTATAGCCCGCAGGCAGCTCCATAATGAAGTCATGAGCTGCCGCCACCTTTGCCGCCGCCACAATCTCCTCAAATGTTGCATCAGGGTTGGTCAGGGCAATATTCTCCTGCACCGTGCCCTCAAAGAGCAGGGTATTTTGGGGCACAATGCCAATCTGACGGCGCAAGGAATACAGCTCCACCTTATGGATGTCATAACCATCCACCAGAATCCTGCCCCCCAGCGGATGATACAACCGGGGCAACAGCTTTGTGAGCGTGCTCTTACCCGACCCACTCAAACCCACAATGCCCACAAATGCCCCGGCTGGAATCTCCAGAGAAACATTATCCAATTGCAGCGGGCCACTATTGCCAAATCGGAATGAGACTTGGTCATAGGTAATCGCCCCCTGAATCAGCGGCATGGGCAAATTCCCGCGGGCATCGGCTTCGGCTTCCTGGGGATGATCTACAATATCGCTCAGCCGTTCGAGAGAAAGTGCAGTCTCTTGAAAGTTCTGCCAGAGCTGGGAGAGGCGCAGTAGCGGACTGGTGACATAGCCTGCAATAATCCGGAAGAGCTCGGGCTCGAAGAAGAACTCGGGCTCGTCGAAGGCCGGACGCAGGTGGTTCATCCACGTGGCCTTCTCGTCGAACGCCGCGAAGAACGGGCGGTCGATCCAGTCGGGGTTGCGGCCCTGGATGAAGCGCAGGACGAAGACTTTCTCGCCCGCGACCTCGGTCACGCCGCTGATCTCGACCTTGCCGGGCTCGCAGGACATCGACGGACCGCGCGCGGTGCGCGACAGGCCGGAGCAGCGTTGAATCGCGTCGCGGTGGATCTGCCAGGCCTCGACGAGCGGGACTTCGAAGTACTCGCGGGCGCCGGTGTCGCGCTCGACGAACATGTAGTACGGCACGATGCCCATCTGCACCTGCTCGCGCCACATGCGCGCCCAGGCCTCGGCATCGTCGTTCACGTGGCGCAGGAGCGGAGCCTGGCTGCGGATCACCGCACCCGCGTCGCGCAGGCGGCGGACCGCTTCGCGCGCGACGTCGTTCGAA